>JBFWZG010000136.1:0-9449 GCA_050185515.1 Reyranellaceae bacterium
GCACGCCTCAGCCCTCCAGAACCCAGGTGTCCTTGGTGCCGCCGCCCTGGCTGGAATTCACCACCAGCGAGCCCTCGCGCAGCGCCACCCGGGTCAGGCCGCCGGGCACCAGCCGGATCTCGTCGGCACCGACCAGGCAGAAGGGGCGCAGATCGACGTGCCGCGGCGCAACGCCCTCGTTGACGAAGGTCGGGCAGGTCGACAGCGCCAGGGTGGGCTGGGCGATGAAACCGGACGGATCCTTCAGCACGCGTTCGCGATAGGCCTCGATCTCGGCCTTGGAGGCGCGCGGGCCGACCAGCATGCCGTAGCCGCCCGAGCCGTGGACCTCCTTGACCACCAGCTCGGGCAGATGCTCGAGCACGTACTTCAGATCGTCCGGCTTGCGCAGCGCGTAGGTCGGCACGTTGTTGAGGATCGGCTCCTCGCCGAGATAGAACCGCACCATCTCGGGCACGTAGACGTAGATCGCCTTGTCGTCGGCGATGCCGGTGCCGACCGCGTTGGCCAGCGCGACGTTGCCGGCGCGATAGGCGCCGATCAGCCCGGGCACGCCGAGGGCCGAATCGGGCCGGAACACCTGCGGGTCGAGGAAGTCGTCGTCGATGCGGCGATAGATGACGTCGACGCGGCGCGGCCCGGCGGCGGTGCGCATGAACACCTGTTCGTCGCGCACCACGAGGTCCTGGCCCTCGACCAGTTCGACGCCCATCTGTTCGGCGAGGAACACATGCTCGAAATAGGCGCTGTTGTAGGAACCGGGCGTCATCAGCACCACGGTGGGATCGCCGCCCGCCCGCGCCGGCGCCACCGAACGCAGGGTCTGCAGCAGTTCGTCGGGATAATGGGCCACGGGCGAGACACGGTTCTGCGCGAACAGCTCGGGGAACAACCGCATCATGATCTCGCGGTTCTCGAGCATGTAGGAGACGCCCGAGGGCGTGCGCAGATTGTCCTCCAGCACGTAGAACTCGCTGTCGCCGGTGCGCACCACGTCGATGCCGGCGATATGCGTGTAGACCTGGCCCGGCAGGTCGATGCCGACCATCTGCTTCACGAAGAACGGATTGTTGAGCACCATCTCGGAGGGCACGCGGCCGGCCTTGAGGATCTCCTGCTCGTGGTAGATGTCGTGCAGAAAGGCGTTGAGCGCCTTGACCCGCTGCACCAGCCCCTTCGACAGCGATTCCCATTCCTTGGCGGCCAGCACGCGCGGAATGATGTCGAACGGAATCAGCCGCTCGCGATCGCCGCCTTCGCTGTAGACGGCGAAGGTGATGCCCAGACGGCGGAACAGCGCGTCGGCCTCCTGGCGCTTGCGCAGGAAAATCTCGTTCGGCGTGTACTGCAGCCAGGCGGTCAGGTCGCGATAGGCGTCGCGCACGGCATTGTCCGGCAGGCGCATTTCGTCGAATGCCGCGACCCTGTTTCCGCCGTTCTGGTTCTGCTGCTGCAAGCGCACGCCTTTCCGCTTCCGTCCCGCCACCGGAAAACGCAAGGATCGTGCCATCGGGGCGACCCTGCGTGCCCGCTTCGCCATCTTGGCCGGACGGGCGGCCAAATGCAAAACGGCGGGTTCAGGACCCGCCGTCGCTGGTTTTCACACGATACGGGGACTGGCCTACCAGCGCCGCACCGGACCGACATCGACATGGACGAAGTTGCTGCGCGGGTAGTAGCCGACGCCGCCGGCCTTGAGCTGCAGCGCCGCGCCCCGCACCATGTGCAGGCCGCGATTGGGCATGCGCAGATCGACGGCCTTGCCTTGCATGTGGTAGCTGCGCTTGGCGACGCCGCGCTTGGTGGCGGCCATCTCCTCGTTCGATTCGTGCGAACGATAGGCCGAGACGATCTGGAACGGCGCATCGCTGTTCAGCTTGCGGCCGAGGGCGACGATCAGGTCGACCAGCTCCGGACTGATCTCGTGCGTCTCGTCGTTGCGGCGATCGCGCAGGATGTGCTCGATCCGGCGCATCGCTTCTGGCAGGTAACGGCCCTGCTCCCAGTAAAGGAATTTGCCGCTCTCGCCGGTATTGACGTTGACGATGTTGAGCGTGCGGGTCGCCGTTGCGGCGGCCTTGCCGGTGATGGCCGGCGCGGCAAGGGCCGCGGACGGCAGGAGGACGGTCGATGCGGATGCAGCGGCGATGGCGGCCGACAGCGAGAAAAAGCCGCGGCGGCCCAAGGTCGTGCCTTTGGTCATGAACTCCCCGTGAAGCCCTGTCATTCATTTTCGAGGCCGATGAGTCTCGGCTTCTTACCCCCTGCTTAGCATTGTGCATGCCAGACAGGCAACGACGGATTCCACGAGGTATTTCAGTCCCTTATTGACTTAGTTCGGACCCCTGGTCGGTAGATCAGATGCCTCTTTTTTCGACAGATCGGGTGGTTTTGCGGCAGCGACCATCACAGTGCTTTGCGCCGGCAGGATGCCCTCGCGCAGCTGATGCAGCGCCATGTTCAGCCGCCAGTCGCGGCCATAGACGTCGTGGCGGAACTGCAGCGAGCCGTCGCGGCCTTCGAACACGGTCTGGTAGACGAGATAGATCGGGATGGCGCGCGGCAGACCGACGCGCTGGGTGACGCCCGAAGCGATCGCCGCGTCGATCGCCTCGGCCGACCAGGCGGGATTGTCGCGCAGCAGCCAGGCGGCCAGCACGCGCGGGTTCTGCAGCCGCACGCAGCCGTGGCTGAAGTAGCGATCGCCGCGGGCGAACAGGCGCCGGTCGGGCGTGTCGTGCAAATAGACGTCGAAACGGTTCGGCATCTCGAACTTGACGTAGCCGAGCGCCGTACCGGGACCGGGCAGCTGGCGCAAGACGAAGGGGAAGTAGTTGCGCCTGTAGGCGCGCCAGTCGAGCTCCCAGCCCTGCGGATCGTGCTCACGCTTGAGGATCACCATGTTCTGGCGGCCGAGATAGGCCGGATCGCGCTGCAGCTTGGGCAGGATTTCCTTGGTGGCGATCGAGTGCGGCACCGTCCAGGGCGGGTTGAGCAGCAGCGAGCGGAAACTCGCCGCCAGCACCGGTGTCGGGTTGGCCGGCGTGCCAACGATGACATTGGCGGCGAAGGCCACCTCGCCGTTGGCGGTCAGGATCGCCTCGGTCGCCGGCACGTTGACCACCAGCGCGGTGTCGGGAATGTCGCGCGGCATGGCGCGCAGGCGCTCGAGATTGGCCAGGATCTGCTCGATGCGCGTGGCCGGCGAAATGTTCATCGTCAGAATGGTGCGCGCGCCGACGACGCCGTCGGCCTCCAGACCGTAGCGTCGCTGGAACCTTTCCAGGGCCGCTACGAGTTCGGCGTCGAGCGTCTCACCCTGCGCCTTGTCGGCCGCCAGATCGCCTTCGGCGATCAGCCGCCGGCGCACGGCGAGCAGGCGCGGATCGCTGGCGTCGGGCTTGATCGCCGGCCCGGGCATGACCGACGGCAGAACCGGACCGGCCAGGCGCAGGCGCATCTCCACCAGCGCCTGCATCAGGCGGCGGTAGAGCGGCTGCTGCGGCGGCAGCGACGCCATCAGGGCGTTGAAGGCGGCGGGATCGGCGACGGCGGCAAGGGCTGCGACGGCGTCGAACGGCGTGGGCGGCAGGACCCAGTCGTCCTCGATCGCGGCCATGTCGACGCGGCCCACCCGCATATGGGTGGCGTAGCGGAACCAGGCGTCCGACAGCAGCAGTTCCAGCTCGACACCGGCCGGGCCGGCGCCGGGCTCGCGCGCGTCGATGGCGGCGAGGTGGTAGTCGTTGGGCTCCAGCCCGTGCGCCGGCGCGGTCCGCAGCGCGGCGATGAAACCGGCGCGGTCGAGCGGCGCGGCCGGCCCCAGCCAGGCGGCGGCATGCTGGCGCGGTTGGTAGAAGCGACGCAGGGAAGCGCCATCGAGCCGGCGGCCGTCGATCGAGATCTCCTCGACTTCGAGGGCCGCGCGCAGCATCTCGGCCCCCGGGGCCTCGGCCAGCGCGGCCACTGGCAGCGCCATCATCATCAGGCCGGCCAGGCCGGCGCGCAGTTGCGCCATGCCGCGCCGTCCGTCAAGGCGGCGACGTATGGGGGATAAACTCTTGCGGAAGGTGCTCAACGGGTCACTCGCTATAACTTGGCTATGATACGGGGAGCGCCGTGCGGCGGGTATTGGTCCGGAGGCATAAGCGCCACAATTGGCGCCGGGCGTGATATAGGCGCAACGGCTGGCCGCGCCCAGGGTTCAACGGCTTCGGCAGCGCACTGAAATCGCTGAAGTAATCGGCGGCAGGTTCCTGCCCTGCCGCGATCAGCCGCCGGCGCTGGGCTCGGGCCTGGGATCGGCCGGCGGCGGCGGAGCGACACGGGCGGCGGCGACGCGCTCGATCTCCTCGCGCAACCCTGGCCGGGCCCGCAGCAGGCGGCGGAAATCCGAACGCCGCAGCACCAGCAGATGGCAGTAGCCGACGCCGACCACGTCGGCGTTGCGGCGCTGGTCGGACAGCAACGCCATTTCGCCGAAGAAATTGCCCGTATCGAGCCGCACCAGTCCGGCATGCAGCACGACGTCGACGGCGCCGGCGGCGATGAAATACATCTCCGTGCCGCGCCCGCCACGCTGGACGATGGTCTCGCCGGGCAGCGCCAGCCGCGGGCGCAGCATGCGGCCGAGCTGGGCGATGCCGGCCGCGTCGAGGCCGGCGAACAGCGGCACGGAGGCGATCATGGCGCGCAGTTCCATGCCGAGATCGAGCGGCGGACGGCGCTCGGCCTCGCCGCGGCGGCGGCCGAGATCGCGCTGCAGGTCGTTGTAGACTTCGCGGCTGATCATCGATTCGGCGAGCTGGCGGTCGTATTCGGCGCCTTCGAAGCGCAGCGCCGCGCGCGTCAGGTACTTGCGGCGCATGCTGTCGGCGTAGCCGGCGTATTGCAGGCTGAGCGCATCGAGCGCGCGCTGCACCAGCTCCTGGCGGGCGGCGATCTGGGCGGCGAGCCGATCGGCCACCTCCGATCCGAACAGCGGCCGCAACTGGGCGCGGTTGAAGGTGACCAGCTCGGACAGCACCAGCTGCGTCGTCAGCAGCGCCTCGCAATGGTCGGCGAGCTGGATCGACATCGGCCGCGACAGGCCGAGCCACTGGTTGATCACCAGCGCCAGGCGCAGGCCCAGCGCCATGCCGCCAGCCCGCTGGGCGCCGTGCCGGTAACCCTCCTCGCCGGCGGCGCGGGCCTCGTCGGCGAGGCGCTCGGCGCCGGCCACCAGCTGCGCCACCATGCGGCGCGAGATGATGCGCTGGTCGAAATGGCTGAAATAGAGCTCCTTCTCGCGATTGGCCAGCGTGATCAGGCCGACCTGCACCGCGTCGTCGGGGACGATCGGCGTCGGCGCGGCGTCCGCGGCCGGGCGGGCGGAGGCGGCGATCTCCTCCCACAGTTCGCTGAGCCCGTAGTTGCGCGCCACCGCCTTGACGTCGGCGGCGACCGAGGCGCGCGACAGCGCCATCACGCGGTCGCGCAGGGCGCGATCAATCGGGCTGAGGCGGTCGAGGCGGAACAGCCTCATCAGCGGCCGCAATGTCAGGCCGGAGACGAACAGCGTGAAGAGCACGAAGAGGGTGGCCAGCACGCCGACGAATTGGCGCGTTTCGGGCGCCAGCGCCTCGGTCTGCACCACCACCAGCGCCAGCACCATGGTGACCGCCCCGCGCAGGCCGCCCCACAGGATCACCGCCTTGTAGCGATCGTCGACCGGCTCGGCGAGCTTCAGCAGGCTCAGGCCGGGGAGCAGGCCGAACAGCACCAGCGCCCGCGCCACCAGGGCGGCGACCACCACCACCACGATGTAGCCGAGATCGATCCACTGCAGGTCGTCGAGCACGTCGGCGGCCAGCATCGCGGCCAGCACCAGGATGAGCGAATTGGACCAGAACTCGAGCTGTCGCCAGGTCTCGACGACGCTGCGCCAGACGCCCGGCGCGACGCGGGTGGGACCGGACGCGGCGACGGTCAGGGCGGCGGCGACGACGGCGACGACGCCGGAGACGCCGAGATAGCGGTCGCCGACGATGAAGGTGACGTAGGCGGTGGCGAGCGTGACGGAGACGACGCCCAGATGATTGGCCTGGAACGGCGACATCAGCAGGCAGGCGGCGCGGCCCAGCACGAAACCCAGCGCCAGTCCGCCGAGGAAGCCCTTGAGGAAGGCCAACGAACCCGACAGCACGTCGGTCTGCGCCGCGGTGCCGGCGAGAACGGCCATGATGATGCTGAACACGGCGATGGCTGCGGCGTCGTTCAGCACCGATTCGCCCTCGACCAGGATCGACAGGCGGCGCGGCGCGCCGATGTCGCGGAAGATGCTGATGACCGCCGATGGATCGGTGGTCGAGATGATCGCCGCGAGCAGGAAGCACGCCAGCGCGTCTATGCCGCTGACCCAGTGCAGGGCCGTGCCGACCACCGCGATGCAGACCAGCACCGCGACCACCGCCAGCAGCAGCACGGCGGCGAACTCGTCGAGCAGCCGGCGCACGTCGATGCCCAGTCCGGCGGTGAACAGCAGCGGCGGCAGGAAGATGAACAGAAAGGCCTCGGCGGTGAAGCCGAGCGTGCCCAGCCCCAGCACCACGTCGGACACGATGCCCATGTCGCCCGCGGCGCCGATCAGCGAGGCGACGATGCCCAGGCCCAGCCCCAGCACCGCCAGCAGCACAGTCAGCGGCACGCGCAGCCGTTCGGAGAACGGCAGCAGCAGGCTGGCCAGCACCAGCAGCACCGTGACGGCGAGGATCGAAACAACGAGTTGAATCATGGTTCAGGACCACGATGCCGCATGGCGGCGGGGAAAACCAGCCCGCCGCATGTGAGCCCGATCACAGCGCCGCCGGCGGCGGCTGGTCAGGGCGCGGCGACCGCCTGATCGTCCTGCCAGCGCCCGGCGGTGGCGCCGCCATCGGCAGCCGTCAGCACGCCATAGCCGGAGCGGCGGCCGGCGCGCCATTCGCCTTCGTAGCGGCTGCCGTCGGCAAAACGCGCCGCGCCCAGCCCCTGCAGGCCGTTGTCGCGCCACTGGCCGGCCATGGTGGTGCCGTCCTCCGCGGTCGACAGGGCGAGGCCGGCGACGCGATCCTCGTTCCACTGCCCTTCCAGACGACGGCCGTCGCCATAGACCAGCACGCCCAGCCCGTGGCGCTTGCCGGCATGCAGCTCGCCCTCGTAGCGGCGGCCGTCGGCGTAGGTCATGACGCCCCTTCCGTCGGGCCAGTCGGCGCTCCACTGGCCGGCATAGCGTTTGCCGTCGGGCGAGATCAGCACGCCCAGCCCATGCTTGGCGCCGGCATTGAGCTCGCCGGCGTAGCGACCGCCATCGGGCAGATCGACGGCGGCCAGCGCCAGACTGGTGACGCTGGCGGCCTCGGCGGCGCGCAGCCGCGCCCGCTCGGCCAGCGCCGTCGCCTCGCCGGCAACGCGGCGCACGTTCTGCGCCATGATCTCCGCCTCGCGGGCGCGAGCGCGGGCGGCATCGGCGGCTTCGATGCCCTGGGCCTGGACGATGCTGACCTTGTCGTCGGCGGGTTTCGCTTCAGCAGCGGGAGGTTTCGCGGGCTCGGGATTGGAGGAAGCGGGTTTGGAGGAATCGGGTTTGGAGGTATCGGGTTTGGCCGCAGGCTTTGCGGCGGCGCTCTTCGGCGGCTCGGACCGGGCAGGCGCGGCGGTCGACGGTGTTGGCGGCGTCGCCGGCGGCGCCGATGGCGGCTGCGCGGCGCTCTGCTGCGCGGCCCGCGGAACGACGTCGCGTTCGATCAGCCAGCCGACGCCGACGATGGCCAGCACGGCCACAACGGCGGCCGGCAGCAGCCAGGCCGGCGCCGGGCGTTCGCTGGCGGCTATGGAGGGCGGCGCCGGTCGCTCGATCGCGGTGGCGGCCGCGACCGGTCGAGACGTCGCCGCAGCTTGCGCGGCGCCAGTATCGCCGACGCGTCGCGTCAGGGCGCTTTGCGGCAGCGGCGCGGCGATGCGCCCGTCCAGCGCGGCGCGCCATTCGTCGATGCTCTGCGGCCGGTCGGCGGGAAATATCTCCAGCCCCCAGTCGATGGCAGCGAGAAAGCCCTGCGAGAATCCGGCGGGACGGCGCTCGGCCAGGCGGCGATAGGGATCTTCGGGCAGGCGCGAGACGGCGTCGGGCGGCGGTTCGCCGGCGATCACCGTATGCATCACCGCCGCCAGACCATAGATATCGGACCACGGGCCCTGGCGCTGGTCGATGCCATACTGTTCGATGGGGGCGAAGCGCGGCGTGACGATGTTGGTCATCGAGCGGCTGCGGCCGCCCAGCGCCTGGCGGGCGGCGCCGAAATCGATCAGCACCGGCTGGCCGCCCGAGCGCAGCACGATGTTGCCGGGCTTGATGTCGCGATGCAGGAAGCCGGCGCGATGCACCACGTCGAGCCCGTCGAGCAACGGCGTCAGCAGGGCGCGGGCGCCGGCCTCGTCATAGGCCTGCTCCAGCTCGCCGACCAGATCGGCCAGCGTGTCGCCCTGCTCGTATTCCATCACCATGTAGGCGGTGCCGTTGGCTTCGAAGTAGCGCAGCACGGGCACCAGATGCGGATGGCGGAACCGCGCCAGGGTGCGGGCCTCGTCGAGGAAACGCTCCAGTCCCCAGCGGAAATCGTCCTCCGCGCCGCGCGAGCGGGCGGCGACCGCCGGCGGCGACAGGCGCAGCGCGAAGTCGACCGGCAGGTATTCCTTGATCGCCAGCTTCTTGTGCAATGTGACGTCTTCGGCGAGGTAGGTGATGCCGAATCCGCCGCTGCCCAGAACGCGCTCGATCCGGTACTCGGACAGCAGATGGCCCGGCGGCAGCGCCTGGGGATTGTCGCTAGCGGGCGTCATGGCGGGGTTCCAGTGACAGAACTGTCGGGCCGGTATCGGGTTCCGGAAAACGTGGGCGGCGTTACGGGGCGCAGTGGTGGCAGCGGGCTGTGGCGAAATTGCGATGGCAATTGCGGGCATTTTCAGACGCCTGAGATCCGGCGCTGCGCTCAAAAAGAAAGCGCCGGGGCGCAAGGCCCCGGCGCTCGATGCGCGACGGCAGCTCAGTTGCTGGCGGCCGCAATCTGGGCCTTGAGCACGTCTGGATAGCCGCGGAACCAGTCGCCGACCGGCTCGAAGCCGGTCTTGGTGACGCGGAAGACGCGCACCCAGCCGCCGCCCTCGTGGTCCTCGGGCGTGATCTTCAGGGGCGGAACGAGGCCGCCGAGTCCGAAGCCCGAGATTGCCTCGAAGCCCTTCTTGACGTCCTCACCGGTCGGCTGCTTGCCGCCGTTGAGCTTGATGGCATTGCGGACGGCTTCGACGTGGGTGGCGGCGATCAGCACGCCGCGGTTGTACATGACCGTCGAACGAATGTCCTTCGGCGGCTCCCTGCCCTGCGAGGAATACATGTTCAGGATCTCGCGGATGACCGGAAACTCCGAACCGACGCC
>JBFWZG010000137.1:0-9205 GCA_050185515.1 Reyranellaceae bacterium
CCCTTGGCCGAGTACTCCTTCTGCACCTCGGCATCCTCGCGGATGTAGTTGTACACCGCGCGCGTCACCATCTCCGGCAGGTGCTTGACGATCGCCGCTCGCTGGTCCTTGTTGAGCTGGTTCCACTTCTCGAGGCGCAGGTTGAACATCGAGGCGCCGAGATAGCCGCCGATCGGATTGAGGATCACGTACTTGGCCGCCTCGCCGTACGAGCGCGACCGCTGCGAGGTGATCGAGTGAACGGCGCAGTCGATAGTGCCGCGGTCGAGCGCCTCGTAGGCCTCGTCGGCATTGACGTTGACCGGGATCGCGCCCATGCCGCGGGCCAGATCGACCCAGCCCGAGATGGCGCGCACCTTCTTGCCCTTCATGTCGGCCAGGGATTTGATTTCCGGCTTGCAGTGATAGACGTAGGGCGTCAGGGCGATGGTCGAGAGGAACTTGGTCTTGAACTTCTCCTCGTATTCCTTCTTGCAGTCCGGGCAGTTGAACAGGATCAGTTCGTTGATCACGCCGGTCATGACCAGCGGATCGTCGTTGAGCAGGCTGAAGTCGCCGATGTAGTTGTCGACCGGCATTTCCGACGGCACGTAGGCGCCGACGATATAACCGGAATCGGCGATGCCGTCGCGGACGCCGGCCGGAATGCCCTTGCCCGGCAGCAGCGACTGGCCGAAATGCCACTCGAACTTGACGGTGCCGCCGGTGTCCTTCTCGACGTTGCCGAAGTAGTCGATCAGCACCGGATTGGTGGTGTGCTTCGGACCCAGGTAGCTGGCGTAGACGATCTTGATCGGATCCTTCTGCGCGTAGGCCAGCGTACCCGCGCCCAAGGCGAGTGCGGCGCCGAGGCCGGCGACGATTGCGATCGATTTCATGGCTTGCTTCCTCCTCTTCGTTGATCTCGATTGACGACGTATCTGCGCCTGAAGCCTCTTCAGTTGGCCATCAGGCTGGGCAGCAGCAGGGAAATGGCGGGAAACGCGATCAGCAGTCCGAGCGTCACGATATCGGTCACGACGAACCAGCTGATGCCCTTGAATATCTTCTCGAGGGAGATGGTGTTTCCAACCACCGATTTTATGACGTAGACGTTCATCCCGAGCGGCGGGGTAACCAGGCCGATCTCGAGATACTTGATCACCAGCACGCCGAACCAGATCATGTTGGTGTCGACCGCTTCCAGCATCGGCAGCAGGATTGGAATCGTCAGCAGCATGAGCCCGATCGAATCGAGGAAGCAGCCGAGGAAAATGAAGATCACCGATATCACGATGATCAGCAGAATCTGATTGACCCCCAGGGATTCGATCACGTCTCCCATAAAGGCGGGCAGGCCGCTGAAAGCCATGAAGCGCGACAGCAGAACGCCGCCGATCGCAATGAAGAAAACAACCGCCGAGCCGGTCAGGGCCTCGATGATGGCCGCCTTGGCAACGGCAAAACTGAGGCGCCGCTGCGCGGCCGCGATGAAGAAGGCCATCAAAGCCCCGCCAGCCGCCGCCTCGGTCGTCGTGAAGACTCCCGAGTACATGCCGCCGACCACCGCGACGATCAGCGCCGGCAGCGGCCACACCTGCCGCAGCACCGCAAGTCGCTGGCGCCAGGTAACGATATCGTCGACCGCCGGGCCAAGTGCCGGGTTGAGCTTGCAGCGCGCGACGATCATCAGGCTGAACATCACGGCGGAGAGAAGACCCGGCAGGATCCCGGCCATCAGCGCCTGGGATACCGACACTTCCGCGAAGATCGCGTACAGCACCATGAGGATCGAGGGCGGGATCAGCGAACCGAGCGTGCCGGCGGCAGCCACGCTGCCCGCCGCCAGACCCGGATCGTAGCGGTAGCGCATCATCTCGGGGATCGCGATCCGGCCCATCGCCGACGCGGTGGCGACGGACGAACCTGACGCGGCAGCGAAACCCGCACATGCGGCGGTGGAGGCCACGGCCAGACCGCCCGGCAACCAGCTCAACCACAGCCTCGCCGCGCCGAACAGCGACTGGGTCAGCCCCGAATGATAGGCGACGCTGCCCATGAGCAGGAACATGGGCACGGCGGACAGTGTCCAGTGCGCGACAAAATCATACGGCTGCGTGGTAAGGACGCCCATGGCGGCTTCGGGGCCGCGCAGAAAGAAGATTCCGCCGACCGCGACGCCGCCCAGCGCCAAGGCGACGGGAAAGCGAAGGGCAAGGAGGAGCAGCAGGAAGGCGAGCGCGACGGCGCCAATGGCAATTCCGGACATCGTGGCTCTCCGTCAGTGCGTCGTTCCGGTGGCGGAGGGGAAAGGTCGTTCGCCTCCCTTCGCCGCCCAGGACAGATCGCCGAACGCATGCAAGAGCATGTAGAGCAGCATCGTTCCCAGTCCCGCCGGAAGCAGCCAGCGGCTGGGCCAGACAACGACGTCGATCATTGCGATGAGGATTTCGCCTTGCGCGGTCATGGCGATCGCCTTCTCCACGCCAGCGAAGAAGAAGATGGCGATGGCGGCGGCGCAGACCAGCGTCACGACGCCATCAAGCGCCGCTGCCGCCCGCGGCGGCATCCACACCGTGAACAACTCCACGATCACGTGGCCGCGCTGGCGCTGCACCCAGGCCAGCGGCAGGAAAGCGCATCCGATCATGTAGTAGGTGGAGACGATCTCTTCGGTACCCGGGATCGTGTCTTTGAACAGGGTCCGCAGCGCCACTTCCAAGGTTATCTGGATCATCATCAGAAGAATCGAAAGCGCGCCAAGGACCATCAGGACGTCCGTGAGTCCGTCCAGAAGTCTGCGTAAGGAAATCAACTCGACCCTCCCCGGAGGCGTATTGTTTATTGATTGCATCAAAAATTATGGTGCAATACCGGGGATTTTGCACTCAAAAATGATGGTGCATTCATGATGTTGGGACGAAATCTGGGAAACAATGCCGCCTGGGGGCATCGCGGAGGCGTGTCATGACGATCCGGCGGGTCTGGAAAGACCCGCCGTTCGCTGACATTCAGGGCCGGCCTGTTAGCCGAACGCCTTGAAGGTGATGAGCGTGAATGTGTCCTTGATTCCGGCCAGCGTCTGGATCTGGCTGGTGACGAAATGGCCGATATCCATGTCGTCGGGCAGGTAGCACTTCATCAGCAGGTCGTACTGGCCTGACGTGGAATAGACTTCCGACACGTGCTCGACCGACTGCACGGCCTGATCGGCAACGTCGTACGCCTTGCCCAATTCGCATTTCACCATGATGAATATGGTCTGCATCGGGCCGCTCCTTGCGCCGACTAGCGTCCGCGTGCCGGCCGCATAAGGAAGGCTGGCATGTGGTCTCCCATGCCGACGACCGGCGGACCCATGTCGCGATCGCGATCCCGGTTGCGACGCCCTTCGTCTCCGCGATTGTCATCGCGCCGGCGCTCGTGCCGGGCACGACCTTCCTCGCGGCGATACTCGTCGGGCCTCGTCGATTCCTGCGGCGTCTGCGGTCGGTCAACCTGAATCGGAACGACGTTGTCAGTTCGCGCCTCGGCAACCGGCGTCTCATCCGCATTCCGACGGCGAGGCTTGGGCGCATCGCTCTTCGGCGCACGGTCGCGCGTCTGGCTGCGGCCACGACCGCGACCGCCACCACGGCCGCGCCGACCGCCGTCTTCATCAGCGGAGAAGTCGCATGTCAGATCGTCGATCACGATCCGATCAATGGCCTGACCGGAGAGTTGCTCGATGGCCGCGACGTAGCGGCCCTCGTCCGGGGCCGCCAGCGTGAAGGCGGCGCCCGACCGGCCGGCACGGCCCGTCCGGCCAATGCGGTGAACGTAGTCTTCAGGATGCGTCGGCACATCGAAGTTGAAGACATGGCTCAAGTTGTCGACGTCCAGCCCGCGAGCGGCAACGTCGCTGGCGACCAGAAGTCGGATCTCACCATTCTTGAACCGCTCCAGCGTCTCGGTGCGGACCGACTGCACCATGTCGCCGTGCAGGGCGCCGACGTCGAGGCCGTGGCTTTTCAGCGACTTGAAGAGAATGTCGACGTCGCGCTTGCGGTTGCAGAAAATGATAGCGTTCTGCACGTCCTCGCGTTCGATCAGCCGGCGCAGCGCGTCGCGCTTGTCGGGCGTCGGCACGATCGCCAGTCCCTGGCGGACGGTCGAGGCGACGGTGGCCGGCGGGGCGACCGAAACCTCCTTGGGATTCATCAGGAACTTGTCCGCCAGCTTGCGGATTTCCGGCGGCATGGTAGCCGAGAAAAACAGCGTCTGCCGCAGCTTGGGCAGCATGCCGACGATGCGCTCGATGTCGGGAATGAAGCCCATATCGAGCATGCGGTCGGCCTCGTCGATCACCAGCACCTTCACGTCGCTCAGCAGCACCTTGCCGCGTTCGATATGGTCGAGCAGGCGTCCCGGCGTGGCGATCAGCACGTCGACGCCGCGATCGAGTTTCTTCTCCTGGTCGCCGAACGAGACGCCGCCTATCAGCAGCGCCATGCTGAGCTTGGTGTGCTTGCCGTAGATCTCGAAGTTCTCGGCCACCTGGGCGGCCAGTTCCCGGGTCGGCTCCAGAATCAGCGAGCGCGGCATGCGCGCCTTGGCGCGGCCGGCGGACAGGATGTCGATCATCGGCAGGGTGAAGCCGGCCGTCTTGCCCGTGCCGGTCTGGGCGCAACCGAGCACATCGCGGCCCATGAGCACATAAGGGATGGCCTGGGCCTGAATCGGAGTCGGGCTCGTATAGCCCGCATCGGTAACCGCCTGCAGAACCGCAGGGCTTAGTCCTAGTTCGTCAAATTTCATTTAATTACAGTCTATTAGCGCATTCCAGCCGCCCGGTTGGCGGGGATTGAAGGTGTCGACGCAGCCGGCGGCGCGTTCCAGCGACACCAATTTCGCTGTTGCAGCAGATAATTGGGGTTTGCTGGCCCGGTGTCAACGCGGGGCTTGGCCGCAGAAAGCAGATCTTCCATGCGTTTTGGCTCTCCAAGGGCCCTACTTGGCCTCGGAGCGGGCATTGTTTAGGGTTTGTCGGCTACCGTGAAAAGGCTCCCATGCTCCTCGATTCGCGCCATTCCGTGCTTCTGCTGGTCGATCTGCAGGAGAAACTGATACCGGTCATGCATGAGCCAGCGCCGGTGATCGCCAATTCCCTGATCCTGCTGACGGCGGCCGGGCGGCTGGGCGTACCGACAATCGTCACCGAGCAGTATCCGCAGGGTCTGGGCCCAACCGTGCCCGCGATCGCCAGCCGGCTGCAGAGCCGGGAAGCGGTCTACGCGAAGCTCACGTTCTCGGCCGCGGCCGACCCGGCCACGATGGCGCGCCTGCGCCAGTCGCGGCGTACTCAGGTCGTCATCGCCGGTCTGGAGGCCCATGTTTGCGTCATGCAGACGGCGATCGGTCTCGTGCAGGCCGGCTATCAGGCTTTCGTCGTTGCAGACGCCACGACGTCGCGCCGACCGCAAAGCGCCGAACTGGGACTAGAACGCCTGCGCCAGAACGGCGTCTCGATCATGACGACGGAGATGGCGCTGTTCGAGTGGATGGGGCGGGCCGGAACCGACGAGTTCCGCGAAATCTCGCGGCTGATCAGGTAGCGGCCGAAATGGAACCACGACAATGAGCGCCAAACAGGCGCTGGTCCTGCTGCCTGGATTGCTGAACGACAAGCGCGTGTTCGGACCACAAATCGCCGCCCTGCGATCACGCGCCGAAATCGTCGCACCCGAGTTGTGGCATGTCGACTCGATCGCGGCGATGGTCGATATCGTGCTTGCGCAGGCGCCGCCGACCTTCTCGCTCGCCGGATTCTCGATGGGTGGCTACGTGGCCCTCGAAGTCTTTCGGCGTGCGCCCAAGCGCGTCCGCCGACTGGCTCTGATCGACACGACAGCCCGCCCGGAGACTCCCGAAGGGCGCAGGCGCCGGCAGGCGCTGGTCGCCCAGACGAAACTGGGGCGCTGGCGTGGCATCACCCAGATAATGCTGCCGATGCTGATCCATCCCGACAGGCTTAAAGACAAGGCGCTCGTCAACGTCCTGCAGGAGATGGCGATGACCGTGGGCGCCGATGGATATACCAATCAGCAACGGGCAATCATGGCGCGGCGCGACAACATGAAACTGCTGCCCAAGATCGATGTCCCCACCATCGTCGTCGTCGGCCGGGAAGATCAGGTTCTGCCGCCGTCTTTCAGCGAGGAACTCGCCGCAGGAATCAAGGGCTCGCGTCTACTCGTGCTGGAACGATGCGGCCATGTCGCCCCGCTGGAACAGCCGGCCGGCGTCACGGCCGCCCTGCGGGAATGGCTGCTGGCCGGCGGCGGCCGGTCGTGATCAAAATCAAGGCTGCGCCACGACACGCGCGATAGGATAATAACTATGGGCAGTTCGTCTAACGAAGACCGGACCTGGCTGGCGCATGTGCCGGTTCCGCTATTCGCCTCCGTGATGGGGTTGTCGGGCCTGGGTTTGGCCTGGCGCCGCGCGGCCTACGACATGGGCTGGGCGGATTTCGTTGGCGAAGGCATTCTGCTTCTGGCGGCCATTACGTTCGCCGCGGTCGCCCTGCTTTACGTTGGCAAGGCCGTACGGTATCCGGCGCTGGTTGCCGCCGAGTTCAGCAACCCGGCGCGATCGAGTTTCTTCGCCGCCATTACCATTGGGTTGATGCTGCTGTCGGTTGGGCTGGAGCCCTATGCGCGACGGCCGGCCGAGGTGCTGTGGTTCGCCGCCGTCGCCGGCCATCTGTTGCTGGCGCTGGCCATCTTCCGCCAGTGGTTCGTTCACAATATCGACATTCGCCACGCCAGCCCGGCCTGGTTCATTCCCGTGGTCGGCAACGTGGTGGCACCACTGGGTGGCGCCGTTTTCGGCTACCCCGAGATCGGCTGGTTCTTCTTCTCGGTCGGCGTGGTGTTCTGGCTGGTGTTGTTTCCCGTCATCCTCAATCGCATCATTTTCCACGACCAGCTGCCCGACCGCTTCATGCCGACGCTGGTCATTATGGTCGCGCCGCCATCGGTCGGGTTCCTGTCCTATCTCGGCCTCAACGAAGGCGGCATCGATGCTTTCGCGCGCGTGATCTTCTTCGTCGCCGTCTTCATCGCCCTGTTGGTCGTCGCGCTGGGCAGGCAATTGGCGCGCGCGCCTTTCGCCATGTCCTGGTGGGCCTATACCTTTCCTTCGGCGGCGCTGGCGCTGGCTGCGGTGCGATATCACGGCGCCGTGGGCGGAATCGTCAGCTCAACCCTGGCCAACGTGCTGCTGGTGCTGGCGACCGTGATCGTGTTCGTCGTGCTGGTGCGAACCGTTCTGGCCCTGGTTGCAGGACGGCTCTTCGTTCCCGAAACCTGAAGTCGGGAAGACGGACGAACCGGCGTTTCGCATAGCGCAAGATTTTGCTTGGAAGTCTGGCGTGCTAGCGTCCGGCCCCGGCAAGCTAGCCGCGGGAGGAACACGCGAATGAATTCGGCCCTATTCACTGAAGAACACCAGATGATCCGCGACAGCCTGCGCAGCTTCGTCGACGAGGAGGTCGTGCCGCAGGCGCCGAAATGGGAGATCGAGGGCATGGTGCCGCGGCCGGTCCTGCGCCGCATGGGCGATCTCGGTTTTCTCGGCATGCGCATTCCCGCTGAGTATGGCGGCGCCGGCATGGATGCCCGGGCCTCGGTCATTCTGGCCGAGGAAACGGCGCGGTCGACCTTTGGCGGCTTCGCGATCACCGTGCTCGTTCACACCGATATGGCCAGCCCGCACATCGTTAATGCCGGTTCGCCGGAACAGAAAAAGCGTTATCTGCCGGCGATAGCCCGCGGTGAGAAGATCTCGGCTATTGCGGTGACGGAACCGGATGCCGGATCGGACGTCGCCGGCCTGCGCACGCGCGCGGTGCGCGACGGCAACAAGGGCTGGATACTCAACGGCGCCAAGATGTTCATCACCAACGGCGTGCATGCCGATCTCTACGTCGTCGCCGCCCGCACAGATCCGGAATCCAAGGGCAGCCGCGGCATCTCGATGTTCATCGTCGAGAAGGGCATGCCTGGCTTCCGCGTTGGCCGGGCGCTGAACAAGCAGGGCTGGCAGTGCTCCGACACGGCGGAGCTGGTGTTCGAAGACGTGCGTGTTCCAGCCGAGAACCTGCTCGGCGAAGAGAATCGCGGCTTCTACGCGGTGATGCAGAACTTCCAGAACGAGCGCCTGGTCGTTGGCGCCATGGCCGTCTCGGAATGCCTGGCGACCTTGCGTCTGACCGTCGACTACGTGATGAACCGCAAGGCGTTCGGCGCGTCGCTCTGGGACAAGCAGGTGATCCGCCAGCGCCTGTCGATGCTGGCGGCCAAGACCGAAGCGGCGCGGCAGCTGGTGCACCATACCGGCTGGCTGGATGCCCAGGGTCGCGAATGCGTGGCGCAGGTTTCGATGCTGAAGGCGCTGTGCGGCGAGCTGGTCAACGAGGTCGCCTATACCTGCCAGCAGTTCCACGGCGGTTTCGGCTACATCAAGGACAGCGCCATCGAGCGCATCGTGCGCGACGTAAGAGTCGAGGCGATCGGCGGCGGCGCCACCGAAGTCATGCTGGAAGAGGTCGCCAAGCGCATTCACAACGCGCTGGCGGACTGACCGGTCCGCGACGGCCGGCATGAGTCGTCTTGCCATCATCGGCGTCGGCTGTACGCCGGTCGGCCGTTTCCAGTCGCCCCCCGAAGCGACCGAGCAAACGCAGGACCATGAGATCATGGCCGGCGTCATACGCGCGGCTGTTGCCGATGCGGGAATCGACAAAGCGGATGTCGGTGCGTTGCTCTTCGCGCTGGAGCGCGACTACATCCGGCAACGCTACTTCTGCACCTATATGGCGAACTATCTCCGCCTGCCGGTCGACGGCATGGTGATGGAGGTGGTCGGCAACGGCATGACCGCCGGGATGGCGTTCGACGCGGCGTGCAACGAGGTCGCCCTGGGCCGCTGCCGGGTGGCGCTGGCGGCCGGCATGAACATGGAGACGGCGATTCCCACCGCCCGTCATCTCGACCTGACCATCCGTCATACTGGCGACGTCGATTTCCAGACGCCGTTCGGCCTGACGCCGATCTCGTGGTACGCGCTCGATGCGGCGCGCTATATGCATGAATTCGGCGTCGACCGTCGCACGCTCGCATCCGTCGCCGTCAAGAACCGCCGGCATGCCGAGCTCAATCCAATCGCCCAGTACCGGAACCCG
>JBFWZG010000138.1:0-9062 GCA_050185515.1 Reyranellaceae bacterium
TCGGCGGGCCGTGCGGTCGGAAATTCGCTGTTTCATGGTCCACTCCGTTCGGTCTGGGCCCACGAAGGCGGCTTCGTGGCGCTTTAGCGTTTGATGGCGCGGCGCAAGCTGCTCAGGTCAAATTCCCGCGCGCAGTTGGGGGTGCGAGCCCGCGACACCGATCAGCATCGCTGGTTTCCATTTTTTACAGATTCTGACTGAGGTCAATTCTATTTTTACTAATTTATATGATATAAAAATCTTATTAATCATTCACAACATGTGAAATAATTTCGACCCTTGCGCCGGCCTGCGGCAAGAGATCACTCGAAAAATTCCAAACGGCGTTCACGAAACTCACGCCCAGGAGCCGCCACCTCGTCGGTTTTGC
Source organism: Reyranellaceae bacterium (assembly GCA_050185515.1). GTDB lineage: Bacteria > Pseudomonadota > Alphaproteobacteria > Reyranellales > JAQSWP01 > JAQSWP01. Next base: position 371 of record JBFWZG010000138.1, read on the forward strand.
CTATCGGGCGATCCGGTTTTCCGATCCGCTGACCGCCTGTCGCAATATCTGCCTCGCGCTGCGGAATGCCGACGATTCTGCGGGCGGTGTGCTATTGCCATTGCGGGCGATTGCACTCATCATCCGGCCAACAAAAACAATAATACGATGGTGTTCGCGGCATTCGCTGAACGCTGTTTGCTGTAGGGAGGTAGGGTTTGCGTTTCATCGTGCATGCGTCGTTGCCTGTACTTCGGGCGACGCAGGAAGCCGCGCGCCGCATCGGGCGCGCCCGTCGCGTTGCGGGAGTCGCGGCATGAACGCGACCGCTTCAGCATCGGCCGGCATCGCGCCCGGCGAGGTCCAGCTTTCGGTCCGCGGCGTATCGAAGCGCTTCGGCGGCGTGCGCGCGGTCGAGGCGATCGACCTCGACGTCCACAAGGGGCAGATCCTATCGGTCATCGGCCCCAACGGCGCTGGCAAGACCTCGCTCCTCAACATGATCAGCGGCTTCTACCAGCCCGACACCGGCACGGTGACCCTGGAAGGCCGCGACATCACCAACAGCCGCCCCAGCCAGATCGCCGAGCGTGGCATCGCGCGCACCTTCCAGAACATCGCGTTGTTCCGCGGCATGACGGTGCTCGACAATTTGATGCTGGGCCGCCACGTGCACATGAAGGCCGGCGTGCTGTCGTCCTTCATCTACTGGGGCCTGGCGCAGAAGGAAGAGGTCCGCAACCGCGAGCGGGTCGAGGAGATCATCGACTTCCTCAAGCTGCAGGACTTGCGCAAGCAGCCGACCGGCGCGCTGGCCTACGGCCTGCAGAAGCGCGTCGAACTTGGCCGCGCACTGGCGCTGGATCCCAAGGTGCTGCTGCTCGACGAGCCGATGGGCGGCATGAACCAGGACGAGAAGGAGGACATGGCGCGCTACATCCTCGACGTCAACGAGGAGTGGGGCGTCACCGTCGTGCTGATCGAACACGACATGGGCGTGGTCATGGACATTTCCGACTACGTCGTGGTGCTCGAGCAGGGCACGCGCATCGCCGGCGGCACGCCCGACGAGGTGCAGCGCAATCCCGAGGTCATCCGCGCCTATCTCGGCACCAGCAAAGGCAAAGGAACCGTCTGATGGCTGATACCGCATCCGGCAAGCGCCTTTCCGAACAGTTCACCCTGCCGCAGCTCCTCGCCCGCAACGTCGCGGGCTACCCGGACGCGCCCGCCATGCGCGAGAAGGACCGCGGCATCTGGATCACCCACAGCTGGGCCCAGTACAACCGCCATGTCAGCGACTTCGCCAACGGCCTGGCATCCCTGGGCTTCCGCCGCGGCGACAAGACCACGGTGGTGGGCGACAACCGCCCGCGCCTCTACTGGGCGCAGATGGCGGCGCAGTCGCTGGGCGGCATCGCCGTGCCGGTGTTCCAGGATTCGATCGCCTCCGAACTGGTCTACGTGCTCAACCACGCCGAAGTCGCGGTGATCGTCGCCGAGGACCAGGAGCAGGTGGACAAGGTGCTGTCGCTGCGCGACCAGCTGCCCTCGCTGCGCCTGGTCGTGTACGACGATCCGCGCGGCATGACCGACTACGACAGCGACATTCTGAAATCGTTCGAGGAAGTCGAGAAGCTGGGGCGCGAGTACGCCGCTGCGAATCCCAACTACCTGAAGGACGAGATCGCCAAGGGCAGGCCGACCGACGTGGCGCTGTTCGCCTACACCTCGGGCACCACCGGCAAGCCCAAGGGCGCCATGCTGACGCATGCCAACCTGATCGGCTCGGCCGAAGGCTTCATCGAGGTCGAGGAACTGCATCGCGGCGACGAGTGGCTGTCCTATCTGCCGATGGCCTGGGTCGGCGACGCCATCTTCTCCCTGGTGCTGTCGACCGTCGTCGGCATCACCTGCAACTGCCCGGAAAGCCCGGAGACCGTGCAGCGCGACCTGCGCGAGCTGGGGCCGCAGATCATGCTGGCGCCGCCGCGCATCTGGGAGAACATGCTGACGACGATCAACGTCAAGGCGGCCGACGCCTCGCCGCTGAAGCGTCGCGTGTTCGAGTATTTCCGCCGCCTCGCCGAAGATGTGGAGCTGGCGCGCAGCGAAGGACGCGAAGTGCCCGGCGGCAAGCGCCTGATGCACTGGATCGGCGAATGGCTGGTCTACGGACCGGTGCGCGACCAGCTCGGCCTGCGCCGGCTGCGCTGGGCCTATACCGGCGGCGCGCCGCTCGGCGCGGACACGTTCCGCATGTTCCGCGGCTTCGGCATCAACCTCAAGCAGGTCTACGGCTCGACCGAGACGTCGGCCCTGGTCGCCGTGCAGAACGACGACGAAGCCGATCCCAACACCGTCGGCCGTCCCTGCAAGGGCATCGAGATCAAGATCGCCGAGAACGGCGAGCTGCTGATCAAGAGCCGCGGCATCTTCGCCGGCTACTACAAGCAGGAGGAGGCGACGCGCGACGCCATCGATCCCGACGGATGGTTCCACACCGGCGACGCGGGCTTCGTCGATCCGCGCGGCCACCTGGTGATCATCGACCGCGCCAAGGACGTCGGCAAGATGGCCGACGGCACGCCCTTCGCGCCGCAGTTCATCGAGAACAAGCTGAAGTTCAGCCCGTTCATCCGCGAGGCCATCTGCTTCGGCAACCAGCGGCCCTACGTCACCGCCATGATCGCCATCGATCTGACGACGGCCGGTCACTGGGCCGAGAAGCGCGGCCTTGCCTACACCTCCTACATGGATCTCAGCCTGAAGCCGGAGATGGCCAGCCTCATCCTCGGCGAGATCGAGAAGTGCAACGCCGGCCTGCCGGCGGAGACCCGCATCCGGCGCTTCCTGCTGCTGACCAAGGATTTCGACGCCGACGACGCGGAGATCACGCGCACCCGCAAGCTGCGTCGCGCCTTCATCGCCGAGAAATACGCGCCGGTGATCGAGGCCTTCTACGGCGGGGCGTCGGGCGCCGAGTTGGTCAGCGAAGTCACCTACGAGGACGGCCGCAAGGCGACCGTGCGCTCGGACGTGGTGATCCACGACATCGGCGGCGCCGCCGCCACCCGCAAGGCCGCCTGAGGAGCCGCGACGTCATGGAGTTCGATTTCACCTTCTTCCTGCTGCTGATGTCCAACGGCGTGCTGATCGGCCTGATGTATTCGCTGATCGCCCTGGGATTCGTGCTGGTCTACAAGGCGACCGACGCCATCAACTTCGCCCAGGGCGAGTTCGTGATGATGGCCGGTTATCTCGCGGTCATCGGCGCTTTCGGCGAGAATTTCTGGCTCGGCCTTGCCGTGTCGATCGCCGCAATGATGGCGTTCGGCTTCGTGCTCGAACGCGGCATGCTGCGGCCTCTGATCGGCCGGCCGGTGGTCGCCGTCATCATGGCGACGATCGGCCTGGCCGCCGTGCTGCGCGGCATCTGGCCGATGTTCGTCGGCGTCGACACTTTCGCCATCACCCTGCCTATCAGCGACGAGCCGGTCATTCTGGGCCCGCTGTTCCTGCAGCCGGTGCAGCTGTTCGGCGCCGGCGTGGCGCTGGTGTTCCTCGCCGGCTTCACCTGGTTCTTCCTCAAGAGCCGCATGGGCGTCGCCATGCGCGCGGTAGCCGACAACCAGCAGGTCGCCATGGCCATGGGCATCAACGTCGAGCGCTACTTCGCGCTGGCCTGGGCGATGGCCGGCCTGGTGGCGGCGCTGGGCGGCGTGGTGTGGAGCTCGATGCTGGGCGTCGACACCCACCTTGCCCTGATCGGCCTCAAGGTCTTCCCGGTGGTCATTCTCGGCGGGCTGGATTCGATTGCCGGCGCGATCGTCGGCGGCCTGATCATCGGCATCGTCGAGAGCGTGGCCGCGGGCTATCTCGATCCGTATGTCGGCGGCGGCACCAAGGACTTCGCGCCCTACGTGCTGATGATCCTGGTGCTGATGATCCGACCCTACGGAATCTTCGGCAAGCGCAAGATCGAGCGCGTGTGACCGGACAACGAGCAATCGGGCAACGAGCAATCGGCGGAGATCGGTAAGAAGTCATGTTCCATCGCGAGTCAGGGGTCTTCAAGACCAGCTACAAGGCCGATATGGCCCTCTATCCGCTGCCGATCGCCAAGTGGACGGTGGCCGTCATCGCCGCGCTGTTCGTCGTCGTGGCGCCGATCGTGCTCGACGACTACTACCTGTCGATCGTCAACCTGATCATGATCGCCTGCGTCGGCGCCATCGGCCTGAACATTCTGGTCGGCTATACCGGCCAGATCTCGATCGGCCACGCCGCCTTCATGTCGGTCGGCGCCTACACCGCCGCCAACCTGGCGACCAAGCTCGACCTGCCGTTCTGGATCACGCTGCCGGCCGGCGGCCTGATGGCGGCGCTGATCGGCGCACTGGTCGGCATCCCCTCGCTGCGCATCAAGGGCCTGTACCTGGCCATCGCCACCCTGGCCGGACAGCTCATCATCGAGTGGACCATCAACCACGTACCGGCCATATCGGGCGGCACCCAGGCCTCGATCGAGGTGCCCAAGCCGACCATCTTCGGCTGGGAGCTGGCCAGCCAGGGCGAGCTCTACGGCTTCCTGCTGTTCTTCACCATCATCGCCATCGTCGGCGCGCTCAATCTGGTGCGTTCGCGTATCGGCCGCGCCTTCGTCGCCATCCGCGACCAGGACATCGCCGCCGAAATCATCGGCATCAGCATTTTCCGCTACAAGCTGCTGGCGTTCGCGATTTCGTCGTTCTACGCCGGCGTGACGGGCGTGCTCTACACCTACTATCTCGGCATCGCCAACTACGAGCAGTTCACCCTGGTGACGTCGATCGACTATCTGGCGATGATCATCATCGGCGGTCTGGGTTCGATCCTGGGTTCGATCTTCGGCGCGGTGTTCATCACGCTGCTGCCGCTCGCCCTGCGCAATTTCATGGAATCCTTCGGCGGAATCTTCTTCACCGACGCCGAACTGGCGACTGTGGTGCCGTATCTGCGCCTCACGGTGTTCGGCCTGCTGATCATCTTCTTCCTGGTGGTCGAGCCGGAGGGATTGAACCGTCTGTGGCGCAACATCCGCAACTATTTCCGGGTCTGGCCCTTCTCCTACTAGGAGGCGTCGGAACCGTCGGTTGATTGGTCAAGTAGTCCGCGTCCTGCGGCAAGCGTTCGTCAGAAGACGCGTGGTCCAGTTTGGTAGTAGGAGAGGAAGCATCATGAAGTCTGCGTGGTTGAAAGTAGGCGTCGGGGCGGTCTTCGCCGCCGCGACGATGGCCGGAGCGAGCCTCGCTTCGGCGCAGAACAAGGAGATCGTCTTGGGTTTCCAGACCGACCGCACCGGTGTCACCGCCAATATCGGCGTGCCCGTCGGCACGGGCTACAACGACTACGTCGCCCTGATCAATTCGAAAGGCGGCGTCGAGGGCTACAAGCTCAAGGTCGTCGAGGTCGACAACGAGTACAAGGTGCCGCCGGCCGTCGAAGGCTACGAGCGCCAGAAGAAGGAAGGCGCGGTCATCATCGGCCTGTTCGGCACGCCGCACACCCAGGCGCTGACCGCCCGGCTGGCCGAGGACAAGATTCCCGGCACCTCGCCCGGTTTCGGTTCGGCGATGTCGCGCGACGGCCAGCGCTACCCCTACCTGTTCCCGATGGCCGCGTCCTACTGGTCGCAGATGGCGGGCGCCCTGCAGTTCGCCAAGACGCAGCTCGGCGGCAACCTGAAGGGCAAGAAGATCGCCTACCTGATGTACGACAACCCGGCCGGCAAGGAGCCGCTGCCGGTGCTCGAGGCGGTCTCCAAGCAGGAAGGCTTCGAGTATCGCGTCTTTGCCGTGCCGCCTCCGGGCGTCGAAATGGGCGCGCAGATCCTCGATCTGGCGCAGCGTTTCCGGCCTGACTTCGTCGTCACCCACCTGTTCGGCCGCGCCCCGTCGGTGTCGGTCAAGGAGCTGAAGCGCAATGGCTTCCCGCTGCGCAAGGTGGTGGCGATGGCCTGGGGCGGCGCCGAGGCCGACGTCGAGGCTGCCGGCGGCTATGCCGCCGCTGAAGGCTACAACACCATTCAGTTCGCGGGCGCCGGCACCGATTTCCCGGTCATCCGCGAAATCCTCAACATGTACTCGGCCCAGGGCAAGGAACCGCCGAAGGATCTGCGCTCCTCGGTCATGTATAACCGCGGCGTTCTCACCGCGGCGATCCATATCGAAGGCATCCGCAACGCCATCAAGGCCAACGGCGGCAAGGCCCCGACGGGCGAGGACGTGAAGAAGGGCTTCGAGCAGATCAGCGGCTTCACGCTGGGCGGTCTCGTTCCGCCGCTCAAGATCACGCCGCAGGACCATGAAGGCGGCGGCTGGGTGAAGATCTACCAGGTCAAGGGCGGCACGCTGGCGCCGGTCGGCGACTGGTTCCAGGGCTTCCCCGCCGTGCTCGAGAAGGTGCTTGCCGCCGAAGCCGCCAAGGGCTGAGGCGCTGAACTCCGGCGCCGGGGCCTCGCGGTCCCGGCGCCGCCACTAGGATCCGCCGCGCCGGAATGGTCCGGAACGGCAAGAAGCCGGGTAACGCCATGCTGTCGCTGAACAACATCGAAGTCGTCTACGACAACGTCATTCTGGTGCTCAAGGGCGTCTCGATCGCGGTCGAGGCGGGCAAGATCACCACGCTGCTGGGCGCCAACGGCGCCGGCAAGACGACGACGCTGAAGGCGATATCGGGCGTGCTGCGCACCGAGCGCGGCGAAGTCACCAAGGGCAACATCGAATTCGACGGCAGGCGCATCGACGGCATGCGCCCGTTCGAGATCACCAAGATCGGCCTGGTGCAGGTTTTCGAGGGCCGCCGCGTGTTCGAACATCTGACCACGGAGGAGAACCTGATCGCCGGCGGGCATGTGCTCAGCCAGGCGGGCAAGGTCCGCGACGGCATCGAAAGGGTCTACAGCTATTTTCCGCGCCTCAAGGAGCGCCGCCTGCAGCAGTCCGGTTACCTGTCGGGCGGCGAGCAGCAGATGCTGGCGATCGGCCGCGCGCTGATGTCCAACCCGCGCATCATTCTCCTTGACGAGCCTTCGCTCGGCCTCGCGCCCATGCTCACCGAGGAGATCTTCGAGATCGTCAAGCAGTTGCGCGACCGCGAAAAGCTGACGGTGCTGCTGGTCGAGCAGAACGCCACCCTGGCGCTGGAAGTCGCCGACCACGGCTACGTCATGGAAAGCGGCCGCATCGTGCTCGAGGGCAGCGCCGATCAGCTGCGCGAGAATTCCGACATCAAGGAGTTCTATCTCGGCCTGAACGAGGTCGGCACGCGCAAGTCGTATCGCGACGTCAAGCACTACAAGCGCCGCAAGCGCTGGCTCTAGGACGCCCGCCGGGCCGCCGCGGGCGGCGCGCAACGGGCTTGCCTGCCTCCTGCGGGGCCGGCACAATTCGTCGCTACGGGCGTCGCCGCCCGCCAGCGGTTCGGCATTGGCGGACGTCGCGGTTTGCGACGCCGCGGCGGCGGGCGGCAGGTCCCGTCGCGTAGGGTTCCGGCGCGGTCGCGTCGGCGTTTGGTTCCGCGTTCAGTACCGTTTTCAGTTCAGTTCCGCGTTGAGGGCCGGTTGCGGCCGCGCGTTGCGGCTGATGGACCACGACCGCGTTCGCGGTCGGGCTCTCCGTGCATCGGAATTCAAGGAAGCGCCCGGCAGAAGGCGCGGCAATCGGCCGTAACCCAAGGGAGGAAGACGTGAGAAAACATGCGAAGAAGCTGGCTATAGCAACGGCGTTCGCCGTTGCCGCCGTAGCCGGGGCGGGCGTCGCCTCGGCCCAGAAGAAGGATGTCGTGCTCGGTTTCCAGACCGACCGCACCGGGCCCACCGCCAATATCGGCGTGCCCGTCGGCACGGGCTACAACGACTACGTCGCCCTGATCAATTCGAAAGGCGGCGTCGAGGGCTACAAGTTCAAGGTCGTCGAGATCGACAACGAGTACAAGGTGCCGCCGGCCGTCGAAGGCTACGAGCGCCAGAAGAAGGAAGGCGCGGTCATCATCGGCCTGTTCGGCACGCCGCACACCCAGGCGCTGACCGCCCGTCTGGCCGAGGACAAGATCCCCGGCACCTCACCCGGCTTCGGCTCGGCGCTGTCGGCCAACGGCATCAAGTATCCCTACCTGTTCCCGATCGCTGCGTCCTACTGGTCGCAGATGGCGGGCGCGCTGCAGTTCGCCAAGACGCAGCTCGGCGGCAACCTGAAGGGCAAGAAGATCGCTTACCTGATGTACGACAATCCGGCCGGCAAGGAACCGCTGCCGATTCTCGAGGCGATCGCCAAGCAGGAAGGCTTCGATCATCGCGTCTTCGCCGTGCCGCCGCCGGGCGTCGAGATGGGCGCGCAGATCCTCGACCTGACGCAGCGCTACCGGCCGGACTTCGTGGTCACCCACCTGTTCGGGCGCTCGCCGTCCGTGTCGATCAAGGAGCTGAAGCGCAACGGCTTCCCGCTGCGCAAGGTGGTCGCGATGGTGTGGGGCGGCGCCGAGGCCGACATCGACGCCGCCGGCGGTTATCCCGCTTCGGAAGGCTACAATACGCTGCAGTTCGCCGGCGTCGGTTCGGAGTTTCCGGTCATCCGCGAGATCCTGAACATGTATTCCTCGCAGGGCAGGGAGCCGCCGAAGGACATTCGTTCGACGGTCATGTACAACCGCGGCGTGCTGATCGCCGCCACCC
>JBFWZG010000139.1:0-8672 GCA_050185515.1 Reyranellaceae bacterium
TGGCGCGGTCGGGTTTCGGCGGGCTGCTGGGCGATGCCGGTCTCTATCTCGCCATGGCCGCCGCCGGCTGGTTCACCGGCCAGGCGATCGAGGCGGCCTTGCAGCGCCATGGCGTCGCCGCCCCCGTCGAGCGCGAGCGCATGCTGCTGCCTCTCGGTCTGGCGGCCGGCTATGCGCTGGCGATCTCACCGCTCAACGCGCTGCTGGTCGAGGCGCTGCTGACCGGTGAATGGCTGGTGCCGGGCCTGTGGCTGGCGATGGTGTGCGCCCTGCTCGGCGGCGGCTTCGCCTGGGCGCTGGCGCGGCGCGGAACGGCGACGCGCGGCCTGCCGGCGTCGGCGCTGATCGCGGTGCTGGCGATGGCGATCATCGTCGGCGCGGTCAACCTGCTGGCGTGGTGGGGCGGGCGCGACTACGCCGGCGGCGATCCCTCGCCGCTGATGCTGGCGGGGGTGTGGGCGATCTATCTGGTGCCGGCGCTGTGGCTCGGGACCGTGACGTATTTCTGCCTCAAACCGGGGCGAAAAGGGGCGGCAACGGCCTTTGACAACGGGGGGCCGGTAGCCTAAATAGATCGCGTCCGGCCGGTCCGGCCCCTTGAGGGGCGGTGGCTCGCCGGTGTCCCCGATCAGCCCCTGCCCCCGTCATTCGCCGTCCGCCTGTCGGACCGCCGGGGAGCGCAAAGGGCCATCCCAGACCTCGCACGACCGGCGTCTTCGCCAGACAGCACCTTAACCGCAGCCTCACCTTCCGGAACCCGCCCCTTCCCGAACGCCGGGCCGTCCCGCCCCCACCGATCTTCCGAACGTCACCGGACCCCCTATGCATCTCAAAGAACTCAAGACCAAGACCCCCGCCGACCTGCTGAGCTTCGCCGAACAGGTGGGGATCGAGAACGCCTCGACCCTGCGCAAGCAGGACATGATGTTCGCCATCCTCAAGCAGCTGGCGGAGAACGACACCGCCATCCATGGCGACGGCGTGCTGGAAGTGCTGCAGGACGGTTTCGGCTTCCTGCGCTCGCCCGAGGCCAACTACCTGCCGGGCCCCGACGACATCTACGTCTCGCCCTCGCAGATCCGCCGCTTCGGACTGCGCACCGGCGACACGGTGGAAGGCGAGATCCGCTCGCCCAAGGACGGCGAGCGCTATTTCGCGCTGCTCAAGGTCAACACCATCAATTTCGAGGAGCCGGACAAGGTCCGCCACCGCATCAACTTCGACAACCTCACGCCGCTCTATCCCGATCGCAAGCTGAAGCTGGAGATCGAGGGCGGCGACACCGAGATGCCGGTGGTGCGCAAGATCGTCAAGGCCGAGGACAGCGGCGGCCGGCGCGGCAAGCTGACGGCGCGCACCTCGGGCGACGGCGTCATCAAGGACGCGGGCTCGGCGCGCAAGGACATCTCGGCCCGGGTCATCGACCTGATCGCGCCGATCGGCATGGGCCAGCGCGCCCTGATCGTCGCCCCGCCGCGCACCGGCAAGACCATGCTGATGCAGAACGTGGCGCACGCCATCTCGGCCAACCATCCCGACGTGGTGCTGATCGTGCTGCTGATCGACGAGCGGCCGGAGGAAGTCACCGACATGGCGCGCTCGGTCAAGGGCGAGGTGATCTCCTCCACCTTCGACGAGCCGGCGCAGCGCCACGTGCAGGTCGCCGAAATGGTGATCGAGAAGGCCAAGCGCCTGGTCGAGCACAAGCGCGACGTCGTCATCCTGCTCGATTCGATCACCCGCCTGGCACGCGCCTACAACACCGTCGTGCCGAGCTCGGGCAAGGTGCTGACCGGCGGCGTCGACGCCAACGCCCTGCAGCGGCCCAAGCGCTTCTTCGGCGCCGCCCGCAACATCGAGGAAGGCGGCTCGCTGACCATCATCGCCACGGCGCTGGTCGAGACCGGCTCGCGCATGGACGAGGTGATCTTCGAAGAGTTCAAGGGCACCGGTAACTCGGAAATCATCCTCGACCGCAAGCTCTCCGACAAGCGCACCTTCCCGGCCATCGACATCACCAAGTCGGGCACCCGCAAGGAGGAGCTGCTGGTCGACAAGGGCACCTTGTCGAAGATGTGGGTGCTGCGCCGCATTCTGATGCCGATGGGCACCATCGACGCCATGGAGTTCCTGCTCGACAAGCTGCGCGTCGCCAAGAACAACGCCGATTTCTTCAACTCGATGAATCAGTAGTTGTTTCCCCTCTCCCCCCACGGGGAGAGGGCAGGGTGAGGGGGGCCATGCGCCGGCAGAACGTCACTCGCGCCAAAGAGCTCCGTCAGGCCATGACGCCAGCCGAGCTGCGCCTGTGGCAGGCACTGCGCGCCAATGTTTTTGAGCACGGCCGTTTCGTGCGTCAGATGCCGATCGGTCCCTACATCGCCGATTTCGTCTGCCGCCGAGCGCGCCTGGTCGTCGAAGTCGACGGCGGGCAGCACGCCGAGTCGAGCCACGACCAGGCCCGCGATGCCTGGCTGTCGGCGCACGGTTACCGCGTGCTGCGTTTCTGGAACAACGAAGTTCTCTCGAACACCAGCGGCGTGGTCGAAGCGATCATGGCCGCGCTTTCCGAAAACGCCCCCTCACCCCAACCCTCTCCCCGTTGGGGAGAGGGAGCGAAAAGTGGGCCGCGGGAATCATCACCACTCCCCAACGGGGAGAGGTCGCGAGCAACGCGAGCGGGTGAGGGGGAGACTACACAGGAAGAGCCCCCACACCCCCGCCCTCTCCCCCCATCTCGAACCAGAGGTGGGGAGAGAGAGCAGAAGACTCTTCGCACGCTCGACGATCTCGTCGCGGCGGGCGCGGTGGATGCGGCGCGGGCCGAGGCGCTGAAGCCGGTGGTCGAGCGCTTCCAGGTGGCGGTCACGCCCGCCATGCTGGGGCTGATGGCGCGCGACGAGAGCGGGGCCGTGGCGCAAGGCGATGCCGTCGCGGCGCAGTTCGTGCCCGACCCGCGCGAGGCCTCGGTGGCGCCGGAGGAACTGGCCGATCCGATCGGCGACGAGGCGCATCGGCCGCTGCCCGGTCTGATCCATCGCTACGAGGATCGCGTGCTGGTGCAGCCTACCCATGTCTGCGCCGTCTATTGCCGTTTCTGCTTCCGCCGCGAAACGGTCGGGCCGGAGAACGGCACCCTGGGCGAAGACCAGCTGCGGGCGATCTGGGACTACATCGCCGCGCGGCCGCAGATCTTCGAGGTCATTCTCTCGGGCGGCGATCCGCTGGTGCTCTCGCCGCGCCGCCTGCGCGACATGGTCGAGGCCATCGCCGCCATCGATCATGTGAAAGTGATTCGCCTGCATACGCGCGTTCCCGCCGCCGATCCGGCGCGTATCACGCCGGATCTGGCGCAGGCGCTGAAATGGCGCGGCGCCACTTACGTCGTGCTGCACGTCAACCATGCGCGCGAGCTGACGCCGGCAGCGCTTGAGGCCTGCGCCGCCCTGGTCGATGCCGGCATTCCGATGCTGAGCCAGTCGGTTCTGCTCAGGGGCGTCAACGACGATGCGGCGACGCTGGAGCAACTGTTCCGCGCCCTGGTCGCCAGCCGCATCAAGCCCTATTACCTGCATCACGGCGATCTGGCGCAGGGCACCGGTCATTTCCGCACCACCATCGCGCAGGGCCAGAGCCTGATGCGCGAGCTGCGCGGTCGGCTGACCGGCATCGCCCAGCCGACCTACGTGCTCGACATTCCCGGCGGCCACGGCAAGGTACCGGTCGGGTCGTCTTACGTTCACGAGTGCGGCGAGGCGCTCGAGATCGAGGACCCGCAGGGCAACCGCCACCCCTATCCGCCGTGCTTCTAGGCTTCGCGCTCCAAAAGAAAAGGCCGCCTCTCGGGGCGGCCTTTCGTTGCAGCGGGTGCTGGGCTCAGGGGATCAGCACCGTCGAGCCGGTGGTCTTGCGCCCGGCCATGTCGGCCTGGGCCTGGCCGGCATCCTTCAGCGCGTAGGTCTGGTTGACCCGGATCTTCACCTTGCCGTCGCCCACCATCTTGAACAGCGCCCGGGCCGAGCCCAGCAGGTCGGGGCGGGTGGCGGTGTAGGTCATCAGCGTCGGGCGGGTGACGTAGAGCGAGCCCTTGGCCGAGAGAATGCCGAGATCGACCGGGCCGACCGGGCCGGAGGCGTTGCCGAAGCTGACCATCAGGCCGCGCGGGGCAAGACAGTCGAGCGAGCCCGACCAGGTGTCCTTGCCGATCGAATCGTAGACCACCGGCACGCCCTTGCCTTTGGTGATCTCCTTCACCCGCTCGACGAAATTCTCCTTCGACGTGTCGACCGTCCACTTCGCGCCATGCGCCTTGGCCAGCTTGGCCTTGTCCTCGGACGACACCACGCCGATCACCTTCGCCCCGATCGCCCGCGCCCACTGGCAGAAGATCAGCCCGACGCCGCCTGCCGCCGCGTGCAGCACGCAGATATCGTCCTTCTTCAGCCGGTAGGTGCGGCGCAGGAGGTACTCGACCGTCATGCCCTGCAGCATCATGGCGGCGGCCTGGCGGTCGTCGACGTTCTTCGGCAGCTTGACCAGGCCCTCTGCCGGCATGATGCGGGCCTCGGAATAGGAGCCCAGCGGCCGTCCGGCATAGGCGACGCGGTCGCCGGCCTTGATGTCCTTGACGCCGGGCCCGACCGCCTCGACGACGCCGGCCCCTTCCATGCCGATGCCCGAGGGCAGCGGCGTGGGATAGAGCCCGGTGCGGAAATAGATGTCGATGAAGTTCAGGCCGATGGCGGTATGGCGCACCAGCGCCTCGCCGCGGCCGGGCTTGCCGAGGCTGACGTCCTCGTAGCGCAGCACTTCGGGCCCGCCGGTCTGGTGAAAACGGATTGCCTTGACCATGATTTCCTCCCCATTTGCCTGTTTGGCGGCGATCATGCGCCGGCCGGCGCGGCGAGGGAAGCCTCACGGCCTCGTCATCGCGGCCGGGGCTTTTCCGGCGCGCCGTCAGGCCCCATCTTTGCACTGGATAAAGGAAAGGAGGCCGCCATGGCCAGCGCCAAGCAAGCCGAGACCTATCCGGTCGAGAAATCCGACGCCGAGTGGCGGCAGGAACTGTCGCCCGAGCAGTACCAGGTGCTGCGCAAGCACGCCACCGAACGGGCCGGCACCTCGCCGCTGAACCACGAGAAGCGCGCCGGCACCTTCAAATGCGCCGGCTGCGGCGCGGAACTGTTCGATTCGGGCACCAAGTACGAGTCTGGCTCGGGCTGGCCCTCCTTCTACCAGCCGATCGACGAGCGGGCGGTCGCCACCCAGACCGACCGCAGCTTCTTCATGACCCGCACCGAGGTGCATTGCGCCAAATGCGGCGGCCATCTCGGCCATGTCTTCCCCGACGGGCCGCAGCCCACCGGTCAGCGCTACTGCATGAACGGCGTGGCGATGAAGTTCGAACCCAAGGAGTAGCGGCCCGGCCGCGCCGCCTTCCGGTACGACCGGGCGGTGACGGGGGCGTGGCCGTTGCCTCCCCGGCCGGCTCGTGATCCAATTGTCCCCACAAGACTAAAGGGTACAGGAGGACCGGTCATGGCCATTACCGTCAGCCCGATCACCGAGAGTTTCGCCGCCGAGATCGGCGACATCGACCTGTCGCGGCCCCTGAGCGCGGAGGACGCGGAAGCGGTCAAGCAGGCTTTCTGGAAATATTCGGTGCTGATCTTCCCCGAGCAGAAGCTCGAAGCCGAGCAGCATCTGGAATTCGCCAAGATCTTCGGGCCGCTGGAAACCTCGATGGGCGTCTATGGCGACGGCCCGCTGCGCACGCGGCCGGAAATCGCCGACGTTTCAAACCTCAACCACAAGAACGAGATCTGGGGCAAGGAAAGCCGGCTGCGGCTGTTCCAGCTCGGCAACCGGCTGTGGCACACCGATTCCTCGTTCAAGCGCCTGCCGGCGTTGTGCTCGCTGCTCTACGCGCGCTCGATCCCGCCGGTCGGCGGCCATACCGAGTTCGCCGACCAGCGCGCCGCCTGGGACGCACTGCCCGAGGACATGAAGCGGCGTCTCGACGGGCTGGTGGCCGAGCACTGCATCGCCTTCTCGCGCGCCCGGCTGGGCTTTTCCAACTGGACCGAGGCGGAGATGAAGAACCTGCCGCCGGTGCCGCAGATGCTGGTGCGCACCATCCCGCAGACCGGCCGCAAGTCGCTCTACGTCGCCGCCCATGCCGGGCGCATCCGCGGCATGGACGAGGCGGCGGGCAAGGCGCTGATCGACGAGCTGATCGCGCATGTGACGCAGCGCCAGTTCGTCTATACCCATCGCTGGCGCGTCGGCGATCTGGTGATGTGGGACAACCGCTGCACCATGCATCGCGGCAAGGAGTTCGACGATCTGCGCTACAAGCGCGACATGCAGCGCGCCACGGTGTCGGACGTCGCCAATACCTGCGAGCAGGAAGGCGTCGCGGTGGCGGCGGAATAAGGGTAGCGACGTTTCCGAGCGCGAGGACAAGCAGCAGGCGGCGGGCCGCCTCGTCCTGAACGAGGCGCTGGTCGCGGGCGACCGGCTGGCCTATGCCACGCAGCGCCACGCCGTGCCGTGGTGGAGCTTCACCAAGACCGTGATCGCCGCCGCGGTGCTGGCGCTGGCGCGCGACGGCGAGCTGGTGCTCGACGTGCCCTTCGCCGGCCGCGACGTGACCTTGCGCCAGACCCTGGCGCATCGCGCCGGCATCGCCTGCTACAGCGGCCTCGCCGCCTATCGCAGCGCCGTCGATGGCGGACACCTGCCGTGGTCGGAAGACGAATTGCTGCGCCGGACCGGGGCGGACCGTTCGCTGCACGCGCCGGGCGTCGCCTTCAACTACTCCAATATCGGCTACCTGCTGCTGCGGCGCATCGTCGAGCGGCGCAGCAATCTGGGACTGGGCGAGGCGTTGGAAAAGCTGGTGCTGGCGCCGCTGGGGATCGAGGACGTCCTCCTGCTCGAGGAACGACCGAAGCCCGGCCAGCCGGTGACGGGGCTGCGCGGCTTCTACCATCCGGGCTGGGTCTATCACGGGCTGCTGGTCGGCCCGCTCGAGCAGGCGGCACTGCTGCTGCAGCGGCTGCTGACCAGCGACTTCCTGCCCGAGGATCTGCGGCGCGAAATGGCGGCCGGACTGTCGGTCGGCGATGCGATCGACGGCAGGCCGTTCCGCCGCCCGGCCTACGGTCTGGGGCTGATGGTCGATGCCGTCGATCCGCCGCTGCTGGGTCATACCGGCGGCGGGCCCGACAGCACCATCGCGGTCTACTGGTCGGCGCGCACCGGACGGGCGGCGGCGGTGTTCGCGCCCGGCGAGGCGACAGGCGCGGTCGAGGCCCGCGCCTTCGCGCTGATCGAGCAGGAGGACGCTGAAGCGCTTTAGCGCACCAGGCGCGAGGTCAGCACCGCGTGGACGCCGACGATCTGGCGCAGGCACTCGCCGACATGGTCGGCGGTCATCTGGTCCATGCCGCCGACCTGCAGGTCGATGACGAGCTCCGCGCCCTCGCGGCCTTCCAGGGTGGCGTGGCAGCGATAGGGCAACAGCCCGCGCTTGGCGACGAATTCCAGCGCCCGCGGCAGCACCGAGGGATCGGGCTCGGCGGTCAGCGCATAGCAGTGAAACACCTCGCCGGCGACGGGCGCAACGGCGGGCGCGGCGGCGCAGGCGGCTTCGGCCGCGGCGCTGGTATGGACGACGGGGGTTGAGGGGTTAGTTTGCGCGGCGCGCGAAAAGAACACGGACATGATCGACGGACTCCACAACGGAAATGGGACGAACAGCGGCTTCCCGGACCTCAAGGAGGGCCGGGTGGCTAATTCGTCCAATGCCGTTGGGGTGTCGAAACATGCGCAATAAAATGACCCTCGACGCCGCCGACGTCAAGCGCGGACCCGTTTCTTCCTTGTAACCCTATGATCCCGCGTCTTTTTCCGGCGCCGGCTGCAGCTTCTCCAGCCAGCGGTGGCGGCGGCCGAGGCTGGTGGCGATGGCGCGCGCCAGCCAGGCGCGCTGGCCGGCGTCGAGGACGGGCAGCACGGCGTCGAAATCGAACTGGTCCTTCGGCCGCGGCCTGTTGGCCTTGTAGTAGAGCTGGATTTCCGGCGCCAGGAAGGGCACGCCGTCATCGCGGCTTCGGCCGATTTCCGCGAGTGGTCGGGTAATGCGCGCATCGCGGCGGGTGCGCCAGCGATCGTCGTCGGCCTCGTCGACCATCAGCCGCAGCTGCCATTTCTCTCCCGGCGCCCGCCGGCACCAGACGTCGTGGACGCCGTGGCGCAAGGTCTCGCCCGGCGGCCAGGGGCGCAGCGTGCCCGGCGGATCGGAGACTTCGCAGTCCCAGTCGGCGAAGAAATCGCGCACCGCCAACTGATCGCGCCGCAGCACCAGCACGTCGAGATCGTCATGCGCCCGCAAGGGACCGCGACCGACCGCGAACTCGATGGCGTGGCCGCCGGCGATCCACCACGGAAACGGCGCCGCGCGCAGCAGCGCGGCGGCCTGCGCCGGCGTCAGGGGATCCCATTCGAAGTTGGTGCTGTCGGTCATCGGTCGTTCAGGGGCGGCGCGGAAATCGCGCCTGGGGCGTGACGTGTTCTGCCATGCGGCGATAGAATTGGGAATGCCCGGTTTCGCCTATGACAGCCCGGTCGGCCGGCTGGTGATCGAGGAGGAGGACGGCGCCCTGGTG
>JBFWZG010000140.1:0-2059 GCA_050185515.1 Reyranellaceae bacterium
GCCATCATGCGCAACGCTTCGACCAGCTCGGCGGCGAAGAACTTCGAGCGGCGATCGTCGCAGGCCAGGGTGGCGAGCGATCGGATGGTGGAGAAATCGCCCATGATGGCGCCGTAGTTCGACTCCAGCCCCCAGAAGGCGACCAGCACTTCGGGCTGCACGCCGTACTGGGCCTGGACGCGGGCCAGCAGCGGGGCGTGCTGCGCCAGCATCTGCCGGCCGGTGGCGACGCGCTGGTCGGAAACGGCGTTGCCGACATAGCGCCAGAAGCTGAGCAGGAACTCGGGCTGGCGGCGGTCGAGCTCGATGACCTTGGGGTCGGCGGCGGTCACGCCGGCGAAGGCGCGCTGCACGACGTTGCGCGGGATGCCGCGGCCGACGGCATCGCTTTGCAGATTGGCGACGCAGGTCCGGAACGCGGCGGGGTCGAGGGCGGCGGAGACCGGCTGGCCGGAATCGGAAATGCCCGAAGCCGGGGCCTGCGGCGCGGTCTGCAATCCCGATTGCTGGGCCTGGGCGGTGCAGCCGCCGAGGGCGGCGAGGAACAGCAGGGCGACGACGCGGCTCATCCCATTGCTACGGTCGGGGAGCGGGATCGGTTCCATGTCGGCGGGGGTAAATCGCATCACTGGCCGGCCACCGTCATGCCGTCGACGCGCAGGGTCGGCGCATCCATGCCGCTCTTGTAGACGAGGTCGCTGGCGGGGGTGAGGCGCATGAACATGTCCTTGAGATTGCCGGCGACGGTCAGGCCGCTGACGGGATGGGCGAGGCGGCCGTTCTCGATCCAGAAGCCGGAGGCGCCGCGGCTGTAGTCGCCGGTGACGCCGTTGACGCCGAAGCCGATCAGGTCGGTGATGTAGAGACCGGACTCGATCTCGCCGATCAGTTTCTTCGCGGACAGCCTGCCCGGCGCCAGCGACAGGTTGGCGGCGGCGGGCGAGGGCGGCCCGGACGTGCCGCGCGAGGCATGGCCGGTCGGCTGCAGGCCGAGCTGCCAGGCCGACGCCAGGTCGAGCAGCCAGGTGGTCAGCACGCCGTCGTCGATCAGATCGCGCTTCACGGTCGCCAGGCCCTCGGCATCGAACGGGCGCGAGCGCAGGCCGCGCTTCAAATGCGGGTCGTCGATCACGCGCAGGCCCCTGGCGAAGACCTGCTTGCCGAGCCTGTCCTTGAGGAAGGAGGTGCCGCGGGCGATCGCCTTGCCGTTGATGGCGCCGATCAGATGGCCCAGCAGTCCGCCCGAGACGCGCGGGTCGTAGACCACCGGCACTTTCGCGCTTTTCGGCACGCGCGGCTTGAGGCGGGCGACGGCGCGGCGGCCGGCGGTGCGGCCGACTTCGGCGGCCGGCATCAGGTCCTTGAGATAGATCGCGCTGGTCCACTCGTAGTCGCGTTCCATGCCGGTGTCGCGGCCGGCGATGACCGAGGCCGACAGCGAACTGCCGCCGCGTTCGTAGGCGCCGGCGAAGCCGTTGCTGGCGACGATGGCCACCTGGCTGCGCGACCAGCCGGCTTCGGCGCCCTCCGAATTGGTCACGCCCCTGACGGCGCGGGCGGCGTCCTCGGCTTCGGCGCACAGCTCGAGCAGATGCTTTGCACTGGGCTCGCGCGGATCGACCAGGTCGAGCTCGGGCCACGACGTGGCGAGCTGGCCGGGCTCGGCGATGCCGCACCACGGGTCCTCGGGGACGGCGCGGGCCATGGCGACGGCGCGCTGCGCCAGATCGGCCAGCGCCTGCTTCGAGAAATCGTTGGTCGAGACCATGGCCTGGCGCTTGCCGACGAAAACCCGCAGGCCGAGATCGTGGGCTTCGGAGCGCTCCAGCTTCTCGCGCGCGCCCATGCGCCAGGCGACGGAAACCTGCGTGCCCTGGGCGAACAGCGCGTCGGCGGCGTCGGCGCCGGCCTTGCGCGCGGCGACGACCACGTCGTGCAGCTTCTGCAGGCCGTCGGCGGCCGATTTCGGCGTCGTGGCGGGCTTTACGGGGGTCGGCGCACCTAGCCGGCGCAGCGAGGTGGCGAGCTTCTTCATCGCCGTCTTCTTCGGCGCAGCCTT
>JBFWZG010000140.1:2159-8337 GCA_050185515.1 Reyranellaceae bacterium
AGGTAGTAGGCGGTGAACAGCACGAAGGCGGTGCCCAGCCCGGCCACCCAGCCGGCGATCGCCAGCGCAATGTCGCCCGCCGGCCCGAACGGGCCGGTGACCGCCTCGATGTAGGAGCGGGCGAACCAGCTGCCGACGCCGCCCACCATGATGCCGATCACGGCCGACAGGACGATGTTCCACGCCATCCTGACGCCGCTCATCAGCGGACCTTCCAGCCGCGGCACCGGGCCGAAGAATCCGGGATTGCGTCGCGGCGCGTCGGGCGGCGGCGGTCCCGGCTTGGGCGGGAAGGGCGAGGGATCGGCGTTCATGTAATGAGTCTAACCGCTCCCCGGCGGGCTGCGAACCCGGCAATTTCCCGGCTATTGTGGCATCGGCAGGAGGAGCGGACAGCGCGATGCAGGACAGCGGCGATTTCAGCCAGTGGCTGGCGCGGGCCGGACTGGAAAACAGGGACGAGTTCAAGTTGCTGACGGGCTTCGCCAGCCGCTGCAACGAACGCGGCCTGCGGCTGACGCGCGCGATGACCATCATGGACACGCTGCACCCGACCTGGGAGGGGCGCGCCTTCCGATGGACGCGCGACGGCGCCGCGCCCTATGCCGCGATCGACTACGGCTCCAGCGACAGCGGCGCCGAGGCCGACAGCTGGCGGCGCTCGGTGTTCTACGCCATGCTGCAGGACGGCAGCGAGGAATTCCACGCGCGGCTGGACGAGGACGACGTCAGCCGTTTCCCGGTGTTGCAGGAGATCAAGGAGGCCGGAAACACCGGCTACCTGGCGCTGATCCTGCGCTTCGGGCCCGACGGTTCGATGGGCGACATGGATTGCTTCTATGCCGCTTTCGCGACCGACGCGCCGGGCGGCTTCTCCGCCGAGGCGCTTGACCTGCTGCGGCGGATGGCGCCGGTGCTGGGGCTGGCAACCAAGGCGGCGACGCTCAAGCGTATCGCCGGCACGGTGGCGGAGGTCTATCTCGGCCGCGACGCCAGCCGCCGGGTGCTGTCGGGTCAGATCAGGCGCGGGCTCGCCGAACGCATTGGCGCGGTGCTGTGGTTCTCCGACCTGCGCGGCTTCACCACCATCACCGATACGACCCATCCCGACCGCATCATCCCGCTGCTCAACGACTATGCCGAGGCGGTTATCGCCGCGGTGCACGAGGAAGGCGGCGACGTGCTGAAGCTGATCGGCGATGGGGTGCTGGCGGTGTTCAATGCCGAGGATCGGGCGCAGGCCTGCCTCGCCGCGCTGCGCGCCGAGGCCGGACTGCGCCGCCGGCTGGGGGAGGTCGACACCCGGCGCCGCGCCGCCGCCCTGCCGGTCACCGACGTCAATCTCGGGCTGCATGTCGGCGAAGTGTTCTACGGCAATATCGGCAGCGACGAGCGGCTGGATTTCACCGTGGTCGGCCCGGCGGTAAACGAGACCAGTCGCGTGGTGGCGCTGTGCCGATCGGTCGATCGCAACGTGCTGATGACGTCGGAGTTCGTCGCCGCGACGCCGGAGACGGAGCGCGGCCGCATCGTGTCGGTCGGCCGCTTCGCGCTGCGCGGCGTGCGCCGGGCGCAGGAGCTGTTTACGCTTGAAGCAGAGGGCCTACTCGTCTGAAGTTCGCGTGGTCGATGGTTGAGCCAGCTGCGCTTTGCAGCGCCGCGAGGGCCGTCAGCACCTTTGGTCGAAGCGTACAAGCTTTTCGGCCGTGTCCGGAACCGGTTCGGAGCGGCGCACTACCTTGCAAGAAGAACCGGGCCCGGCAGTGGAAATGCGCGTTACGATCTTGCGCTCGTCGTCTTCGTCGGTTTCGTCCTCCTTCACCACGACCTGCGCCGAGATCACTTCGCAGGTTTGGCCGGTCAGGCGAAAGGACAGCGACTGCGTGACCGTGAAGGCTCCGTCCGTCAACCATTCGGCGCGGCCGCAATGAAGCGTTTCGGAACTGTATGTGCCCGACATCTCGCCGCTAAGCGTCAGAACATTGCCTTTGACGTCCATGCGGGTGCGATAGCTCGCTTCTGCCGACCGCTCCGTCCAATCGGACTCCGTCCCGATGCGGTAGGCCGGGCATTCGGTGTCGCCGGCAAAATTTCCGCGCGCGTAGATCAGCGACATGTCGGGTCGGTCCGGATCCATGCAGCCAAAGACATGTCCCAACCAGACCAGTTTTCCCTGGACCGCCTCCAGCCATATGGTCGATTGGAAACGCGTGCGGAAAGGCTCTTCACCGGAGTCGATCTTTCGCTCTTCGTACTCGTGCTGCGCGCCGATCAGGATCCGCAAATCGCGCAGGTCGGGGGCCTGGCCGCGCGCCGGGGCGCCGGCTACGGCAGCCAGGAGCAATGCCGCTATCGTTCCAGTGATGCGCATCTGATTGTTCCTAGCAGACGTTGGATGCTCAGTCCGACCCAAACAGGCCGCTTCAGCACGGCACCTGCATGCGCGTAAGCTTTTCTCCCGGTTCGACCGGGTCGGACCGTCGCGTCACTTTGCAGGAAAAGCCCGGCCCCGCGGTGGTCACCGTGGTCTTAACTGTTTGTGTATCGAAACTGTCGATCTCGTCTTCCTCTTCGACCATTCTCGCGGAAATCACCTCGCATGTTTGCCCCACAAGCCGAAATGCAAGAGACTGAACGATCGAGAAGGTGCCTTCGGTCCAGTGATGGTCACGTCCGCAGCGCAGCGACTCGAGACTGTACGTTCCGGTCATTTCTCCGTTGAGGGTGAGAACATTTCCCTTGATGTCGAGGCGGGTGCGATAGTTCGCTTGGGACGAGCGGTCTTGCCAATGCGACGCGGTTCCCGACCTGCCGCCCGGACATTCGGCTTCGCCGGCATGGGTTCCAGGTCTGTAGACCAGCGAGAGGTTCGGGCGGTCCGTGCCGCTGCAGCCGAGAATGGTCCCCAGCCAGACCAATCTTCCTTGCACTGCGTCCAGATAGATGGACGTGGCGTAGCGGTGAGTGAAAGGCTCGTCATCGGATCCGACTTCCTCGGACTCGTACTCCATATCCACATCGATCACGATGCGCAGATCGCGCAGGTCGGGAGCCTGGCTGTTGGCCACTCCTCCAAGCGACAGTGCCACTAGGGCTCCGATACCTGCCGCGAACGAGCGTACCGCTTGTCGGCGCCTGTGTTTCTTCAATCGCATAGCTGCTCGCCATTGACGATGACGCAACTGGATCTTTCCCGGAACGGCTGCTTCTGCAGCTTGGGCGAACTCGCATGCAGGTCGCGGCGATAGGCGAGGATTCTCTGTTCGAGGTCCTTGCTGTCGGCGTCGTAGGCGGCATGGCTGGCCCTGAGCAGGAATTTCTGGGCGCCCTCGAGGTCTCCCTCGGCTTTCAACGCCAGGCCCTCTTTCAGGTACCATTGCGCGCGAACGATATCGCGGTTCCGGGTGTAACGTTCTTCGAGCTCGTCGTCATTTGCGGTGATCGCATATTTGATCGCCGCCGACAGATGGGCTTCGGCCGAGACGAAGTCCTCGTTGCGTGCCGCCTGCAGGCCGGAATAGTTCCACGCGGCGGCCGTGCGCCTGGCATCGAGCCGCTCGCCCTCGACGCGCGCCCGCAATTCGGCCTGGTAGTCCTCCTCGCTCGATTCGGCTTCGGCCGACTCGAACAACTGCCAGGCTTCGAGGAAAAGATTCAGGCCCAGGCCCGCGGCGGCGAGACCTGCCGCGTAGCGGTTCTGCTGCGGAGCGACCCGATAGGTGGTCGTCCCCGACGAGCTCTGCGGCGGACGCACGCAGCAGACTACGACGCCGTCGTGCGGACGCGTGATATGCGCGGTGGCGTTTGAGCCGTAGCAGGCCGCGCCGGTCGCGCGCGTCGGATAATGGGCGTTGCAGATTTGCGCCTGCGCGGCGCCGACCGAAAGAGCCGCCGCCGTTGCATATGCCGCCAGACGAACGAGAGTCCCCAATCGCATGGCCATCCCTCCCCGGAGGCGGCACGACTTTGGATCAGGAGATTACTAGGGCGCCGAACGGACGGCAATCGGATCGGCGGACCAGGTTCGGCTGGCGGGGGCGTCCCGCCAGCCGTCTATTGTTGCGCTGCAGCAGGCTCAGGCCGCGATGGCGCGGTTGACGGCGCAGGTCACGGCCTTGAGCGAGGCGGTGACGATGTTGGGATGCATGCCGACGCCCCAGCTGCGCGTGCCGTCGTCGCGCTGCGCCTCGACATAGGCGACGGCGGTGGCGTCGGCGCCCGAACCGGTGGCGTGCTGGTGGAAGTCCATCACCTTGACCCGAACGCCGCATGCCTTGCCCATGGCGTCGACATAGGCGGCGATCGGCCCGTTGCCCTGGCCGGAGATCTTCTTCTCCTGACCGTTCTCCAGCACCCGCGCCTCGATCAGGCGCTGCTCGGGATCGGCGCTGGAGGGCAGCGTCGTGTGCGTCTTGAACTCGTAAGGCGTGGCGCGCTTGAGATACTCGCTCTCGAACGTGTCCCAGATCAGCTTGGGGCTGATCTCCTTGCCGGTCTCGTCGGCGATCTTCTGGATGGTCTTGGAGAATTCGACCTGCAGCAGGCGCGGCAGGTCGATGCCGTAGTCGGCCTTCAGGATATAGGCGATGCCGCCTTTGCCCGACTGGCTGTTGATGCGGATGATCGCCTCGTAGGTGCGGCCGAGATCGGCCGGGTCGATCGGCAGGTATGGCACCTCCCAGACCTTGCTGTTGGAGGCGTTGAGCGCGTCGAAGCCCTTCTTGATGGCGTCCTGGTGCGAGCCGGAGAAGGCGGTGAACACCAGATCGCCGCCATAGGGATGGCGCGGATGCACCGGCAGCTGGTTGCAGTACTCGACCGTCTGGCGCATCTCGTTGATGTTGGAGAAGTCGAGCGCCGGATCGACGCCCTGCGTGAACATGTTCAGCGCCAGGGTGACGATGTCGACGTTGCCGGTGCGCTCGCCGTTGCCGAACAGCGTGCCCTCGATGCGGTCGGCGCCGGCCATGAAGGCGAGCTCGGCCGCCGCCACGCCGGTGCCGCGGTCGTTATGCGGGTGCAGGGAGAGGATGATGCTGTCGCGGTACTTGAAGTTGCGATGGCACCATTCGATCTGGTCGGCGTAGATATTGGCGCTCGACATCTCGACGGTGGCCGGCAGGTTGATGATGATCTTGTTCTGCGGCGTCGGCTTGATGACGTCGCACACCGCGGCGCAGACATCGCGGGCGTAGTCGAGCTCGGTGCCGGTGAAGCTTTCCGGCGAATACTCGAACACCCACTCGGTCTGCGGGTTCTCGGCGGCCAGCTTCTTGACCAGCTTCGCCGCCGAGACGGCGATCTCGGTGATGCCCGCCGTGTCGAGGCCGAACACGACGCGGCGCTGCAGGGTCGAGGTCGAATTGTAGAAATGCACGATGGCGCGGCGCGCGCCCTTGAGCGACTCGAAGGTGCGCTCGATCAGCTCCGGCCGGCACTGGGTGAGGACCTGGATGGTGACGTCGTCCGGCACCATGTTCTGGTCGATGAGCTGGCGCACGAAGTCGAAGTCGGTTTCCGAGGCGGCCGGGAAGCCGACCTCGATTTCCTTGAAGCCCATCTTGCAGAGCAGCTTGAACATGCGCGACTTGCGGTCGGCGTCCATCGGCTCGATCAGCGCCTGGTTGCCGTCGCGCAGATCGACCGAGCACCAGATCGGCGGCCTGGTGATGACGACCGACGGCCATTTGCGGTCGGGCAGGGGGACGGGCTTGTAGGGGACGTATTTCTGCGAAGCGTCTATTGGCATGCGGCTCATGGCTGGTTCCTCGATACTCGTTCGTCGCCCCTGGATTTCGCGGCCGGCAATGGGTTCAGGGGCGACGCCCAGCCCGGCCTGTTCGATGTCGGATCGGGGACGGACGGCCCGGCGACGGGCGGCAGCGTCCCGGCCTGCGGGCGAGAGAACTCAGACCCGCAAGCCGCCGGTAAGTCGCAGCAGGAGCAGCAGGCCGACGAAGGACGCGGCGCTGGACCCTAAAGTGCTGGAAAAGCTTGAGAAAACCATGATCTGCAACCCTGCAATCTGCCTGAACCGACTTCTTCCAACCTTGGCCGCGAGAAAGGCGCGACCGAACCTGCGACAAGCGTCACAGTCGGGCGGTTAGAAGAAGCAGGGCGAGTTTGGTTGCGTTCATGACGGGCGGGAGGATAGCAGCGAAAGCGCGGCCGTCAACCC
>JBFWZG010000141.1:0-8316 GCA_050185515.1 Reyranellaceae bacterium
TTGCGGAAGCCCCAGTGGAATTGATAGAGCATGCGCTCATTGAGGTAGGGCAGCAGGTTCTTGATCGGCACGTTCTCGATCACGCTCGGCCCCCAGAAGGGCGGCGACGGCACCTCGACATTGGCCGCCAGCTCCTGGCGGCGCGTGCGGACCTCCTCGTAGTCGACCGGCCGCATGGTCGAGGCGTCGGCGGCCTCGCCCAGCTTGCGCCGGGTGTTGGTCGGCCGGTTGGCGCGCTTGTCCTGCACGCTCTGCAGGAAACCGTCGAACTGCTGGCCCACCACCTTGTCCATCAGCGACAGCCCGTCGAAGGCGTCGGACGCGTAGGCGACGCGGCCGCTGGCATAGGCCTTGACGCAATCCTCCTCGACGTAGCGGCGGGTCAATGCCGCCCCGCCCAGGAATACCGGCAAGTCGATGCCCTCCCGGGTCATCTCCTCCAGGTTCTCGCGCATCACCACGGTCGATTTCACCAGCAGGCCGGACATGCCGATGGCATCGGCGTTGTGCTCCTTCGCCGCCGTGACGATCGAGGCGATCGGCTGCTTGATGCCGAGATTGACCACGCGATAGCCGTTGTTGGTCAGGATGATGTCGACCAGGTTCTTGCCGATGTCGTGCACGTCGCCCTTGACGGTCGCCAGTACGATGGTGCCTTTCTGCTGGCCTTCGACGCGCTCCATGTGCGGCTCGAGCCAAGCGACGGCGGCTTTCATGGTTTCTGCTGATTTCAGCACGAAGGGCAATTGCATCTTGCCGGCGCCGAACAGGTCGCCGACCACCTTCATGCCGTCGAGCAGTATGGTGTTGATGATGTCCAGCGGCGCGTGCTTCTGCATCGCCGCGGCGAGATCGTCTTCCAGCCCCTGCCGGTCGCCGTCGACGATGCGGTCCTTCAGCCGCGTCTCGACATCGACGGCGCGGGTGCGGGCCTCCGCCTTCTCCGCCTTGCGGTCGGCGAACAGGGCCAGCAGATTCTCCAGCGGGTCGTAGCCTTCGCTGCGGCGGTCGAAGATCAGGTCCTCGGCGACCTTCACTTCCTCCGGCGCGATCTTGTGCAACGGCATGATCTTGGAAACATGCACGATGGCGCCGGTCATGCCGCGCTTGACGGCATGATCGAGGAACACCGAGTTCAGCACATGCCGCGCCGCGGCGTTCAATCCGAAGGAGATGTTCGACAGGCCGAGGATGATCTGGCACTCGGGCATCTCCCGGGCGATGCGCTCGATGCCCTCCAGCGTCCAAAGGCCGAGCTTGCGATCGTCCTCGTTGCCCGTGGCGATGGTGAATGTCAGCGGGTCGAACAGCAGGTCGGACGGGTCCAGCCCGTGCTTGTTGACGGCGAAATCGTAGAGCCGCTTGGCGATGCGCAGCTTGGCATCGGCATCCTTGGCCATGCCCTCTTCGTCGATGGTCAGCGCGATCACCGCGCAGCCGAAGCGCTTGGCCAGTTCCAGCCGCTTGGCCGCCGGCTCCTCGCCGTCCTCGAAATTGATCGAGTTCAGGATCGCCTTGCCGCCATAGAGCTTCAGCGAGCTTTCCAGCACGTTCAGTTCGGTTGAGTCGATCACCAGCGGCGCTGAGACGTGCACGCGCATGCGCGAGACGACCTCGCCCATCTCCCTGACCTCGTCGCGACCGACAAAGGCGGTGCAGACATCGAGCGCATGGCTGCCTTCGCGCACCTGCTCGCGGCCCATCTCGACGCAGCCTTCCCAGTCGCCCGCTTCCTGCAGCTTGCGGAACTTGGCCGAGCCGTTGGCATTGCAGCGCTCGCCGATGGCGAAATAGGCGTTTTCCTGGCGCAACGGCACCTGGCTGTAGAGCGAGGCGACCGACGGCACCCAGTGGACGGAACGCTGCTTAGGCGCCGGGCGGCGGGCGCTGCCCGCGCGACGGGTCAGCATGTCGTCCAGCGCCGCGATGTGCTCGGCGACGGTGCCGCAGCAGCCGCCGATCAGGTTGACGCCGTACTCCTCGACGAAGCGCCCGACCCAGCGCGCCATTTCCGCCGGCGACAGCGGATAGCGCGTCTTGCCGTCGACCAGTTCCGGCAGGCCGGCATTGGGCTGCACCGAAATCAGGCCCGGCCAGTTCTCCGCCAGCCAGCGCACGTGCTCGGTCATCTCTTGCGGGCCGGTGGCGCAGTTCAGTCCCAGCAGCGGCACGTCCAGCGCCCGCACGATGCTGGCCGCCGCCGCGATTTCCGTACCGACCAGCATCGTGCCGGTGGTCTCCATCGTCACCTGCACGAAGATCGGCGTGCGAAGCCCGGCCTCGGCGCGGGCCAGCTTGGCGCCGTTTACGGCCGCCTTCAGGTTCAGCGGGTCCTGGCAGGTCTCGACCAGGAAGGCGTCGACGCCGCCATCTTGCAAGCCGCGCGCCTGTTCGGCGAAGGAATCCTCGGCGGTCTGGTAGTCGACATGGCCGAGGCTAGGCAGCTTGGTGCCGGGCCCCATCGAGCCGATCACGAAACGCTCGCGGCCGTCGCCCTGGAACTGTTCGATCGCCTGGCGCGCAATTTCCGCCGCCTGGCGGTTGATGCGCCGCGTCTCGTCCTGCAGGCCGAATTCGCCCAGCGTCAGGCGCGATCCGCCGAAGGAATTGGTCTGCACCATGTCCGAACCGGCGCGCAGATAGCCGCTGTGGATCTCGCGCACGATGTCGGGGCGGGTGCGGTTGAGGATCTCGGTGCAGTTCTCCTGGCCGTCGTAGTCGCGGTTCAGGTCGAGATCCATGGCCTGCACGGTGGCGCCCATGCCGCCGTCGCACAGCAGCACGCGTTCGCGCAGGGACTCCAGAAGACGGGACATGCTTTTACTCTCGGTTCGCGACGGTAACCGGCCGCACGCCGAGCAGATGGCAGATGGCGTAGGTCAGGTCGGCGCGGTTCAGCGTGTAGAAGTGGAAATCGCGGATGCCTTCGGCCTGCAGCCGCCGGCACAGATCGCCGGCGACCGTGGCGGCGATCATGCGACGGGTCTCCATGTCCTCGTCCAGACCGTCGAACAGGTCGGCCATCCAGCCCGGCACTTTGGCGCCGCACATGGCCGAGAATTTGGTCACCTGCGCGAAGTTCGAGACGGGCAGCACGCCCGGCACCACCGGCACGGCGATGCCGGCTGCGGCGGCGCGATCGCGAAAGCGCAGGAAATCCTCGGGCTCGAAGAAGAACTGGGTGATGGCGCGGCTGGCGCCGGCATCGACCTTGCGTTTCAGGTTCTCCAGATCGGCGTCGGCGCTTGGCGCTTCGGGATGCGTCTCGGGGTAGGCCGCGGCGCTGATCTCGAAATCGGCGACCTTCTTCAGCCCGGCGATCAGGTCGGCGGCATAGGCATAGCCGTCTGGATGCGGCTGGTAGCGGCCGCCGGCTTCCGGCGGCGCATCGCCGCGCAGCGCCACGATATGGCGAATGCCGGCATCCCAGTAGGCGCGCGCCACCGCGTCGATCTCCGCCCGGCTGGCGCCGACGCAGGTCAGATGCGCCGCCGGAGCCAGGGAGGTCTCGCGACGGATGCGGGTGACGGTCTCGTGCGTGCGCTGGCGTGTGGAGCCGCCGGCGCCGTAGGTGACTGAGACGAAGCTCGGATGCAGCGGTTCGAGGCGCTTCACCGCCTGCCACAGCGACTGCGCCATGGCGTCGGTTTTCGGCGGAAAGAACTCGAACGACACGCGCAGTTCGCTGGCCTGCCGCGCCGGGAAGGAAGGGGTCGGCGAACGCAGGGGAGAGGAGGGGATCATGAGCGGACCTCGGATTGCTGCGCGCTGGCGATGGACGCGGGCGCCGCGGCTTCGGGCGGCCGTTCGCCGACCCAGATGCCGACGTCCAGCCGTTCGCCGGGCAGATGGCGCGGCGGTCCGACCAGCAGGCCGGCGGCGGCGAGCCAGCCGGATACCTGGTTGTCGGCGAAGCCGAGATGGCGGTGGGCGTGCTCGCGCTGCAGGTGGACCAGCTCGTGCGGCGCGAAATCGACCACGATCAGCCGTCCGCCCGGCCGCAGTACGCGCGCCGCCTCCTCGAGAACGGCCTGCGGGTCCTCGGCGTAGTGCAGCACCTGGTGCAAAGTGACGACGTCGAAGGAATCGTCGGGCAGGTCGAGCGCGTACATCGAGCCCTGCCGAACTTCGGCATTCCTCACACCGGCGCGCGCCAGATTGGCGCGGGCCAGCGACAGCATTTCATGCGACTGGTCGATGCCCGTGCCGCGGCGAAAATACGGGGCCAGCACCTCGAGCATCCGCCCCGTGCCGGTGCCGATATCGAGCAACGTCGGCGCCGGTTTTTCGCGCAGCAGGCCGACGATGACCCGTTCGATCTTGCTGTCGTCGATGTGCAGCGAGCGCAGCCGGTGCCATTCGGGCGCATTGTCGCGGAAATAGCTGGCGATGCGGTGCTCGCGCTGTTCCTTCAGGGCCTGCAGCCGTCGCCGGTCGCTCTCCAGCGCACGTTCGCCCTCCGGAAGCAGCGCCACGACCGAATCGGCCAGGCGCGCCGCCTCGCCGTCGCGGCGCAGCCGGAAATAGGCGAACGGTCCTTCGCGAAACCGCTCGAGCAGGCCGGCGTCGACCATCAGCTTGAGATGGCGCGACACGCGGGGCTGGCTTTGCCCGAGTACCTGCGTCAGGTCGCTGACGTTGATCTGGTCATGGGCGCACAGAGCCAGGATGCGCAAACGCGTTTCCTCGCCGATGGCTTTCAAGGCGGTCAGCAGATCGATCATGGTCACCTCAAAGGGAAATATAAGAATATCCTTATATCTCTGTAAAGTGCTTCCTGATGGGCTGACGCAGTCGTCAGTTTTCCACAGGAACCGGCGCTCGCGACCGGTCGGCCGCGCGGTCGCCTAGCCGCGGTTTTCCGCGAAAAACTGCCGAGTGCGGCATCCCCGCAACAGTCGCCTCGATCTCGTGCCGGCTCGGATGGCGATCCTTTCAATGCCGGAAAGGCGGTGGTAAACGGTTGTTTGCAAAGCTGTTATGCTGGTGGACCGTTCTATGCGGGCGGTGCGGCCGGAAACAGGGGGGCATTTCTTGGGGGACGACGCGGCGGGATGCGACAACGTATCAGCCGGGTCGGGATTAGGATAAAGTCGCATTCCAATGAGCATCAAATCCTTGATCGTCGGTTGCGTTGCATTGCTCATGGCGGCAGCGCTTTCAGCCTGCGCCACGCCTGCCGATGATTCGGCCGAGGCCAAGGCCGAATTCGAACGCACCAACGATCCGTTCGAACTGCCCAACCGCTTCGTTTTCGCCTTCAACCGGGCGGTCGACATGGCCGTGCTGCGGCCGGCCGCCGTGTTCTATCGCGACTGGGCGCCCGCGCCGGTCAAGCGCGGTACCCGCAACGTGCTCGACAACCTCAACGAGCCGGTTACCGCCTTTAACGAATTCTTCCAGGGCGACCCGGTCCGCGCGGGAACCACGCTGGCGCGGTTCGTTATCAATTCGACGGTCGGCATCCTCGGCATTTTCGACGTCGCGACCGAAATTGGCATCGAGCATACCAAAGAGGATTTCGGCCAGACTCTGGGCGTGTGGGGCAAGGGCTACGAGGGCGGTCCCTATCTGATGCTGCCGCTGCTCGGTCCGTCCAACCCGCGCGACGCGATCGGCCTGGTGGTCGACTATTTCTGGGATCCGTTCAACATCGCGTTCAACAAGCTCGACGTCGAGTATCTCGGCTATGTGCGTGCCGGACTTTCGGCCGTCGACGGTCGCTCGCGCACAATCGAGGTGCTCGACGACCTCGAGCGCAATTCGCTCGACTATTACGCCGCCATCCGCAGCGCATACCGGCAGCGCCGCGCCGCCGAGATTCGCAACGAAGGCACTGCCGGCGGCAAGCCGATTTCACTTCAGCCAGCCCCCGGACGCGCGGACGAGCTGGCTTTCATCCGCTGAGGCCGACTCCGTTGGTCGAGCGGCTGGGAGAGTGTCTTGATCAGTAGACGTGCGTTTGTGCTATTTGCCGCCCTCGCCGTGGCTGGCGGACCCGCTGCCGCGAGCGCCGATCCTGCGGCCTTCGTGAAGGACATGGCGACCCGCGCCATCGGCGTCCTAAAGGATACCGCCGGCGGCGACGCCAAGAAGCGCGAGACCGAGTTCCGCAGGATATTCAGGGACAATTTCGACATTGCCGAAATCGGCAAGTTCGTGCTCGGCATCCATTGGCGCAACGCCAGCGCCGAACAGCGCAGTGAATACCTAAAGGAGTTCGAGACCTACGTCGTGCGCACCTATGCCGAGCGCCTCTCGGAGTATTCCGGCGAACAGCTCGAGGTTGGCCGCGTGCAAAGCCAGGGCGAGAAGAATTTCGTCGACAGCGTCATCCGCCGGCCGAATGGTGCGCCGCCGATTCGCATTGTCTGGGAGGTCGAAAAAGCCGGCGCCGGCTACAAGGTGGTCGACCTGAAGATCGAGAACGTCAGCATGAGCCAGACGCAGCGCTCGGATTTCAGTTCATATATCTCGCAGAACGGCGGCAAGGTCGATGCGCTGATCGCTCGGCTGAAACAGTTCAACAGCCGCTGAACGCCGATCGATCGAGGTAAACGAAAAAGGCCTCGCCTGCCCCGGCGAGGCCTTTTTCGCGAGTCGGGCGGACGCGTCAGTTCCGCGTCAGCGGCTTGTACTTGATGCGATGCGGCTGGTCGGCGTCGGCGCCGAGCCGCCGCTTCTTGTCGGCCTCGTAGTCCTGGTAGTTGCCCTCGAACCACACCACCTGGCTGTCGCCTTCGAAGGCCAGCATATGGGTGGCGATGCGATCGAGGAACCAGCGATCATGGCTGATGACGACGACGCAGCCGGCGAAGTCGACCAGCGCCTCCTCCAGTGCCCGCAGCGTGTCGACGTCGAGATCGTTGGTCGGCTCGTCGAGCAGCAGTACGTTGGCGCCCGACTTGAGCATGCGCGCCAGATGCACGCGGTTGCGTTCGCCGCCCGACAACTGCCCGACCTTTTTCTGCTGGTCGGCGCCCTTGAAGTTGAAGCTGGCGCAGTAGGCGCGGCTGGGCATCTCCCGCCGGCCGAGCTGGATGACGTCGTTGCCGTCCGAGATCGATTCCCACACGGTCTTGTTCGCCGGCAGCGCGTCGCGTGACTGGTCGACATAGCCCAGCTTGACCGTGGGCCCGACGGTGAACTCGCCGCCGTCGGGCTTCTCCTGGCCGACGATCATGCGGAACAGCGTCGTCTTGCCGGCGCCGTTGGGGCCGATGACGCCGACGATGCCGCCGGGCGGCAGGTTGAAAGACAGATCGTCGATCAGCAGCCGGTTGCCGTAGCCCTTGCGCAGGTGTTCGGCGCGGATCACCAGATCGCCCAGGCGCGGGCCCGGCGGAATGACGATCTGCGCCTGGTCGATCGAGCGCTGCTCGCCTTCGGCCACCATCTTCTCGTAGGCCGCGATGCGCGCCTTCGACTTGGTGCGGCGCGCCTGGGCCGACTGCCCCATCCATTCCAGCTCGCGCTGCAAGGTGCGCCGGCGGGCGGTTTCGGCCTTCTCCTCCTGCGCCAGTCGATCCTCCTTCTGGCGCAGCCAGGAGGAATAGTTGCCTTCCCAGGGAATGCCCTGGCCGCGATCGAGCTCGAGGATCCAGCCGGCGACGTTGTCGAGGAAATAGCGGTCATGGGTGATGGCCACGACGGTCCCCTGGTATTCCTGCAGGAAGCGCTCGAGCCAGGCCACCGATTCGGCGTCGAGATGGTTGGTCGGCTCGTCGAGCAGCAGCAGATCGGGCTTCGACAGCAGCAGCCGGCACAACGCCACGCGCCGGCGCTCGCCGCCCGACAGCTTGGCGACGTCGGCATCGCCCGGCGGGCAGCGCAGAGCATCCATGGCGATCTCGACCGTGCGCTGGATATCCCAGCCGTCGGCCGCGTCGATCTTCTCCTGCAGCTCGCCCTGCTCCTCGAGAAGCTTGTTCATCTCCTCGTCGTCGGTGACCTCGCCCAGCTTCATCGAGACTTCCTCGAAGCGCTGCACGTGGCGCGCCACCTCGCCGGCGCCATCCATCACGTTGGCCAGCACGTCCTTGTCCGGGTCGAGTTGAGGCTCCTGCGCCAGGTAGCCGACCTTGGCGCCTTCGGCCGCCCAGGCTTCGCCGGTGAAGTTGTCGTCGAGGCCGGCCATGATCTTGAGCAGCGTCGACTTGCCCGCGCCGTTGGCGCCGAGAACGCCGATCTTGGCGCCGGGCAGGAAGGACAGCCAGATGTTCTTCAGGACTTCCTTGCCGCCCGGATAGGTCTTGGAGAGACCTTTCATTACGTAGATGTACTGGTAGGACGCCACCGCGAGCTCCTGCGATCGAA
>JBFWZG010000142.1:0-8305 GCA_050185515.1 Reyranellaceae bacterium
TGGCGCCGCTGCTGCGGCGCGGGGATGTCGTCTGCCTGCAGGGCGATCTCGGCGCCGGCAAGACGACCCTGGCGCGCGGCCTGCTGCGCGCGCTGGCGGGCGATCCCGGCATGGACGTGCCCAGCCCCACCTTCACGCTGGTCGAGGTCTACGAGTTTCCCGCGCTCAGCGTCTGGCATTTCGATCTCTACCGGCTGAAACAGCCGGAGGACGCCTGGGAGCTTGGGCTCGAGCAGGCGCTTGGCGAGGCCGCCAGCGTGATCGAATGGCCCGAGCGTCTGGGCGCGCTGCTGCCGGCGCAACGGCTGGAAGTCCGGCTGTCGACCGACGGCGCCGGCAGGCGGGCGGAGCTTGCCGGCAGCGCCGAGTGGCGCGACAGGCTGGCGAGACTGCAATGAACGACACCAGCGCCATCGCCCGGGCGCCTGCCCGTCATGCCTTTCTCGACTCGCAGGGTCTGGGCGCGGCGCCGATCGCCCTGCTGGCTGGCGACGCTTCGTTCCGCCGCTACTATCGACTGCGATCGCCCTCCGGTCCGCTGGTCCTGATGGATGCGCCGCCGCCGCAGGAGGACGTCCGCCCCTTCGCGCGCCTGTCCGCCCATCTCGACGCGCTTGGCTTCAGCGTGCCGCGCGTGCTCGCCGCCGACGAGGCGGATGGCCTGCTGCTGCTGGAGGATTTCGGCGACGCCACCTACACCCGCGCCCTGGCGGCCGGCGCCGACGAAACCGAACTCTATGCGCTGGCCGTCGACGTGCTGCTGGCGCTGCACGCGATCCCGTCCGAACGCGCGCTGCTGCCCGGCCTGCCGCTCTACGAGACCGACGACATGAGCGACAAGGCCGGGCTGCTGATGGACTGGTATCCGACCCTGGCGACGGGAAACCCTGCCGATCCGGCGCTCGCCGCGGAGTATCGCGCCTTGTGGCGCGCGGCGCTGCCGGCTCTCGATGCCGGCCCGCGCACCCTGGTGCTGCGCGACTACCATGTCGACAACCTCATGCTGCTGGACGGCCGCGCCGGTATCCGCCGCTGCGGGCTGCTGGATTTTCAGGATGCGGCGCGCGGCGCCACTGCCTACGATCTGGTGTCGCTGATCGAGGATGCACGTCGCGACATCGACCCCGTTTTGTACAGGACCATGCTCGACCGCTATCTCGCCTCGCTGCCGCCGTCGGCCCGCCCCGACTTCCTCGCCGCCGTCGCCCTGTGCGCCGCGCAACGGCACAGCCGCGTCATCGGCGTGTTCTCGCGGCTGAAGCTGCGCGACGGCAAGGGCCATTACCTGCAGCATCTGCCGCGGCTGTGGCGGCTGTTCGAACGCGCCCTGGCGCATGAGACGCTGGCGCCGATCCGCGCCTTCGTCGATCGCCACATCCCGCCCGCGATGCGCGGAGCCCGGCCATGAGCGGCATTCCCGTGCCGAAGACGGCGATGGTGCTGGCGGCCGGGCTCGGCCAGCGCATGCGGCCGCTGTCGGACAGCAAGCCCAAGGCGCTGATCGAGGTCGCCGGCCGCTCCCTGCTCGACCGCGCGCTCGACCGGCTCGAGGCGGCCGGCGTCGAACGCTGCATCGTCAACGTGCATCATCTGGCGCCGCTGATGGAGCGGCATCTGGCGGCGCGCCGCTCGCCCGCCATCGTGCTGTCGCCCGAACCCGACTTGCTGGAAACCGGCGGCGGGGTGAAGAAGGCGCTGCCGCTCCTGGGCGACGAGCCGTTCTTCGTCGTCAACTGCGACGCGCTGTGGCTCGACGGGCCGCTGCAGATGCTGCGCCGGCTGGCGCGCAGCTTCGATCCGGCGCGCATGGACATACTGCTGCTGCTGCATCCGACGGTGATCGCCCATGGCTATGACGGCGCCGGCGACTATTTCATGGAAGCCGATGGCGCGTTGCGGCGGCGGCGCGAGGAACGGCTGGCGCCGTTCGTCTATGCCGGCGCGCAGATTCTGACCCCGGCCGCCTTCGCGGATTCGCCCGATGGCAGGTTCTCGCTGCGCCTGCTCTACGACCGCGCCGAGGAAGCCGGCCGGCTGTTCGGCATGCGCCACGACGGCGAGTGGTATCACGTCGGCACGCCCGAAGCGGTCAGCGCCACCGAGGAACTGCTGCTCGGCCGGCCGCGCACGGGGACCGGCCCCTGATGGCGGCGGCGCAACCGGCCGCCGCTGCCCGCGTCTTCTCGATCGACGCCGCCCTGCCCTTCGCCGACGCGCTGGCCGCCGGCATCCTGCAACGCCATGGCGGCGATCCGGGGGCACTGGCCGATGTCCTTGTCCTGCTGCCGACGCGGCGTGCGGCGCGCGCCCTGCGCGAGGCCTTCCTGCGTCAAAGCGGGGGCAAGGCGCTGTTGCTGCCGCGATTCGCGCCGCTGGGCGACGTCGAGGAGGACGACCTGCTGCTCTCGGAGGCAGCCGGCGAGACGCTGGACGAGGCGATTCCGCCGGCGATCGACGGCATTGAGCGGCTCGGACTTCTGACGCAACTGGTGCTGCAGCGCGCGCATGTCGAAGGCGCGGAAAGCTGGGGTGTGGCGACGCCGGCGCAGGCGGCCGCACTTGCCGG
The DNA here is from genome assembly GCA_050185515.1 of Reyranellaceae bacterium. Classification (GTDB taxonomy): domain Bacteria; phylum Pseudomonadota; class Alphaproteobacteria; order Reyranellales; family JAQSWP01; genus JAQSWP01. The sequence continues at coordinate 2,567 of JBFWZG010000142.1, forward strand.
CGAACTGGCGCGGCTGCTCGATTCGCTGCAGATCGAGGACGTCGCCATCGAGCGACTGGCCGGCCTGGTGCCGGAACGCTTCGCGCAGCACTGGAAGCTGACCCTGCGTTTCCTCGAGATCATCTCGCGGGCCTGGCCGGCGATTCTGGCCGAACGCGGCGCCATCGACCCCGCCGCGCGGCGCAACGCGCTGCTGCGCCGACAGGCGGCGCTGTGGCGTGCGCAGCCGCCAACCCATACGGTGATCGCCGCCGGCTCGACCGGCTCGATCCCCGCCACCCGCGAGTTGCTGGCGACCATCGCGCAACTGCCGCAGGGGGCGGTGGTGCTGCCCGGTCTCGACCGGCATCTGACCGAGGCGCAATGGACGGCGCTGGAGCAGACGCATCCGCAATACGGGTTGCGCGAGCTGGTTGCGGCCCTGGATCTGGACCGCGCCGCCGTCGCCGATTGGCCGGCGCCCGGCATCGCGGCGGCGGCGTCCGCGGGGGTGGCGCTGTGGTCGCAGGCCCTGCTGCCCGGCAACGTCGACGGCGAGGACGACGCGCCGGCAACTGCGCCGCCAGCCAAGGCGCTGGCGGGGCTGTCACGCATCGAGGCGGCGACGCCTCAGGCGGAGGCGACCGCGATCGCGCTCATGCTGCGCGGCGCGCTGGAAACCAGAGGCCGGACGGCGGCGCTGGTCACGGCGGATCGCGATCTCGCCCGCCGCGTCGCCAGCGAGTTGCGGCGCTGGGACATCGAGGTCGACGATTCGGCCGGCACGCCGCTGCTCGACACGCCGCCGGCCGTGCTGTTGCGGCTGATCGGCGAGGCGCTGGAAAACGATCTGGCGCCGGTGCCGCTGCTGGCGCTGCTGCAGCATCCGCTCTGCGCGCTGGGGCTGGCGCGCGCCGATCTGCTGGAGCGGGCGCGATTTCTCGACCGGCGTATCCTGCGCGGCCCGCGGCCGGCAGGCGGCATCGACGGGCTGCGCCGCGCCGCCGCCGGCTTCTTCGACGAGGCCGATGCGATGTTCGCGACCGCGCGCGCGGAAACCGACGATCTGCTGGGGCGCCTGGAGACGGCGTTGCGGCCGCTGGCCGATGCGATGTCGGACGACGCTGCGACCGTGCCCGCTCTGGCGCGCGCCCTGGCGCAATGCGGCGAGGCCGTCGCGGCCACCGACGAGTCGGACGGCGCGGCAACGCTATGGCGCGGCGAGGCCGGCGAAGCGTCGGCGGTGGCGATCGGCCAGCTCATCGAGCGCGGCGAGTCGTTCGGCGCCATAGACGGCCGGCTGTGGCCGGGGCTGTTCGTCGAACTGGCGAGGACGCAGGTGGTGCGGCCGCGGCGCGGCTCGCATCCACGCCTGGCGATCTGGGGTCCGCTGGAAGCGCGCCTGCAGCGCGCCGATCTGATGATTCTGGGCGGGCTCAACGAAGGCAGCTGGCCGCCGCTGGTCGATACCGGCCCGTGGCTGACGCGGCCGATGCGCCAGGAGCTGGGACTGCCCGCCCCGGAACGGCGCATCGGTCTGGCGGCGCATGATTTCGTGCAGGCGGCCTGCGCCGGGCAGGTGACGTTCACGCGGGCCGAGCGCGCCGAGGGGGCGCCGACCGTGCCGGCGCGCTGGCTGGCGCGGCTCGATGCCCTGCTGGGCCGCGATGCCGAGAAGATGCCATCCGATCTTGCGGCCGGAATCGTCTGGTTGCGCTGGGCAGACCGGATCGACCGGCCGACCGCGATCGCGGCGGCGAAACCGCCCAGGCCGACCCCGCCGCTCGAGGGGCGGCCGCGCCGGCTGTCGGTCACCGCCATCGAGACCTGGCGGCGCGATCCCTACGCCCTCTATGCGCGGCAGATCCTGAGACTGCCGGTGCTCGATCCGCTCGACATGGATCCGACCGCGCGCGATCGCGGCACCCTGATGCACGCGGTACTGGATCGCTTCCTCGCCGAAGCGGGCGGGAGGGTGCGCGCGGGCGACGAGGAGAGGCTGATCGCATTGGGCCGCGAGATGTTCGGCCGGCTGCTCGACCGGCCGGCCGAGCGCGCCTTCTGGTGGCCGCGCTTCGAGCGCGTGGCGCGCTGGTTCGTGCGCGTGCAGCTCGAGCGCCAGGCCGAGGGCATCGTGCCGGCGGCAACGGAGGCGCGCGGCAATCTGGTGCTGAAACCGGCGGCGCTGCCGTTCGAGATCGTCGCCAAGGCCGACCGCATCGACCGGCTGGCCGACGGCACGCTGGAGATTATCGACTACAAGACCGGCTCCGGCCCCTCGGTCGATGAAGTCGCCGCGGGCTACGCGCCGCAATTGCCGCTGGAGGCGATGATCGCGGCCAAGGCGCCGGGCTTCGCCTCGGTCAGCGGCCGCACGGCCCGCCTCAGTTATTGGCGGCTGCATGGCATCGAAGACGGCGGCGCTATCGAGGACATGCTGCAGGCGAAAAAACTCGTCAACGCGATGGCCGAGCATGGCGGCGGCAACGAGGACACGGCCGCCGTGCTGCTGCGCCTGACCGAGCGCTCGCTGCTCGAGCGCATCCGCCGCTACGACGATCCGCGCACGCCCTATTTGTCGCAGCCGCGGCCCAGTTTCGCGGGCTACGGCGACTACGACCATCTGGCGCGGGTGCAGGAATGGACGGTGCGTCATGGCGACGAGTGAGGCCATGAAAGACACCGCGCGCGCCCAGGCCGAGGAGCGCGAGCGCGCCAACGCCGCGCAACGTCCGGCGATCGATCCCGAGGTGTCGGCCTGGGTGATGGCCAATGCCGGCACCGGCAAGACCAAGGTGCTGACCGACCGGTTGCTGCGGCTGCTGCTGTCGGGCACGCCGCCGTCCAAGATTCTGTGCCTCACCTTCACCAAGGCGGCGGCGGCGGAGATGCGCAACCGGCTGGCCACAGCGCTGGGCCTGTGGACGCGACTGGACGAGGCCGGCCTGCGCGCCGAACTGAGGAAGATCGCCGTGCCCTTCGTCAGCCGCGCCATGCTGGCGCGGGCGCGTGGCCTGTTCGCCCGCGTGCTGGACGAGCCCGGCGGCATCTACATCGTCACCTTGCACGCCTTCTGCCAGGCCGTGCTGCAGCGGTTTCCGCTGGAAGCGCGCGTGCCGCCGCATTTCCAGGTCCTGGACGAGGCGATGGCGGCCGACCTGCTGGCCAGCGCCCGCGACCGGGTGTTCGAGCGCGCCGAGCGCGAGGAGACACTGGGCGAGGCGCTGCGGCTGGTGGCGGCGCGCACCGACGGCCGGCGCTTCGGCGAATTGCTGCAGGCGGTGCTGGCGCGGCGCACCGCGCTGCTGGCCGCCGTCACCAAGGCGGGCGGCAGCGAGCGCTTTCTGGCGACGCTGACGACGACGTTCGGCCTGCCGCCGGGACTGCGCGAGGCCGATATCGAGGGCGAGATGGGCCGACCGCCGGCCGACCTGGAGCGGCGTCTGCGCGCGTGCTGCGAATCGCTGCTGGCCGGCGCCAAGACCGACAGGGCGCGCGGCCAGGCGATCGCCGATCTGCTGGCCGCCGGCAACGACCGGCAGGGCTTGATCGAGGCCTATTGCGGTCAGTTCCTGAAGAAGGACGGCGAGATTCGCGCCAGCCTCGCCACCAAGGCGATCGCCGCCGACATCCAGGCGACATTGGCGGATGAAGCGCAGCGGCTCTATGCCCTGCACGTGAATCGGCGCAGCCTGCGCGTGGCCGCGCGTTCGCAGGCGCTGCTGCGGCTGGCGCTGGCGGTGATCGGCGAGTTCGAGCGCGAAAAGCGCGCGCGCGCCGCCCTCGATTACGATGACCTGATCGAACGCACGCGCGGGCTGCTGGCGGGCGAGGACGGGCCGAGCTGGGTGCTCTACAAGCTCGACGGCGGCTTCGACCATGTGCTGATCGACGAGGCGCAGGACACCAGCCCGGCGCAATGGGAGGTCGTGCAGCGGCTCACCGAGGAGTTCTTCGCCGGCCAGTCGGCGCAGGCGCAGAAGCGCACGCTTTTCGTGGTCGGCGACCTCAAGCAGTCGATCTATTCCTTCCAGGGCGCCGACCCGCGCAAGTTCGTCGACATGCGGCGCTACTTCAAGGAGCGCATCGAGGACGCCCGCCTGGACTGGAAGGAAGTGCCGCTGATCGCCTCGTTCCGCTCCACCGCGGCCGTGCTGGCCGCCGTCGACCTCGCCTTCGCCGACGGGCCGGCGCGCGAGGGCGTGGCGGAGAACGAGCGCGATCGCATCCAGCATCAGCCGGTGCGGATCGGCGAGGCCGGCCGGGTCGAGCTGTGGCCGCTGGTCGAGCCGCTGCCGGGCGAGGAGATCGATCCGTGGCAGGACCCGACCGAGCAGGAGGGCGCGCTGCCGCCGCAGCGCCGGCTGGCGCGGCTGATTGCCGCCGACATCGCCCGCCAGATCGGCGTCGAGATCCTGCCGGCGCGCAATCGCCCGGTGCAGGCGCGCGACGTCATGGTGCTGGTGCAGCGGCGCAACGCCTTCGTCGAGGCGCTGGTGCGCGAGCTCAAGCAGCGCGGCATCGGGGTCGCCGGCGTCGACCGGCTGAAGCTGACCAGCCATATCGCGGTGATGGATCTGATGGCGGTCGGCCGGGCGGCGCTGCTGCCGGGCGACGATCTCACTTTGGCGACGGTGCTGAAAGGCCCGCTGGTCGGACTGTCCGAAGAAGAGCTGTTCAACTTGTGCTGGGGCCGCGAGGGCTCGGTGTGGCGTGCGCTGCGGCGCCGCGGCGAGGCCGGAGAAGAGCCATTCGCCGGCGCCTGGCGACGGCTGGCGGCGATCTTCGCCCGCGCCGACTACATGCCGGCGTTCGAATTCTACGGCGAATTGCTGGGGCGCGACGGCGGGCGAAGGGCGCTGCTCGGCAGGCTCGGCCCGGAGGCAGCCGACCCGATCGACGAATTTCTCGCCTTGGCGCTGGCGTACCAGCGCAACAAGGCGCCCTCGCTGCAGGGTTTCCTGCACTGGCTCGAGGCCGGCGAACCGGTGATCAAGCGCGAGCTGGAGCAGAGCGCGCGCGACGAGGTGCGGATCCTGACCGTGCACGGCGCCAAGGGCCTGCAGGCGCCCATCGTCTATCTGCCGGACACTACCTTCGATCCGCTGAGCCGCAACGAGGCGCTGGTGCCAGCCGACGCCGAGGAGGCGATGCTGGTGTGGCGCGGGGCGGCGGCCGACAGCGATCCCACCGCTGACCGCCTGCATGCCGAACGCCAGCAGCGCCGGCGCGAGGAGAACAATCGCCTGCTCTACGTCGCCATGACACGCGCCGCCGACCGGCTGATCGTCTGCGGCGCCAGGGGTCAAAAGGAGATCCCGCAGAACTGCTGGTACGCCCAGCTGCGCCGGTCGCTGGAAGCGAAAGCGGTGGCCGAAGATGCCAGCCTGACCGAACGGGCGCGCGATCGCACGCCGGTCCGTCTGCCCTTCGCGCTCGGAACGGAACTGGCCGACGATCCGGCCATCGCGGGCGAGATGCTGCGGCTGGAGAATCGCGACCTGCTGCGCGCCAAGGCGCCGACGACCGCCGTGTCGCCGGTCGAGGAAACGCTGCCGGACTGGGCTCGGCGCCTGCCGCCGCCACAGGAAACCCCGCCGCGCCCGCTGGCGCCCTCGCGCAGCGCCGCCGACGCGCAGGCCGAGGCGGTCGAGCCGGCCGCGCTCTCGCCGCTGCAGCCCGACGGCTCGGCGCGGTTCCGGCGCGGGCTGATCCTGCATCGCCTGCTGCAATTGCTGCCCGATCTGCCGGCCGAGAAGC
>JBFWZG010000143.1:0-2794 GCA_050185515.1 Reyranellaceae bacterium
ATCGCGAACTGCGCGACCACCTCAAATCGGTGCTGGAGGCGCGCGGCAATCCGGTCGGCAGCTCCGGCGCGCTGGGCGTCAAGATCGAGGTCAGCTACTCGCGGCCGATCGAGCCGCCGCCGATCGCGCCAGATCGCGGCCTGCCGTCGGAGCGCCAGACCCCCGGCCTGGGCCAGAGCAGCCCGATCCCGCAGGATCGCACTTTCGGGCCCGAGCGTCGCACCCCGCTGCCGCGCGGCGCGACGGTGGAGAGCGAACGGCTCAATCCGCTGCGCATCAACCTGACTGTCTATCGTGAGAAGGGCGGCGGCGTGCTGTGGACCGCCGAATCGAGCTGCCCTGTCGCGTTCACGGCCGCCAAGGATGTCGGAAGGCGCATGATCGACCAGATGGTAGAACGGCTGGACCAGTCGGTGTCGCTGGCCGCCGAGTGCGGCGGCTGACGTCGATCACGTCGCGGCGACATCGGTTGGGTGCGCCGATCGCGGCGGGCGCGCTCAACGCGGCATGAAGACAATGTTCGATCCGATCGTTCTCCACGAGAAGGCCATCGACCACGGCTTCCGCCGCCACAGAAGGCAGAACTGGGTTCGCCGGACAGACGATTTCATCCAGCTGATCAACCTGCAGAATTCGGCGTGGTCGCGAGAGGTCAACTACCTGAACTTCGCATTATGGCCTCTGGCGCTTGGCGAGCCGCCGACGCATGCCGAGAACAAGTTCCATTTTCGAATGCGCGCCAATAGCCCGGATGAGCTGTTCGCCGCTGCGGATGAACTACGAACCCTTGACGATCTGCGTCGCAGTCCGTTGCGGTCCGCCGGACTGACGACAAAGGTCTTGATCGATCTTCTGATGCGTTAGCGCGCAATCGCCGTTCGGGAGACCGGATCGAGACGTGGTCTCGAATAGTCAGGGCGAGGCAGCGACCAGTTCGGCCGCCGCCAGATCCTCCAGCGCCGTGCCGACCGACTTGAACAGGGTGATTTCGCCGGCGCTCTCGCGGCCGCGCTTCTCCTGGCGGCACAGCTCGAACAGGTCGGCGACGATGCCGTCTGCGGCCAGGGCGCCGCTGGCCAGCGGCTGCACGATGTCGCCCGCTTCCTTGCCGGCGCCCTGTCGGGTGTCGACGAAGACGCGCGAGCGGCGCACGGCCTCGTCGTCGGCTTCGCGCATTGCCGGCGTGAAGCCGCCGACCAGATCGAGATGCTGGCCGCGGCGCAGCCACTCGCCATGCACCAGCGGCTCCTGCGCCAGGGTGGCGCAGGACACGATGTCGGCCGCGGCGACCGTGCGCTCGATGTCCTCGGCGACGTGAGCGGCGATCTTCAGGTGCTTCATGTCGCCGCCGTCGAACCGCTCGACCAGCGCCTGCGCCGTGGCGCGCGTGCGCCCCCAGATCGCCACTTCGCGGATCGGACGGACGGCCGCATGGGCGCGAATGAGATGCGGCGCCAGCGCGCCGGTCCCGACCATCAGCAGGCGGAAACTGTCGGGGCGCGAGAGGAACCGCGAGGCCAGCGCCGAAGCGGCCGCCGTGCGGCGCCTGGTCAGTGCCGTGCCGTCCATCAGCGCGACGGGCTTGCCGGTCTCCGCCGACAGCAGAAGATACTGGCCGATGACGGCGGGCAGTCCCTGCGCGCCGTTATCGGGAAACACGGTGACGATCTTGATGCCGAGATGGCGCCTGCCGCGCCAGGCCGGCATCAGCAGCAAGGTGCCGGCAGCGCCGCCGGTCTCGATCGTGTGATGATGCCGCAAGGGAACCTCGCAGCCGTCGCGGAACAGGGCGGCGATGGCGTCGATCAGCGGCAGGTCGGCCAGCCGCGCCTCGACGGCTTCCGCATCGAACTGGCGCATCGTCGTCTCAGCGCGGCGGCGGGGCGGTGGCGTCGGGCGCCGGCAGGGCCTGGGCGGGCGGTGTCGCCTTCAGCTCGGCGACCTGACGGCGCAGCTGGGCGCTGGTGCGGGTCTGCTGGCGCGCGGTGGCCCGATACCGATGCCCGCCCAGCCACACGATCAGCCCGCCGACCAGGATGCCCAGCAGCAGCACGGCCAGCAGGACCAGGAACAGCGGCAACGATGCCTCCCAGGGCAGCGGCCACAGCGAAATCGTGACGGTTTCCCGGTTGGCGATGGCGAACACCGCGCCCAGCAGGGCAAGCGGCATCCAGATCAATCTTGCCAGCCACTTGCGCACGGCCACTCGTTACCTCCGCTGTCGCGATCGGGCTTAAGGGTTCTGCCGGCAAGATAGCGGCAAGCGGCGGCGGCGGACAGTCTTGCAAGCGCGGCAAATGATGGCCGGCTGGCACGCCGGCAGGCGGACTATTCCTCGTCCTCGCCGAGATATTCCGGGCCGTCGGAGGCTTCGGGCTTGCCTTCGCCGCGATGGTTCAGCCGGTCGCGCAAATCCTTGCCGGTCTTGAAATACGGCACGTACTTGGCGGCAACCGAGACGGTCGTGCCGGTACGCGGATTGCGCCCGACGCGGGCGTCCCGCTTCTTGACCGAAAACGCTCCGAAACCACGCAGTTCAACCCGGTCGCCCCGCGACAGGGCGGTGGCGATCTCGTCGAAGATCGTCTGCACGATGCGTTCGACGTCGCGCTGATAGAGATGAGGATTCATCTCGGCCAGCTTGAGAATGAGTTCGGACTTGGTCATGACGCCAGACCCGCTGTTGATTTCCCCCGGCGCGCGCGGCCGGCGGCCCAATTGACAAAGCGTGCCAAAGGCTTAGCCGCTAGTCAAGGATAAGTGCCTTGAATCTTTGGGTTTTTCAGCGATCCGG
>JBFWZG010000143.1:2894-8244 GCA_050185515.1 Reyranellaceae bacterium
TCTGGATCGCGGCCTCGCCCGGCTCGTCCCAGGACAGGTCGGACAGATGCACCATGCCGTCGATGTCGCCCGGCAGGCCGACGAACAGACCGAACTCGGTGATGTTCTTGATCTCGCCTTCCATCTCCGAGCCGGGGCCGAACTTGGCGGCGAAGCCGTCCCACGGATTCTCCAGGCACTGCTTGAGGCCCAGCGAAATGCGGCGCTTGGTCATGTCGACGTCGAGCACCATCACTTCGACTTCCTGCGAGGTCGAGACGATCTTGCCCGGATGCACGTTCTTCTTGGTCCAGCTCATTTCCGAGACGTGGACCAGGCCCTCGACACCCGGCTCCAGCTCCACGAAGGCGCCGTAGTCGGTGATGTTGGTGACGCGCCCCTTGAGCTTCATGCCGACCGGGTACTTGGCCTCGGCGCCCTCCCACGGATCCGACAGCAGCTGCTTGATGCCGAGCGAGATGCGCTGCGTCTCCGGGTTGAAGCGGATGACCTGCACCTTGACGTGCTGGCCGATGCTGAGCGCCTCGGACGGATGGTTGATGCGCTTCCAGGCGATGTCGGTGACGTGCAGCAGGCCGTCGACGCCGCCCAAATCGACGAAGGCGCCGTAGTCGGTGATGTTCTTGACCACGCCTTCCAGCACCTGGCCTTCCTGCAGGTTGGCGACCAGCTCGGAACGGGCCTCGGCGCGGCTCTCCTCGAGCACGGCGCGGCGCGACACGACGATGTTGCCGCGGCGGCGGTCCATCTTGAGGATCTGGAACGGCTGCGGGCTGCCCATCAGCGGGCCGACGTCGCGCACCGGGCGCACATCGACCTGGCTGCCCGGCAGGAACGCCACGGCGCCCGACAGGTCGACCGTGAAGCCGCCCTTGACGCGGCCGAAGATCACGCCGGTGACGCGCTCGTTGCTGTTGAACGCCTTCTCGAGCTGCGTCCAGGCCTCCTCGCGGCGGGCCTTCTCGCGCGACAGCATGGCTTCGCCATTGCGGTCTTCCATGCGCTCGACGAAGACTTCCACGGTGTCGCCGATGTTGATGTTGGCGGCCTGGCCGCCATTGGAGAATTCGCGCAGCGGGATGCGTCCTTCGGACTTCAATCCCACGTCGACGATCGCGAAATCGTTGGCCAGGCCGACCACCCGGCCCTGGACCACCGCGCCCTCGAAGCCCTGGGACTGGCCCAGGCTCTCATCGAGCATCGCGGCAAAATCTTCACGAGGCGGAGCGGACTCCGCCCGTACTGCAGAACGAGCCATTTTTTCTCCTTTGCGTCGATCCAACGGGCACCACGCCCGTCCGGCCAACCGGTTGTTCCGGCGGATCCTGCGCCGAGTTCCCCGACAGCGAGCCAATGGGATTTGCCCGCTGCAGCCACCCCTTACGAAGGTAATCGACCTGCCCTACGGAACCGGTGGCTTCAGGAATTCCGTGTGGCGCGCACCGCGTCGACATGCGCAACGACGCGGTCGAACACCTGGTCGGCGGAGAGCGCCGTGGTGTCGAGCACGAAAGCGTCGGCGGCGGGCACCAGGGGTGCTGCTGACCGGGCGCTGTCGCGCGCGTCGCGTTCGCGCATGTCGGCGAGAACGCGCGCTTTTATAGTGTCGCTGCCGCCCGTGCGCAACTCCTGGAAACGCCGTTCCGCCCGGGCCTCCTCGCTGGCCGTCAGGAATATTTTCACATCCGCATTGGGGCAAATAACGGTGCCGATGTCGCGGCCGTCGAGAATGGCGCCGGCCTTGCCATCGGGTGGGTGCTTGGCGAAATTCTTTTGAAAATCAACAAGATGAAGGCGCACCTCGGGGATAGCGGCGACCTTGGAGGCCATCGCGCCGACCCCCTCCTCGCGCAGCCCCGGCCGCGCCAGATCGTCCGCCCGCAGGGACCGGGCCGCGGCAATGGCCCGCTCGCGCTCCGGGAGGTCGCTGTCGTCGGCGAGGGTCCGGGCGGCGACGGCGCGGTAAATCAGTCCGGTATCGAGCAGCGCCAGCCGGTAATGCCCCGCCAGCCGGCGCGCCAGCGTCCCCTTGCCGGCGGCGGACGGGCCATCGAGCGCGATGATCATGACGGTCAGGCGCCGGCGGGGGCGATGCTCGCGCCCAGCCCGTTCATCAGGTCGACGAAGCCCGGGAAGCTGGTGTCGACCATGGCGATGTCGTCGACAGTCACCGGCTGGCGCGCGGCCATGCCGAGCACCAGGAAGGACATGGCGATGCGGTGATCCATATGGGTGGCGACGGCGCCGCCGCCCGGCACGATCCCGCCCCTGCCATGCACCGTCAGGCTGTCGTCGCCGATTTCCACGTCGATGCCGTTGGCCACGAGCCCGGCGGCGATGGCGGCCAATCGATCGCTTTCCTTGACCTTCAGCTCGGCCAGCCCCCGCATGATGGTGGTGCCGCGCGCGCAGGCGGCGGCGACGGCCAGCACCGGATATTCGTCGATCATGCTGGGTGCCCGCTCGGCCGGCACCTCGACGCCCCTGAGTTCGCCACCACCGACGACATGCAGGTCGGCGACCTTTTCGCCGCCGACCACGCGCTCGTTGCGCCACTCGATGCGCGCGCCCATTTCCGCCAGGGTCGTGTAGAGACCGGTGCGCAGCGGATTGACGCCGACATGCTCGACCGTCAGGCCCGACGCGCCGGCGATGCAGGCGGCGACCACCGGAAAGGCGGCGGAGGACGGATCCCCCGGCACCTCGATATCGCGGCCCACGAGGTCGGGCTGGCCAACGATGGTGATGGCCGTGCCGTCTTCGGTTTCCTCGCGCCGCAGGCTGGCGCCGAAATGCGCCAGCATGATCTCGGAATGATCGCGCGTCGCCTCGCGCTCGACCACGGTGGTTTCGCCCATGGTGTTGAGGCCCGCCAGCAGCACGGCCGACTTCACCTGCGCCGACGGCACCGGCGTGACGTAGCGCACCGGCATGGGCTGGCTGGTGCCGATCACCGCCATCGGCAGACGCAGGCCGGAGCGGGTCAGGAATTGCGCGCCGAACAGCGACAGCGGCTCGGTGACGCGCCGCATCGGGCGGCGGCGCAGCGAGTCGTCGCCGGTGACGAAGCTGACGAAGCCCGACGTCGCCAGCAGGCCCGACAGCAGCCGCGCCGAGGTGCCCGAATTGCCAAGGTCGATCACGTCGGCCGGCTCGCCCAGCCCGCCGACGCCGACGCCCGAAATCTTCCAGACGCCGCCGGCATCGCGCGCCACCGTGGCGCCCAGCAGGCGCATGGCGGCGGCCGTGTGCAGCACGTCCTCGCCCTCGAGCAGACCGCGGACCGTCGTCTCGCCGACCGCCAGGCCGCCCAGCATGAGCGCGCGATGCGAGATCGACTTGTCGCCCGGCGGCCGCAGGCGGCCTTCGAGCCTGGAAACTTTGCGCGACTGGTACGGTTTCAGCGTCGACCCCCGGACGATTCTGCGCCGCAGCCGGCGGCGCGGGCTGGGCGGTTGTCTAGCATGGCCGGACGGGCGGCAGCCAGTCGCCTGCGGCAGGTCGCGGGCCCGCGCCGGGGCGGGAAATTTGCTTTTGACAGGCCCGCGCAAGCGTGGCAAAGGGGCCCGACTTCACGAAATTTTTCAGGAGGCTCGACGTGTCGAAGCCGGAATGGGGCGTCAAGCGCACCTGCCAGAGCTGTGCTGTTCGCTTCTACGATCTCAAGCGCACGCCCATCGTGTGCCCGAAATGCGGCCACAAGCACGATGTGGAGGATTTCGTCAAAACCCGCCGCACCCGGGGCGGCGCCGCCAAGGCTCCGCCGCCGCCGCCGAAGAAGGTGGTCGAGAAGGTGGTGCCCGAACTCGACGCCATCGAGGATGTCGCGCCCGACGACGAATCCGACGACGATATCATCGAGGATACGTCGGACCTGGGCGAGGACGGCGACGATATCCCGGACGTCATCGAGACCGATACGGACGAGGAACCGAACACCTGAGGCGAGGTATCGGGCGGCCCGACAAACCCCTTGCGTCGGGCTTGGGCTGCCCTTACTTTCCGCGCGTTCCGACCGGCCGATCGCCGGCGGGCGACCCAGAATTCACGGGGCCATAGCTCAGCTGGGAGAGCGCTACAATGGCATTGTAGAGGTCAGCGGTTCGATCCCGCTTGGCTCCACCAAACAAAACAAGGGCTTAGCCGGAGACGGCTAGGCCCTTTGTTTTTGCGGGCAAGCACCGCGGTCAGGCAGGATCTTCAGACGCCCGAGGACTGCACCCATTCGGAGTCTTCAGGCTGCGAAACACCTGACGGCATTCCTCGTGGAACCGGCCGATGTCGTCAAGCACGACCTTTGAGACGTGCGGCGAGCGGACGTCGGACGCCGCAGCTCCCGACGTCATGTCCAGGGCGTGAGGTGCGAATGCCAGGTCCGCTACGTCGATGGAGGAGGACAGATCGGGCATTTCGCCGGCATCGATGCAAACGAGCAGCGCATCCGTCAGGCGGTCCGACAATGCAATATCAATGGCCGGGCCCAAAGTTTCGCAGGCTTTGCTTATCCGTCTGCCGTTCTGGAAAACCACATTGGATCTGACGGAGGTCAGCGTGATCTCCATGGATATCGCCATGGCAATCAGGGGAGCGTGCGACGAGTCGATCTCCGCCTCCGAGCCGAAGAAGAGTATTAGCGGAACCCGCAGATTGCGTTTGTCGTGTCCGGCCAGATAGTGGAGAAGCCGCGGCGGATCCTCGGGCAATATCATGCCCGGAGTCGGGTTAACGTCGCATATCGCCGTTCTGCTCTCGAGCCAGGACACCGATATATCGGGACAGATGAAATCGACACCCGCGATGTCCAGGCCGAGGACTGAAGCGGCCTTTTCGGCCAACTTCAGATTGTCGGGATGCGCGCGGTCGGTGACTATCCTGCCCGTCCCGCCCGTCGATATATTGGCGTTCGTCCTCAGAAGCACAGTGCGCCCCTTCTCGGGAACGGCGCCAAGTGACAGGTCCTGCTTAAGGAGCAGCTTTATCACGGCAGGATCGTCTTTCTTCACGAAACCGTATTCCCTGACGTCGATCGCGTTGAGTCTTTCGACCGCCGCCCGGTCGATCAGTTCCCCCACCGTATGAATTCCGTCGCCGGTAACTTGCGCCGCCAGCCTTTCGTAAGCCCTTATCGCCTTGCCATTGATGACCGTTATGCGGTGGTCGAATCCGTCGATGTGTTCTTCCACCAGGACGTTGCCGTAGCGACGCGCTGCCGCAAAGGCCAGAGCCAGGTCCTCCCGGTTGTCGATGCCGGTTTCCACCGCCGTTCCATAATCAGTGTTCTGCGGCTTGACCACGACCGGAAAGCCAAGCTCATCGGCTGCGCTCAAGGCAGCCTCAACGGTGTTCACCG
>JBFWZG010000144.1:0-8226 GCA_050185515.1 Reyranellaceae bacterium
GCGGGATTGCGGAACTTCATGTAGGCGGCCTTCTCCGGCGCCGGGAAGGATACCGAGACGATCAGCTCGCCTTCCTTCAGGGCGGTCGTGAAGATGCCCTTGAAGAACTCGTCGCCGGCAATGCTGCGCTCGTTGGTCTTGATCGTGGCGCCCAGCCCGACGATGGCGGCCGGATAGTCGGCGGCCGGATCGGCGTTGGCGATCGAGCCGCCCAGGGTGCCGACGTTGCGCACCTGTGGATCGCCGATAACCTTGGCCATCTCGCTCAGCGCCGGGATCGCCTTCGCGACCTCGGCCGAGTTGGCGACATCGGCATGCTTGGTCATGGCGCCGATGGTCACGGTCTTGCCGTCAACCTTGATGCCCTGCAGTTCGGCGACGCCGGAGAGGTCGATCAGGTCGGAGGGCTGCGCCAGGCGCTGCTTCAAGGTCGGGATCAGCGTCTGGCCGCCGGCGATCAGCTTGCCGTCGGAGGCCTTCTTCAAAGCCGCCACCGCATCGGCGACGCTCTTGGGACGATGGTATTCGAAATTGTACATGATCGAGGCCTCCCCTATTCCGCGGCCATCTTGGTGTTCGCCTGCTGGATCGCCTGCCACACTCGGGCGGGCGTTGCCGGCATGTCGATGCTCTGCACGCCGACCGGCGCCAGTGCATCGTGGATCGCGTTCATTACGGCAGCCGGCGCTGCAATGGCGCCGGCCTCGCCGCAGCCCTTGACGCCCAGCGGATTGTGCGGGCACGGCGTGATCTGGTAGCCGACATCGAAGCTCGGCAGATCGTCGGCGCGGGGCATGGTGTAGTCCATGTACGACCCCGACAGGAGCTGGCCGCTCTTCTCGTCGTAGACGCCATGCTCGAGCAGCGCCTGGCCGATGCCCTGGCCGATGCCGCCGTGAACCTGGCCTTCGACGATCATCGGATTGATGATGTTGCCGAAGTCGTCGACCGCAGTGAACTTGGCGATGCTGGCGACGCCGGTGTCGGGATCGACCTCGACCTCGCAGACATGCACGCCGGCCGGATAGGTGAAGTTGGCCGGATCGTAGAAGGCGTTCTCGTCCATGCCCGGCTCAACTTCATTGAGCGGGTAGTTGTGCGGTACGTAGGCCGAGAACACGACTCCCGCCAGCGGCACCGATTTGTCGGTTCCGGCCACGGTGAAGGCGCCGTCCTTGAACTCGATGTCGGCAGCCGACGCCTCGAGCATGTGGGCGGCGATTTTCTTGCCCTTGGCCACGATCTTGTCGCAGGCCTTGACGATGGCCGAGCCGCCGACCGCCAGGGAACGCGAGCCGTACGTGCCCATGCCAAACGGCACCGAGGCCGTGTCGCCGTGTATCACCTCGATCTGATCGATCGGCACGCCGAGATGGTTCGACACCACCTGCGCGAATGTCGTCTCGTGCCCCTGCCCGTGGCTGTGCGAACCTGTATAGACCTGCACGTTGCCGGTGGGATTGAAGCGGACCTGCGCAGATTCCCACTGTCCGACGCCGGCGCCCAGCGAGCCGACAACGGCCGACGGCGCCAGACCGCAGGCCTCGATATAGGCCGACAGGCCGATGCCGCGCAGCTTGCCCTTGGCTTTCGACTCGGCGCGCCGCCTCTCGAAACCGGCATAGTCGGCCAGCTCGAGCGCCTTGGTCATGGCGCCGGCGTAGTTGCCCGAATCGTAGGTCAGCGCCACCGGCGTCTGGTACGGATAGGCGTCGGCGGCGATGAAGTTGCGCCGCCGCAGCTCGGCCTTGTCGATCTTCAGATCGCGCGCCGCCTGCTCGACGATGCGCTCGAGCACGAAGGTCGCCTCGGGACGGCCGGCGCCGCGATAGGCGTCGACCGGAGCGGTATTGGTGAACACCGACTTCACGTTCACGTGGATCGCCGGGGTCGTGTACTGGCCCGCCAGCAGAGTGCCGTAGAGATAGGTCGGCACGGCCGTGGCGAAGGTCGACAGATAGGCGCCCATGTTGGCGATGGTGTCGACCTTGAGAGCCAAAAACTTGCCGTCTTTGTCGAGCGCCAGCTCGGCATGGGTGACATGGTCGCGGCCATGCGCATCGCTGAGAAACGATTCGTTGCGCTCGGCCGTCCACTTGATCGGCCGCCCGACCTTGGCCGAGGCCCAGGTCAGCAGCGTCTCCTCCGAATAGATGAAGATCTTGGAGCCGAAACCGCCGCCGACGTCGGGCGCAATCACCCGCAGCTTGTGTTCGGGAATGCCGAGCACGAAGGCCGACAGCACCAGCCGAGTGACGTGCGGGTTCTGCGACGTGGTCCACAGCGTGTACTGGCCGGTGCCGGCATCGTATTCCGCCGCCGCCGCGCGCGGCTCCATGGCGTTGGGAATGAGCCGGTTGTTGACCAGATCGACCTTTGCGACATGGGCGGCCTTGGCGAAGGCGGCGTCGACCGCGGCCTTGTCGCCCAGCTCCCAGTCGTAGCAGAGATTGCCTGGCGCCTCGGCGTGAAGCTGCGGCGCCGACTTGGCCAGCGCCTTGGCCGGATTGACCACCGACGGCAGTTCCTCGTAGTCCACGGAGATCATCTCGGCCGCGTCCTTGGCCTGCGCTGCCGTCTCGGCGATGACCATTGCCACCGGATCGCCGACATGACGAACCGTGTCGAGCGCCAGGGCCGGATGCGGCGGCGCCTTGTGCGGCTCGCCGTTCTTGTCCTTGACAACCCAGCCGCAGATCAGGCTGCCGACCTTCGCTTCGGCGATGTCGGCGCCGGTGAAGACGGCCAATACGCCGGGGGCCGATTTCGCCGCCGCGGCGTCGATCTTGCGGATTTTCGCGTGCGCGTGCGGCGAGCGGAGGAAGAAAGCGTAGGTCTGCCGGTTGCGCTGCAGGTCGTCGGTGTAGTGGCCGTTGCCGGTGAGAAATCTCTGGTCTTCCTTGCGCGCCACGCGGGCGCCGATTCCCTTCTCTCCCATGTCACACCCCCTTCGCCTGCATCGCCTTGGCTCCCTCCAGCACCGCCTTGACGATGTTGTGGTAGCCGGTGCAGCGGCAGAGGTTGCCTTCAAGCCCGTGCCGGACGGTGGATTCGTCGAGCTTGTAGTTGTGGCGCTTCACCAGATCGATGGCGCTCATCACCATGCCCGGGGTGCAGAAGCCGCATTGCAGGCCGTGATGCTCGCGGAACGCTTCCTGCATCGGGTGCAGCGCGCCGTCCTTGGCGAGGCCTTCGATGGTCGACACTTCGGCGCCGTCGGCGCGCAGCGCGAACATGGTGCAGGCCTTGACCGACTTGCCGTCGACATGCACCACGCAGGCGCCGCACTGGCTGGTGTCGCAACCGACATGGGTGCCGGTAAGCCCGAGATGTTCGCGCAGGAACTGCACCAGCAGGGTGCGCGGCTCGACGGTTCCCGTTGCCGTCTTGCCGTTGACTTTCATGCTAACCGACACGGACATATGCGTTCCTCCCTCTCTTGGTACGCCTGACGCGCTCGTGAGGGATCACACTTGCGGCAACCTCCCCACCGGCAGCCGAAAGTCTTTCTCTTTCAAGGGGCGCGGTCAAGCAACAAGCCCGCGACACGCCGCGCAGGCACCGCGGAGAAACCGTCTATTTCAGCAGCAGCCACGCAACGACGACGGCCGCCGCACCGATGCCGACCAGTATCCAGCGCGTCGCCGCCCCCTTGGCGGTCGGCACCGCCGCCTCCGCGACCGTGGCGCTGGAGGGCATGCCGCGTTCGACCGCTACCGAAGCGGCCGAATCGGCCGAACCGCTGTCTGCATCCGCTTCCGGCTCGCCAGCCTGCACTTTGGCAGCAAACGCCTCGAAGAACTCGTCGGCCAGTTTCTTGGCCGTGCCGTCGATCAGCCGCGAGCCGATCTGCGCCAGCTTGCCGCCGACCTGCGCGTCGGCCGTATAGCGGAGCAGCGTGCCCGTGCCGTCCTCCTCGAGATTGACGACGGCCCCGCCCTTGGCGAAACCGGCGGCGCCGCCCTGGCCCTCGCCCGAGATGCGATAGGATTTGGGCGGATCGAACTCGCTCAACGTCACCTTGCCGGAAAACCGGGCGCTTACCGGACCGATTTTGGTCCGCACCGTCGCCTTGAACTCGTTGTCGGCCGATGCTTCGAGCGATTCGCAGCCGGGTATGCATTCCTTGAGAACCGCGGGATCGTTTAGGGCTTCCCAGACCCGCTCACGAGCGGCGGGAATGCGATATTCGCCGGTCATCTCCATGGTCAAACTCCTCCCGCTTGAGATCGATTCGCAACTATTACCATTTGCCGGTGAATGATTCCGGCGGCTGTTCGGCCATCGGCAGGGCCCAGGACAGCCTGATCGTCGCCAGCAACGGCAAGGCCAGCAGCACGCACTGTGCCGCCCAGACCAGCGCCTGGCGATTGAGCGTGCCCTCGACGGCGACCACTGTCGCCGCGCCCGCCAGCAGCGCCAGCGCCAACAGCAATTCGGGCCATACCGGACCGAGCCGCGAATAGCCCGGCATCATCGCCGCGGCCGGCTCGCCCCCGACCATACCCAGAATGCGTCCGAAGGAAAGCGCCTCGGCCAGCCGCCGGGATTGCGGCGAGCCTGGGGGACGGATCACCGCCGTGCCAGTCTTCCAGAGCAGCAGCACGATGGCCGGAACGATGAAATTGGCGATCGGAAAATCGCGATAGCGCCCGTCGAGCGCCAGGACCCAGACATGCCAGACGGCCAGCAGCACGAACAGGGCATAGAGCATCTGCAGACTGAGAATGCCGTGGCCCCACAGGCGCCGGAAGCCCAGTTCGCGGGCACTGACGACGCTGCCGCGGATGCGCCGGATGCGATCGGCGACGGGCGCGCGCCCCGCGAGCGCGTTGGCGATGGCCCAGACGAAGTAGCCGACGAACACGACGCCGAGGATCGTCCAGAACACCGCCCCAAGGATGCGCTGCGGATAGAAGGCGTAGCGATAGAGCATGCCGATCGCCTCGCCCGGCGCTGCCGCCAGCCGGGCGAAGGCCGTATCGAACAACTCGCACGAGACGGCGAGCAACGGCACGGCGCGACCGATATCGATCGCCGCCGCGTAAACGACGCCGGAGACTGCGGCCTGGACGAAGAGGGCGAAGATCAACGTCCGGATGCCGGCAAGCTGCGGCCGGCGGCCGCCGAGCAGCAGCACTAGCAAAGCGGCGATCACGGTCGAGACGGCGAACTTGGCCAGCCACTGCGGATCGTCGCTGACCGGCGCGCCATCGGCATATTTCGGCGTGCGGTCGGAGTAGTACATGCCCCAGCTTTTGCCGACCGTGCCCTCGAGAATGCTCTTCCACGGCTGATCGAAGGCCTCGATCAGGTTGTAGTCGAAGCCCTTTTCCTTCGCGAGATCGAGGAACATGGCGACGAACCGGGCATGCTCGACCAGCCCGGGGGCCGCATCGTTGCGCATGCGCCCGTCGGTCGGCCAGCCGGTTTCGCCGATCAGAATCGGCTTGCCGGGAAAGCGCGCCCTGACGATGTCGTACACCGCCGCGATATGCTCGCGGGCGCGCTCGACGCCCACCGGATGGTCCTCCCAATAAGGCAGGATGTGCACGGTAATGAAGTCGACTTCGTCGGCCAGCGCCGGGTTGTCGATCCAGCGTTCCCAGACGTCGGCATAGGACACCGGCTGCCGCACCGCGCTGCGCACGGCGCGGATGTAGTTGATCAGTTCGCGCTGCGTCAGGTCCTTGCGCAGCAGCACCTCGTTGCCGACGATGACCCGCTCGATGGCGTCGGGATAACGATTGGCGGCGTCGATCAGCGCCGAGATCTCCTGGGCGTTGATGACGGTGCGCGTGCCCAGCCAGGCGCTGTGCGTCACCTTGAGCTTGTAGCGCTCGGCCAGAAGCGGCACGACCTCCATGCCCTCCAGCGACGTATAGGTGCGCACGGCGCGGACCTTGCCGGACAGCAGGCGCATGTCGCTTTCGATTTCCGCCGGGCTCGGATAGGAGCGGATCAGCGGACTTTGGCCGCGATTGAAGGGCGCGAAGGAGACGCTGCGCGGCATTTCGGCCGTCGCCATGTCGATGGCGACCGGGCGATAGGCCGCCCACCAGACGAGGAAATTGGCGGCCGCGGCCAGCACGACCGCGGCGATCAGGAATAAGGCGCGCATTTCAGGCTTTTAGCAGACCTCGGGTGGTTGGCGTCAGAGCTTTGTTTGGGCATTATCCGGCCGGCTCCCGGCCGTACGCATCAGGCAAGGCAGCAGATTGTCCATGGGTTCCATGCACCGCGACCGGCGCATTCTGACTGGCCTGGGCCGGCTGGCCGGCAGTGATGCCCCTGTGGTCAGGCTAGGCGCTGCGGTGCTCGCCTGCCTGTTCCTGCTGTCCGCCTGCCTGATCAACGGCTATCCGTTGCTGTTCCCCGATTCGGGCAACTACATGGCTCTGGCCATCGTCGCCGAAGAACTGCCCTATCGCACCCTCGTCTATGCCACCCTGCTCACCGCCCTGGGAGCGGCGTGGACGTTGTGGCTGACGGTGGTCTTCCAGTCGCTGGCCATCGTCTGGCTGCTAGATCAGGCCGTGGCGCTGCTCGTTCCCAAGGCGCACCCCGGGTGGCTGGTCGGTATAGCGCTGGCCCTGACGCTGCTGACCGGCCTGCCCTGGTATGTCGGCCAGATCATGCCGGACGTCTTCGCCGGCGCGCTGATTCTGGCCATGGCGCTGCTGGTCATGTTCCCGCACCGCCTGCCGCCATGGCGACGGCTGATTCTCGGGGTGTTGGTGGCGCTGGGCACGGCGATCCATTCCTCGCACCTGCCGGTGGCGCTGGCTTTGCTGGCAGCCGGCGCCATTGCCCTGCGTCTGGCAGATTCGCCCATGCGGCGGATGGCGGCCCCGGTCCTTGCCGTCGCTTTGGGCGTCGCCACAATCCCCGCCGTGCATTACGCCGAAACCGGCCGTGCCTATTTCAACAAGGGCGGCGATATCTTCTTCTTCGCCCGGCTGGTCGAGGACGGCATCGTAGGCCGCTACCTGAACGATTACTGTCCGTTGCCCGACACGGTGCTGTGCGCCTTCCGCGACCAGCTGCCCACCACGCATAACGGCTATCTGTGGGACGACATCCAGGCGTTCGAGATGGCGGGCGGCTGGGAACAGTCCGGGCCCGAATCGCGGCGAATCATCCTGGCCACGTTCCGCCACTACCCGCTGATGCATCTGAAGACGGCGTTCGACAGCTTCGTGCGGCAGCTCGTGCTGGTCCGCACCGGCGACTATCTGCGCTCAACCTTTTTGCATAATACGACGACGCTGGAGATCATGCTGCCCTGGGAGGCGGGCGCGTATCACCATGCAAGGCAGCAGCTGGGCGAATTGCAGCTCTTCGACGAACTCAACTGGATCCATGTGCCGCTGCAGCTTGCCAGCTTCTTCCTGCTGCCGGTCGTGGCGATCGCGCTGTGGCGGCGCGGGGATCGGCCAGTGGCGCTGTTCTGCGCCCTGCTGATGGCCGGGATGGTGGCGAACGCGCTTGCCTGCGGAACGTTGTCCAATCCGCAGGACCGCTACCAGAGCCGTGTGGTATGGATCGCGGTGCTGGCGGTCGGCCTTGTGGCCGCACCGCCGCTGCAGCAGGCCTGGCGTCGCCGCCGGGATATTTCCGTCCGAGGCCGATGATGTCGTCCACAACCGCTACGGCAGATCATGCAGTGTCGTCGATGCCTGCGGAGGCGCCAGCGACGCCGCGCGTCGCTGTTTTGCTGCCCTGCTACAACGAAGAGGTTGCCGTCGCCGACTGCGTGCGCGCGTTCAAGACCGCGCTGCCGGACGCCACCGTCTACGTCTACGACAACAATTCGAAGGACGGCACCGCCCAGCGCGCACGCGATGCCGGCGCCGTGGTCCGGACCGAACCGCTGCAGGGCAAGGGCAACGTGGTACGGCGCATGTTCGCCGACATCGACGCCGATATCTACGTCATGGCCGACGGCGACAATACCTACGATGCGACCAGTGCGCCGGCGATGGTCGAGAAGCTGCGGCGCGAAAACCTCGACATGGTCGTTGGGTCGCGTCGCTCGACCTACGAGAACGCCACCTACCGACGCGGGCATCGCACCGGCAATTTCCTGATCACCTGGACAGTCGCCTTCCTGTTCGGCGACAGGTTCCGCGACATGCTGTCGGGCTATCGCGTATTCTCGCGCCGCTTCGTCAAGACCTTCCCTGCCTTGTCCGCCGGATTCGATATCGAGACCGAACTCACAGT
>JBFWZG010000145.1:0-8154 GCA_050185515.1 Reyranellaceae bacterium
CCCGCATGTTTCCCGAGCAGGAGCCGGTCGATGGCGAGCGCATTCCGACGCTGAAGGAAGTCGTCGATCTGGCGCGCGCCATCAACCGCAACGTCCGCTTCAACATCGAGATCAAGATCAATCCGACGCGCCCGGAGGAAACGGCCGACGCGGCGACGTTCGCGCGCGCCGTCGTCGACTTCATTCGCACCGAGAAGCTGGGCGATGTCGCGACGGTGCAAAGCTTCGACTACTCGGCGCTGGTCGAGATGCGAAAGCTCGACCGGCAGATCGCGACCGCCTGCCTGTCGATCCAGCGGGCCAACTTCGACAACATCAAGGCGGGTCAGCCGGGCCCGTCGCCCTGGACGGCCGGCTACGACATCGACGAGCTGGGCGGATCGCTGCCGGCGCTCGTGAAGAAGATCGGCTGTTCAGTGTGGTCGCCGCACTGGCGCGATATGGACGTGGCCAAGATCAAAGCCGCGCAAGCCGCCGGCCTGCGCGTGGTGCCGTGGACGGTCAACAAGCCGGAGGACATCGCCGAGGTCCTGGCGCTCCCCGTCGACGGGGTAATCACCGACTATCCCGATCGTGCCCGCGCCGAGATGAAGGAACGCGGCATCACGTCCTACTGAAGTACCGGCTACCGATTAGGCGGCCGGCTGCCCTGCATCAGCACCCGCAGCACGGTCGAACCGTCCCTGGGCGGCAGCGACAGAATTGCGCGATAGAAGGCGATCATCGTGCGGCACAGGGGTTCGGCCGCCGCCGACTGCGGCTGCGCCAGCGCCTGGGGCGGCAGCAGCCCCTGGTCGTTGCCGGCATAGACCTTCGTCACGATCTCGCTCAGCAGCGCCTGGGCGCGCGTCCGGTCGGGCGGCGGCTGCGAAGCCTCGACGGAATCGACGATTACGTCGGCCATCGCGTCGAGCGCACGTTGCAGACCGGCCGGATCGAGGCCGTCGCCGAGCGAGCCGCCGCCCGCCAGCGCCTTGCAGCTCTGCGCGTCGCGTTGCAGCAGGTTCTCGAAAATCGCCGTCATTTCCGCGGTGAAGCGCAGTATCGCCTCGTCCGACGTGGTCGCCAGATGGCGCGGGAAGTAGCGCTGGGCCAAAGCAGCCGACTTGTTCTGCGCCGTCAGCGGGTCGCGTTCGCCCAAAATCGCGTCGATCTCCGGACCGGCTTCGGGATGGTGCGTCCGGATGGTTTCGAGCAGGCGCGTTTCGGGACGTCCGCCGTTGTCGGTGAATACCGTCAGCGCCGCGCCGACGATCAATGCCGTGACGACGAAAGCGGCGGCGGGCGCACCCAGCAGGCGGATCCATCCGGCGGCGGCGGGGGCCGGGCGAAGGCTGCTGGTGCGGCGGCGGCGCAACAGCAGGATCAGGGCGGCGGCGGCGAGGCCGGCAGCGAGCGATATCACCAGAACCACGGGAAAAACCATACGAAACCTTCTATTCCAGGCGCCGCGGCCTGTGGCGGGCGGTCGAGCCTTGGCCCGCGTCGGCGGCGGGCGCATAATTCCCGAAAGCGAGGGAAAAACCAATCGCCGGGAGCGACGCCATGAAACTGACCGAACAGCAGCTGCGCCAGTTCGACGAGGAGGGCTATCTGTTCCTTCCCGCGCATTTCTCGCCGCAGGAGGTGGCGCTGATGCAGCAGGAGGTGCCGCGCGTCTTCGCCCAGCGCCGCCAGGAGAACGTGCGCGAGAAGACGGGCGACGTGGTGCGCACCGCCTTCGCCGTCCACACCTACAACCCCCTGTTCGAGGCGCTGGTTCACCATCCCCGTTTCGTCGGGCCGGCCGAGCAGATGCTGGGCGACCGGGTCTACATCCACCAGTTCAAGATCAACGGCAAGGCGGCGTTCGACGGCGACGTCTGGCAGTGGCACCAGGATTACGGCACCTGGAAGAACGACGACGACATGCCGACGGCGCGCGCCATGAACCTCGCGGTGTTCGTCGACGAGGTCAACGAGTTCAACGGGCCGCTGTGGTTCATCCCGCGCTCGCACAAGAAGGGCGTGATCGACGCCCAGCACGATCTGACGACGACCTCCTATCCGCTATGGACGATCAACAACGACACCATCGCCAGGCTGGTCGAGCAGGGCGGCATCGTGTCGATGAAGGGCCCGCCGGGTTCGGCGCTGTTCTTCCACTCGACGCTGGTGCATGGCAGCGGACCGAACATGTCGCCCTGGGGGCGGGTAATCATCTACGTTTCGCTCAACGCCGTTTCCAACGCCATCCGCCGCTTCAAGCGGCCGGAATGGATCGCCCATCGCGACTTCACCCCGATCGACCACTGGCCGGCCGACTGCATGCTGAGAGCGGCGCGCCAGGCGGCGGAGTAGTCAAATGAACCTGCACCGGCTGCTCCTGCAGCGCGCCGAAGCCGGCCGGCCGCTGCGCGTCGGCCTGATCGGCGCCGGCAAGTTCGGCACCATGTTCGTCGCCTCGGCGCGGACCACTCCCGGCCTACACCTGGCGGCGATCGCCGATCTCGATCCGCAGCGCGCGCGGGGATCGCTGCAACGCACCGGCTGGCCGGACGGGCAGGCCGACGCGCCCTCGATCGAGGCGGCGCTGAAGACCGGCGCCACCCATGTCACCGACGATGCCGCAAGGCTGCTGGCCGCGCCGCTCGACGTGGTGATCGAGGCGACGGGCAATCCCGCCGCCGGCATCGCGCACGCCCTGGCTGCCTTCGCCGCCGGCAAGTCGGTGGTGATGGTCAATGTCGAGGCCGACGCCGTCGCCGGGCCGCTGCTGGCGCGCCGCGCCGCCGAGGCGGGCGTGATCTATTCGCTGGCCTATGGCGATCAGCCGGCGCTGATCTGCGAGATGGTCGACTGGGCGCGCGCCGCCGGGTTTCCGGTCGTCGCCGCGGGCAAGGGCACCAAGTACCTGCCGTCCTACCATCAGTCGACCCCCGAGACGGTCTGGGGCCACTATGGGATCACGCCCGAACGCGCGCGCGAGGGGGGCATGAATCCGCAGATGTTCAATTCCTTCCTCGACGGCACCAAGTCGGCGATCGAGATGGCGGCCGTCGCCAACGCCACCGGGCTGACGGCGGCGCCGCAGGGGCTGGCGTTTCCGCCCTGCGGCGTCGACGACCTGGCGAGCGTGCTCTGTCCGCGCGAGGCCGGTGGCCGGCTGCATCATGCCGGCCAGGTCGAGGTGATCTCGTCTCTCGAGCGGGACGGCCGGCCTGTGTTCCGCGATCTGCGCTGGGGCGTCTACGTGGTGTTCGAGGCGCCCAGCGACTACGTCGCGCGCTGCTTCGCCGAATACGGGCTGGTGACGGATCGCTCGGGCCGCTATTCGGCGATGTACAAGCCCTTCCACCTGATCGGCCTCGAACTCGGCATTTCCGTCGCCTCGGTCGGATTGCGGCGCGAGGCGACGGGCGTCGCGACCGGCTTCCGCGCCGACGTGGTGGCGACCGCCAAGCGCGACCTGCAGCCGGGCGAGACGCTGGACGGCGAAGGCGGCTACATGGTCTACGGCAGGCTGATGCCAGCCGGCGATTCGCTGGCGCTGGGCGGCCTTCCGCTGGGGCTGGCGCATGGCATCAAGCTGACGCGGCCGGTAAGGGCCGGTTCGCCGCTGTCCTGGAACGACGTTGCCGTCGACCAGCAATCGCAGGCGGTGCGCTTCCGGCGCGAAATGGAGCGGCACTTCGCACCGCGACAGGCCGCGGCGGAGTAAGGACCTACCTGCCGATCACGCCGCAGGCGACGCGCTCGCCGCCGCCGCCCAGCGGTTCGGGCTTGTCGGCGTAATTGTCTCCGCCGGCGTGGATCATCAGTGCCTTGCCCTGGATCGCTTCGACCTTAAGGCGCGGGGCTGTCAGGGTGCGGTTGGCATTGCCGTTGGCGTCCGCGTTCAGCACGGGCAGGTCGCCCAGGTGCCCGTCGCCCTGCGGGCCGCGATGCGCCTTTCCGCCATGCGGGGCGAAATGCCCGCCGGCGGCAATTCCTGCCGCCATCTTGCCGTCCTTCATGCCAGGTTCGCAGCTGCCGTTCTCGTGCACGTGAAAGCCGTGCGGTCCGGGCGTCAGCCCCTTGAGTTCGGTGCGGACGCGCAGCCCGTCGCTCGAATCATCGAGAAAGACCGTGCCTATCTCGGGCCCGACGCCCGAGGGCGAAATCGAGTGCATGGTTACCGTCGTTTCGGCGGCGATGGCCGGCGCGGCCAACAGGCTCAGCGCGGCCAGAACTGCTGTTCTTTTCATGTCATGTCCTTTCGCGAGCATTCTCGATCCTGCAACGGCTACCGGCAATCGCTGTTCCGTCATCGGCTGACGCGGCGCAATTGGCTGTTTACAGGCCAATGACGGCTCCTTAGAGAAGGCGGACCCGCCATGTCTTCAGCTTACGCCGCGCCCGCCCGAACCGATTTGCTCGCCGCCTACGAGGCGCGGCTGGCGGCGGGGCAGTTGCGCAAGGATGCCGCCCAGGCGCGCATTCTCGGTCGGCTGCAGGCCATGGTCGATCGCCTCGCCGCGCCGCCGTCCTCGGGTGGCCTGCTGGCAAGGCTGGGTCTGCGCCGTTCGTCTGCGCAGGCGAACGCGCCAGGCGGCCTCTATATCTGGGGTCCGGTGGGACGCGGCAAGTCGATGCTGATGGACCTATTCTTCGAGGCGGCCCCGGTCGAGCGCAAGCGCCGCGTGCATTTCCACGAGTTCATGATCGAGGTGCACGAAAGGCTGCATCGCCGCCGCCAGTCGCTGATCGAGAAGGGCGCGCCGCCCGAGGCCGATCCGATCCCGCCGTTCGCCCGCGCGATCGCGGCAGAGACCAGGCTGCTGTGCTTCGACGAGTTCCAGGTGACCAACATCGCCGACGCCATGATCCTGGGCCGGCTGTTCGCGACGCTGTTCGACGAAGGCGTCGCCGTGGTCGCGACCTCCAACCGCGCACCGGACGATCTCTATCGCAACGGCCTGCAGCGCGATCGCTTCCTGCCGTTCATCGAGCTGCTGAAGTCGAAGGTCGAGGTCGCCGTCCTCGCCGGCGACCAGGACTATCGGCTGGCGCGGCTGCGCGACATTTCGGTCTATGTCAGCCCGCTGGGCGCCATGGCCGACGACAAGCTGGCGGCGGCCTTCGCCCGGCTGACGGACGACGCCACCGGCGAACGGCGCGTGCTGAAGACGCAGGGCCGCGAGGTGGTCATGCCGCGCTGGGCCCAGGGCGTTGCCTGGTTCACCTTCGAGGAGCTGTGCGCCCGCCCGCTGGGCGCCGCCGACTACATCGCCATCGCCGAGCATTGCCACACGGTGATCGTGCAGGACATTCCGAAGCTGACCGCCAACCGGCGCAACGAGGCGATGCGTTTCGTCACGCTGATCGACGAGCTTTACGAACACAAGGTGAAGCTGATCTGCTCGGCAGCCGCCATTCCCCAGGCGCTCTATCCCGAAGGCGACGGCTCCTTCGAGTTCGAGCGCACCGTGTCGCGGCTGCTGGAGATGCAGAGCCACGACTATCTGGCGCAGCACCACGTCGATTGAACGGCCCCTCCGACGGTTTCCGCAGGGAAACCGGCGACACTTCTCCCGCGGAAATATTCCCGTTCTTGTGATCCATCGTTGCGCTGCCGACGAAGCTTGCCTCTGTTAGACTTGATGTCCCGAACAGCGAGGAGGAAACGATGGATGGCATGACCGACAAGGATAACCGCGCCGGCATCGGCCGCCGCACCGTGATGATGGGATCGCTCGGCGCAGGCTTCGCGCTCGCCGCGCAACCGGTGACGGCGCAGACCATCATGACGCCCAGCGACGGGCTGGAGGCGGGCGACATCAAGATCAAGACGGCGGACGGCGAGATCCCGGGCTATCGCGCGGTTCTCAACGTCGGCAGCAACTATCCGACCGTGATCGTGGTGCAGGAAATCTTCGGCGTGCACGAGCACATCAAGGACGTGTGCCGGCGCCTGGCCAAGGCGGGGTACTTCGCCGTGGCGCCGGAGCTCTACGCGCGGCAGGGCGATGTCGGCAAGATGACAGACATCCAGGCCATCATTCGCGACGTGGTGTCGAAGGTTCCCGACAAGCAGGTGATGAGCGATCTCGACGCCACCGTCGCCTGGGCCAAGGGGACCGGCAAGGCCGATACCTCCAAGCTTGCCATAACCGGCTTCTGCTGGGGCGGGCGCATCGTCTGGCTCTACGCCGCGCACAATCCCGATCTCGACGCCGGCGTCGCCTGGTACGGCCGCCTTGTCGGCCAGCCGAGCGAACTGACGCCCAAGCATCCGGTGGACTTGGCGGCCGAGATCAAGGCGCCGGTGCTGGGCCTCTATGGCGGCGCCGACACGGGCATTCCCGTCGACACGGTCGAGCAGATGAAGAAGGCGCTGACGGCGGCCGGCAAGAAGCACGAGTTCGTGGTCTATCCGGACACGCCGCATGCCTTCCATGCCGATTATCGTCCCAGCTACCGCAAGGAGGCTGCCGAGGACGGCTGGAAGCGGGCGCTGGCCTGGTTCAAGGCCAACGGCGTCGGCTGAGCCGGCCGGTTCTTGACGGATCCGGTTGAGGAGGGGGGCCTTGCGGCCCCCTTCGCATTTTTCGCCTATGCTGGTGGCGAACCGGGAGGGCGGCATGAAGGATATCGAGTTCGTCGATCGCTATCGCGTAGAGGACGGCAGCCAGTTCCGACTCAGGGATTTCGATCCCGCCGACACCCAGGACATGGACCTCGAGAAGGGCGAGGCGAAGGAACTGCTGGCCAAGGGCATCAAGCGCCTGTCGGAACTGCAGGAGAAGCTCTACGCCCAGGATTGCTGGGCGGTGCTCGCGGTCTTCCAGGCGATGGATGCGGCGGGCAAGGACGGCGCTATCAAGTACGCCATGTCGGGCATCAACCCGCAGGGCTGCCAGGTGCATGCCTTCAAGGCGCCGAGCGCGGAGGAGCTCGATCACGATTTTCTGTGGCGCGTCGCGCGCCGGCTGCCCGAGCGCGGCCGGATCGGAATCTTCAATCGCTCGCATTACGAAGAAGTGCTGGTGGTTCGCGTGCGTCCAGAGTACCTCGCCGCGCAGCGCCTGCCGCCGCGGCTCAATGGCGGCGACATCTGGAAACAGCGCTTCGAGGATATCAGGAACTTCGAAAGCTATCTGGCGCGCAACGGCGTGGCGATCTGCAAGTTCTTCCTCAACGTGTCGAAGGAAGAGCAGAAGAAGCGGTTTCTCGAGCGCATCGACGATCCGGCCAAGAACTGGAAGTTCAACATGGGCGACGTCGCCGAGCGGGCGCGCTGGGACGAGTACATGGCGGCCTACGAGGACGTCATCCGCCACACCAGCGCCCCGCATGCGCCATGGTACGTGCTGCCGGCAGACAACAAGTGGTTTACCCGCATGGCGGTGGTGGCGGCGCTGATCGGAACCATGGAGAGGCTGAATCTGGCGTTTCCGCAGCTGGCCCCCAAAGCGACGGCGGCGCTTCAGGATGCCCGCCGGGCGTTGCAAGCGGAATAGGTGCGGCCGATTCGGCCAGATATTTCCATGCGGTGGCGCATGGCTTGCCCGGGCGCGCCAAACGCGCTACCCAACCGCCGGAATTCACAACAAGCGGGAGACCTCTCATGGCTCGCAGGAAAATCGCGCTGGTCGGCGCTGGGCAGATCGGCGGCACGCTGGCGCTGCTGGCCGGCCAGAAGGAACTGGGCGACATCATCCTCCTCGACATTCCGGATGCCGAAGGCGTCGCCAAGGGCAAGGCGCTGGACATCGCCCAGCTGTCGCCGGTGGCGAAGTACGATGCCGGCTACAGCGGCACCTCGAACTACGCCGACATCAAGGGCGCAGACGTCGTCATCGTCACCGCCGGCGTGCCGCGCAAGCCCGGCATGAGCCGCGATGATCTGGTCGGCATCAATGCCAAGGTCATCAAGGCGGTCGGCGCCGGCATCAAGGCAAACGCGCCCGATGCCTTCGTCATCGTCATCACCAATCCCCTCGACGCCATGGTCGGGCTGATGCGCGAAGTCACCGGCTTCAAGTCGAACAAGGTGGTGGGCATGGCCGGCGTTCTCGACAGCGCCCGCTTCCGCCTGTTCCTTGCCGAGGAGTTCAAGGTTTCGGTCGAGGACGTCTCCGCCTTCGTCCTCGGCGGCCATGGCGACACGATGGTGCCGCTGGTGCGCTATTC
>JBFWZG010000146.1:0-8076 GCA_050185515.1 Reyranellaceae bacterium
GGCTTTGGCGGCATCACCAACCGCTACGACCTGAACAAGCCGCTGATAGCGGCAGTCAACGGCGTCGCCATGGGCGGCGGCTTCGAGATCGCGCTGGCCTGCGACATCATCATCGCGTCCGACAATGCCATTTTTGCCCTGCCCGAGCCGCGGGTCGGCCTGGCGGCCCTGGCCGGTGGCGTCCATCGCCTGCCGCGCATGGTGCCGCTGAAGCAGGCCATGGGCATGCTGCTGACCGGCCGGCGGGTCTCGGCCGCGGAGGGCAAGCAGATGGGCTTCGTGACCGAAGTCGTCAAGCAGGCCGACCTGATGGCCGAAGCGCGCCGCTGGGCCGGGCTGATCCTCGAATGCTCGCCGATGTCGATCCGGGCGACCAAGCAGGCGGCGATGCAAGGGTTGAACAAGGCCTCGGTGCAGGAAGCGATCGCCGGCAAGTACCCGGCCGTCGACGCCATGATCGGCAGCCAGGATTTCATCGAGGGCCCCAAGGCCTTCGCCGAAAAGCGCCCGCCGAACTGGAAGGGCCGCTGATTGCCGTGAACGCGAACGTGATGGGCGGCTGCGGCCGCCCATTTTCGTTTCTAGCCCGGTAGATCCATGGCCGAATCGATCGCGGCCGTCCGTGGCGGGCATTGCAGATGCGGCTTGCCACGCCGACCCCAAGCGTCTCAAATCCGCCGCACCATGCGCCGCTGCAGGCTCGCCTATCTCGTTTCGCACCCGATCCAGTATCAGGCGCCGCTGCTGCGCCGGATAGCTGCCGAGCCTGACATCGAACTGACGGTGCTGTTCGAATCAGACCATTCGCTGCACGAGCACGTCGATCGCGAATTCGGCCGCACCATCGCCTGGGACGTCAAGCTGCTGGACGGCTACCGGCACCGTTTCCTGCAGCCGCTGCCTTTCGCCAGGATCAACGGCGGCGCCACGTTCTGGCGACCGCTGTCGGGCGATCTTGCCTCGACGCTGCGCGCTGGCGCCTACGACGCCCTCTGGGTGCATGGCTATGCCCGGGCCAATCATCTTGCAGCGCTGGCGCTTGCCAAACGCCTGGGCATGCGCACGCTTCTGCGCGACGAGACAACACAAAGCGGCAGAGAACGCAGCACTCTGCGAATGATCGCGAAGCGAGCCGCCTTCCGCCTAATCGACCGAATTGTCGACCGCTATCTTGCAGTGGGCAGTTCCAATGCACAGCACTGGCGCGATCTCGGCCTCAACCCGGGCAAGATCGTACTCATGCCCTATGCGGTCGATGGTCGACTGTTCGGCGACGCCACGCCGCAAGAGGTTCATGACGTCCGAGCCCGCTTCGGAATCCCGGAAGATCAGCCCGTGATCCTGTTCAGCGCCAAGTTGATTGCGCGCAAGCGACCACATGACATGATTGAGGCGGTGGCGCGCCTGCAGCACGGAGACGGCCCGCAGCCTGCCCTGGTGATGGCGGGCGATGGTGACTTGGCCGTCGCGGTCCGCGATCGTGCCACCAGCCTGGGGCTGCGCCATGTGCATTTACCGGGGTTCCAGACCCAGAGCCAACTTGCCGGCCTCTATAGAGCAGCCGATATCTTGGTTCTGCCCTCGCAATGGGAAACTTGGGGTTTGGTGGTCAACGAGGCGATGAACGGCGGTTGCGCGATCGTCGCCAGCGACCGGGTCGGTGCCGCCGCCGATCTGGTGCGCGACAATGGCATCGTCTATCCGGTCGGCGACGTCGGTGCGCTGGCGGACGCGCTCCGCCGCATCCTCGGCGATCGCTTGTTGCTAGAGCGGATGCGCAGCCGCAGCCGCGACATAATCGCCGCCTGGAGCTTCGAGGAGGATGTATCTGCGCTGCGCCAGGCGCTCGAGCTTCCGGCCCGCTAGGAGACGAACTCGAACGTGTACCCCTCTCCGGCACGACGGACGTAGCCGCAATGGGGCCGGGCGAAATGGGCCGGGAGCATCAACACTTTGTGCTCGGCACAATGCTCCAGCACCCGACGCCGGGATATGGCGGCCGCATCCGGATCGACGCAGAAGCGGCTGTTCCACTCAGGATGATAGACCTGCAACGGGTGATGCAGAATATCGCCAGTAAAGAGGCCGCGCTGGCCTTTCGAGGCGGCCTCGAGCGTAATGCTGCCCGGGGTATGGCCGGGTGCCGCACGGATGAGCAGATTGTCGTCGATGGCGTGCTCGTCGCCCACCATGTCTGCCTGACCGGCCTCGACCACCGGCAACACGCCGTCGTTGAAGGCGCCATGCTGGGCCGGCCGCTTCGGATTGGCGCGGTTCTCGGCGTCGTAGAAATCGAAATCGGCGCGCGAAAACAGATACCTGGCATTGGGAAAAGTCGGGACGTAACGACCGTTTTCCTCGATCGTGTTCCAGCCGACGTGATCGATGTGCAGATGGGTGCACAGGACGAAATCGACCTCCTCGCGTCGTACACCGGCCGCGGCGAGATTGGCAAGCCAGGGCTTGTCGAGCTGATGCCCGTCGCGGAAGCCCGGTCGGTTGCGATGATTGCCGAAGCAGGTGTCGATCAGGATCGTATGGTGGTCGGTACGCAGCACCCATGTGTGGATGCTCATCAGCAGGCGTTTGGACTGGGGGTCGAAATAGTCCGGCGCCAGCCAGTCCGAATGCTGCCGTTCGTGCTCAGGCGTGAAGCCTGCGAACATCGCCCCCGCTTCGACCAGGGGAATCACCATCTCCTCGACGCGCGACAGCCGCATGTCGCCGATGTTCCGATCCCGCATCTACGCCTCCCTGACCGCTTTTCCTTTGGCCCAAGGATAGTCTATGTGTGAACAGTTCTCGGACAACCAATGGCCGCCGGTTCCGGCCGGCGAAATGGGAAGCACATGTCAAACACGAACTCCGCCGGCGCCATGGCCGGCTACCGCGTCCTCGACCTGTCGCGGGTGCTGGGAGGACCGTTCTGCGGCCAGATCCTCGCCGACCACGGCGCCGATGTGATCAAGATCGAACCGCCGCAGGGAGATGAAACCCGCGATTGGGGCGCGACGGTCGACGGCAATGCCTCCGCCTACTTCGCCGGCATCAACCGCAACAAGCGCGATCTCGGCCTCGATATCGGCTCGCCCAAAGGGCGCGAGGTGCTGCTAAAACTGCTCGAAGATACCGACGTGCTGATCGAAAACTTCAAGACCGGCACGATGGAGAAGTGGGGCATCGGCTACCACGAGGTGCTGCAGAAGAAGTATCCGCGCCTGGTGCATGCGCGCGTCACCGGATTCGGGGCCGACGGCCCATTCGGCGGCTATCCGGGATATGACGCCATGGTGCAGGCCTGGTCGGGGCTCAATTCGATCAACGGGACGCCCGAAGGCGGACCGGTGCGGATCGGCGTGCCGGTCATCGACCTCAGCACCGGCCTGAATGTCTGCATCGGCATCCTGATGGCCCTGCTGGAACGCGAACGCTCGGGCAAGGGCCAGTTCGTCGAGGTGGCCCTCTACGACTCCGGCATCATGCTGCATCATCCCCATGCCCCGAATTGGCTGCTGCAGCAGAAGCGGCCGCGCCTGGTCGGCAACAGCCACGACAATCTGGCGCCCTACGCCCTGTTGAAGGCAAAGGGCTGCGACGTCGTGGTCGGCGCCGGCAACAATCCGCAATTCCGCAAGCTGTGCGAAATGCTGGGCAGGCCGGAACTCGCTCAGGACCCGCGCTTCGTCACCAACGCCGAGCGGCTCGCCCACAAGGAGGCGTTGGTAGGCGAATTGCAGGCGCTGATGGGCGATCGCGACGGCGAGAGCTTCGCCGAGGAATTGATGAAAAACGGCGTACCCGGCGGCGCCGTGAAGGACCTGCCCTCGGTGCTGGAGCATCCCCACACCAGGCACCGGGAAATGGTGGTGGAGCTGGACGGCTACAGGGGAACCGGCATTCCGATCAAACTGTCGCGCACACCGGGCAGTGTCCGACGCAAGCCGCCGCGCTTCGCCCAGGACAGAGAATCGGTATTGCGCGAGGCGGGTTATTCGGCGGATCAGATCGCCACTCTGATTGCGGATGGAACGACGCCAACCGAAAGAAAGAAGGTCTAGCACGATGTTCCAAGGCGACCTGCTGCGCGGCAAACGCATTCTCATCACAGGCGGCGGCACGGGCCTCGGCCGCAGCATCGGCAAGCGGTACCTGCAGCTCGGCGCCGATCTGGTTATCTGCGGTCGGCGCAAGGAGGTCGTCGAAGCCGCCGCCGGAGAGCTAAACACAGAGA
Source organism: Reyranellaceae bacterium (assembly GCA_050185515.1). Taxonomy (GTDB): domain Bacteria; phylum Pseudomonadota; class Alphaproteobacteria; order Reyranellales; family JAQSWP01; genus JAQSWP01. Next base: position 4,232 of record JBFWZG010000146.1, read on the forward strand.
CGGGCGGCAAGGTTGCGGCACTGCAGTGCGACGTGCGCGATGCCGACGCGGTCGAGCAGATGATGAACCGGATCTGGGACGGCGGGCCGCTCGACGTGCTGGTCAACAACGCAGCCGGCAACTTCCTGGCGCAGACGCACAAGCTCTCGCCGCGCGCGATCGACAGCGTCCTCGGCATAGTGCTGCACGGATCGGCCTATTGCACCGTGGCCGCAGGACGGCGCTGGATCGAAGCGGGACGCGGCGGGACTGTTCTTTCCATCCTGACGCTCGGGGCCCTTACGGGCGCGCCGTTCACGGCGCCGAACGCCATGGCCAAAGCCGGAGTGCTGGCCATGACGAAAAGCCTGGCGGCGGAATGGGGGCCGAAAGGCATTCGGCTGGTCGCCATCGCGCCGGGGCCCTTTCCAACGCCGGGCGCCTGGGAACGGCTGATGCCGGAGCAAAAGGCCAAGGCCGACCCGATCGAAAAATCCATCCCACTGCGCCGCGTCGGCCAGCACGAGGAACTCGCCAACCTCGCCAGCTACCTCGTGAGCGATCAGGCCGGCTACATTACCGGCCAATGCGTGGTGATCGACGGCGGGAAAATGCTGATCGGCGGTGGCGGCGGCGTGAATACGGCTTCGATGCTCGACTGGACCGACGAGCAATGGGCGGAACTGCGGAAGAAATAATCAGCCGCCAAACAGTTTCTTGACCTCTGCCGGGATCTCGACGGCCGACAGCCCAGGGCCGTCGGTGCGGTGGCGCGCCCAGACGCGTGTCTCATGGCCAAGGGCGCCGACCTGGCCGTCTGGATTGCGAACGAGATGGTGGACGGTGAAGGACTTCGTGCCCCAGCGCTCGACATGGCTTTCGATGGTCAGCATATCACCGGGAATGGCTGATCGGATGAACTCGGAATCCGCCTTCACCAGCGGGTGACCGACGATGCCATAGCGCTCGTTCAGCACCGCACGAGTAAGCCCGACGGCAGCGAACAGCCGCCACGTCGCCTGATCGAACCAGCGGAAATAGTTCGGGTAGAAGACGATCTGCGCCGGATCGCAGTCGCCCCATTCGACCTGCACCTGGTGCCTGCCATGCTTCAAGCCGTCGGCGTCTGACATCATTTTCTTCCTGCCGCCTGGATCGCCTGCCAGACAAGGGCAGGCGTCGCCGGCATATCGATATGGTCGACGCCCAGCGGGCGCAGCGCATCGAGAACCGCGCTGATCACCGTCGGCGTCGCCCCGACCGTGCCGGATTCTCCCACCCCCTTCGAGCCGAGCGGATTGTTGGCGCAGGGCACGGACTGGTCAAAATCGTTGTCGATAGAGGGGAGATCGTCGGCGCGCGGCAGGCCGTAATCCATGAACGAGCCGGTGACGAGCTGGCCCGACTCGGCGTCGAACAAAGCGTGTTCCAACAATGCCTGGCCAACACCCTGCGCGATGCCGCCCTGGACCTGGCCACGCACGATCTGCGGATGAACGGCAATACCGACATCGTCCATCGTGGTGTAGCGGACGATCTCCGTCCGGCCGGTTTCCGGATCGATCTCGACCTCGCAGACGTGGCAGCCATTGGGCCAGCTCGAACCTGGGACGGTGTTTGTGTGCTCGACGATCAGCAGCCCGCCGGTCTGGCGCGAGGCGATATTGAACAGATCGATCCCCTTGTCGGTGCCGACGATCGTGAAACGTCCGTCTTCGTAGGCGAGGTCCGCTTCGGCGGCTTCGAGCGCCTCGCCCGCCAGCGTCCGGCCCCGTTCGATGACCTTGTCGGCGCAAACCATGACGGCCGAGCCGCCGGCGAACAGCGATCGCGACCCCATGCTGCCGAAGCCCTGCACCTTGTCGGTATCGCCCTGCACCACCGATATCCTTTCCGGAGCGATGCCGAGCCGGTCCGCAGCCAACTGCGTATAGGCGGTTTCCAGCCCCTGCCCCATTGCCTGCGTGGCGCTGAACACCGTGACGTGGCCATTGCCCGAGATGTGGTACTCGACCTTCTCGGTGAACTGCATGGCGCCGGTCCATTCGATGTACATGGACAGGCCTCGCCCGCGCAGCAGCCCGCGGGCCCGCGACTGAGCCTGCCGGGCGGGGAAGCCATCCCAATCCGCTCGCTGCAGAGCGCGATCGAGAAAGTGCTCGAACTTGCCGGTGTCGTACTTCTCGCCCAGCGCGTTGGTGTACGGCATCGCGGCCGCGTCGATGAGGTTGCGGCGGCGCAGCTCGACCCGATCGATGCCCGATTTCACCGCGGCAGCATCCATCAGACGCTCGATCAGGTAGATCGCCTCCGGCCGCCCGGCGCCGCGATAGGGCGCGACGGTGCCGGTATTGGTCAGCACCGCGCGTGTGCGAATATCGACCGCCGGGACGTGGTACACGCCGGTCACGACCTTGGGACCCAGCATCAGCGGCACGACGGCGCTCGACGGCGCCAGAACAGCGCCGACATTGGCCAGCGTATCGACGCGCAGCGCCAGAATCTGTCCCGTGGCATCGAGAGCGAGCTCGGCATGAGTAAGATGGTCGCGCGCCTGAGTCGCGGCGAGAAATTCCTCCGACCGGTCGGCGCGCCATTTGACCGGCCGCCTTAGCTTACCCGCGGCATAAGCGGCGACAGCGTCCTCGGGATAGAGATGCGATTTCATGCCAAAGCCGCCGCCGATGTCGCGCACGATGACTCGTACCTTGTCGAGCGGCACCTTGAGCACCGCCTCGGCCAGCATCTGGCGCACGGCGGTCGGATTCTGCGTGCCCATGTGCAGGGTGTAGCGGCCGGAACCGGCATCAAAATCGGCCAGCACCGCCCGCGGCTCCAACGCATTCACGACGAGGCGGTTGTTGACGATATCGATAGCCGCGACATGCGCCGCGGCGGCGAACGCCTTCTCGACGGCAGTGGGGTCGCCGAAGCGCTGCTCGGCGGCGACATTGTTCCTTGCCTCCGGCCAGACCGTCGGCGCACCATCGGCGATTGCCGCCTTCGGGTCGACGACGGCAGGAAGTTCTTCGTAGTCGATGACAATCGACTCGGCCGCGTCCTGGGCGACTTCCCGGGTTTCCGCCAACACCGCCGCGACCGCCTGCCCGACATGGCGCACCGTATCGACGGCCAGCGGCTGGCGCGGCGGGGCCGCCATCGGGCTGCCGTCAGGCTGCTTGAAGAGCGGCGGGAACACGAGGTGGCCGATGCCGTCGGCCTCGAGGTCGGCGCCAGTATAGACGGCCAACACGCCTGGCATCGTATGCGCGGCACCGGTATCGATGGCGGTCAGGCGAGCATGGGCATAAGGCGAACGCAACAGCACCATCCAGCACTGGCGCGGCAACGTCAGATCGTCGGCAAACCGCCCCTGCCCGGTCAACAGGCGCTGGTCTTCGACGCGCAGAATTCCCTGACTTCCGCCAAAGCGCGACATGCCGTCCCCCGAAAACCGCCGAAACCGGCCTTCGGTAAAGCAGAAGCGCCGGAACGGCGCAAGAGCGCCGGCGGCCCGGTTGACTCCGGCCGTTCCACTGCCGCATCGTTGCGCTGGCCTTGTGCCATCGGGAGAGAGCTCGCATGGGACTGTATCTTCGGCCACGTACGGTGGACGAAGCGGTCGCGGCGCTGAAAAGCGGCGACGGAACCATCATCGCGGGCGGCACTGACCACTTCCCGGCTCGCGTCGGCCGCGCTCCAGACGAGAATCTGATCGATATCTCGGCAGTCGACGGCCTGCGCGGCATAGTCGAGAACGCCGAGGGCTGGCGCATCGGCGCCGGCACGACCTGGACCGATATTCTGGAAGCCGATCTACCACCCCTGTTCGACGGCCTGAGGCAGGCGGCGCGGGAGGTCGGCGG
>JBFWZG010000147.1:0-8062 GCA_050185515.1 Reyranellaceae bacterium
GTCGAAACCGGACGCCGTGTGGATCGCCGTCACCGCCGGCCTGCCTTCGGTCAGCGTGCCGGTCTTGTCGATCACCAGCGTGTCGACCTTCTCCATGCGTTCCAGCGCCTCGGCGTTCTTGATCAGCACGCCGGCGCGGGCGCCGGCGCCGACGCCGACCATGATCGACATCGGCGTCGCCAGGCCCAGCGCGCAGGGACAGGCGATGATCAGCACGGAGACGGCGGCGACCAGCGCGAACGGCAGCTGCGGTTCGGGACCGAAAAACCACCAGGCGGCGAACGCCGCCGCGGCGACGGCGATGACGGCGGGCACGAACCAGCCGGAGACGGCATCGGCCAGACGCTGTATCGGCGCGCGGCTGCGTTGCGCCTCGGCCACCAGCTGCACGATGCGGGACAGCATGGTGTCGGCGCCGACCTTGCGCGCCTCCATGACGAAGCTGCCGGTGCGGTTGATGGTGCCGGCGATCACGTCGCTGCCCGGCTCCTTGGTAACCGGCATCGACTCGCCGGTCACCATCGATTCGTCGATGCTGATCCTGCCTTCGACCACCGTGCCGTCGACGGCGATCTTCTCGCCCGGCCGCACGCGCAGCCGATCGCCCGGCACGATCGACTCGACCGGCACTTCCTCGTCGTTGCCGTCGGCGTGGACCTTGCGCGCGGTCTTCGGGGCGAGATCGAGCAGGGCGCGGATGGCGCCGGATGTGCTTTCGCGCGCCCGCAGCTCCAGCACCTGGCCGATCAGCACCAGGACCGTGATGACGGCGGCGGCCTCGAAATAGACCGCCACCTCGCCATGCCCCCCTCGCATCGTTTCGGGAAACGCTCCTGGAACGAGCGTGGCGACGACGCTGTAGCCCCAGGCGACGCCGGTGCCCATGGCGATCAGGGTGAACATGTTCAGGTTCATGGTGCGCAGCGAATGGTACGCGCGCACGAAGAACGGCCAGCCGGCCCACAGCACGACCGGCGTCGCCAGCACGAGCTGGGCCCAGTGCGAGACCTGTGGCGCGATCAGCCCGTGCATGTCGACCAGATGCGCGCCCATCTCGAGCAGGAAAACCGGGATCGTCAGCGCCAGGCCGATTTGGAAGCGGCGCCTCATGTCGATCAGCTCTTCGTTGGCCGGCGCTTCGGCGGTGACGGTCAGCGGCTCCAGCGCCATGCCGCAGATCGGGCAGGCGCCAGGACCGATCTGGCGCACTTCGGGATGCATCGGACAGGTATAGATCGCGCCGGCATTCGCAGCCGGTGCCGGTGCGGCTTTTTTCTCCAGATAGCGCGCCGGATCGGCGACGAACTTCTGGCGGCAGCCCGCGGAGCAGAAGTGATAGTCGTGTCCATCATGATGCGTTTTGTGCGGCGTGGTCGCGGCATCGACCGTCATGCCGCAAACCGGATCGATGGCGGCGGTGGAGGCGGGGGCGGCGCTGTGCTGATGAACGTGCATGGCTTCGATTTCCTCAGTCGATGCTCGTTTCTAGACCTTCCAGCAACTGGAAGGTCAAGCCCGCATGACCGCGATCCACGACAGCGGGGCGCTGCGCGCGATTCCGACGTTCCGGGCGGGACCTCGGCAAAGGTGGCGATTCTCGGGCAGGGCGTCCGGCAGGGGAACAACGCCAGGCGGGAGTCGTTGATCCCTCGCCACGCCGCAGCAGGGCCAACGGCCCGATCGCAGCGTCGGCATTATCGGGCATCGGCCGCCGCGAAGCTCCCCGCTTCATCTCGGCGCGCTCGACGCCTCCATGTTCCAGCCAGGCTGCCACGCCGTCTTTCGGCGATGCGCGCCGCGTGCTTGGGGCCTGCCGTCGCGGTGCATCCAGCGTCTTCCCGTGGCCGGCCCTGCGTAGCGAATCGTTCCCGGGAAGGGGCCGCCCCAATGGCGCGCCGTGGGGAATGGGTTCGCGCTTCCTCGCCAGGCGGCGACGGCGGCGTCAAGCCGGCAGGCTGGCGTCATTTCGCCTTGTCGCGGTGCCTGACTGGCAACTCGGCGCGACGTTGGGCCAGCACGGCCGCCATCTGCGACGCCGACAGTTCCGGCTTCTTGAAAGCGCCCGCCCCCTTCGCTTCTGCCATTTCCTCGAACCGCTCGAGCAGAACGCCGTCGAAACGGGCGGCGGCGCGGGCGCGCACGGCGGGATTCTCATGGATATCGACGAGCGCCAGCCAATGCGCCATGTAGATCTCCTCGGTCGAGAAGAAGTCTTCGTATGCGTGTGGGATGAGCTGACGCATGCGCTGGGTCTTGTTGTTGTGGTCGTAATCGAATTGCAGCCAGCCGCGCTTGGCCAGTTCCTCGCGCACGAAGGCGTTCTTGGGCACGAAGAGGGCCCACAGATCCTCCTTGTGATAAAGCCCGTCCAGGTGAGCCCAGAAGCGAGCCTCCAGAAGGTGGTCGGCTTCCAGAAGATGGCCGAAGCCGTGCTGGAGTTCGCCCATCTCGCTATAGGGCAGCGGCTCGCCGATGGCGCCTGCCATCCTTGCCTCCAGCGCGTTCATCGCCGCGACGCCGTCGTCGAGCTCCTGCGACGTCGGCCGGTAGCCGCGCCGGCGCGCGGTGCGGCCCATCACGTCGGCGATGATGCGGTTGGCATCGCTGCCCAGATGCTCGACCAGCACCCGACGATAGCGCGATTTGCCCGACTGGCCGGCCAGCCACGCGATGGCGTTCTTGCTGCCGCCGGCCGCCTTATAGTCGCGGAAACCCGCGCGCAGCAGCGGATGCACCAGATCGTCGCCCAGCGGCGTCAGCAGCCTGAACACCGCCACCTCGTCGAGAGCCGGTCGATACTGGCGCCAGAAATCGGCCTCGATGCGCGCGATGGCGGTGACGTCGAAGTCGAAATCCTTGCGCGCGCCGTCGCCATAAAGTTCCACAAGTGCCCGCGCCGATTCCGGGTCGAGCATGGCGAATTCTTCCGACAACTCGGCCGGATGCAGGTCGCGCATGGCATCGTTGACGATCGGCGCCGGCAGGCCGGGGCCGGCCGCCAGCCGCTCCATGTTGGCACGGATGCTGGCCTGCACGACCTCGTCGACCGCATCGTAGGCGCGGCTCGACGCCGCGGTCTCCATGGCGCGCGCCAGGGTGGTCTGCTCGCCGCTCGACAGCGCCTTGGTCGCCGCCTTCTGCAGCGGCGAGACCTGGTCGGCCATCTCGCGCGTCACCGACAGCGACACATAGCCGGTCGCGTCGAGAAAGCGCACCGGCATCAGCCCCTCCGCCACCTTGGCGATGCGGCGCGCGTTCTCCGGCCCTTCCAGAATCGGCCCGGTCATCAGGCTGGCCGCCGTCAACGCCATCTGGCCGTTGCCGGCCGCGTCGCCCTGCAGATCCTTGCGCCGCAGCGCGATGCTCAGCAGCTCGGCCACGTCCAGCGCCTCGCCGATCACCGGCAGCAGCGAGAAGGCGAGCTGCACGATGGCGCCCCGGTTCTCCATGATCGCCGTCAGCAGCATCGGCTTTTGCGTGATCGTCGTCACCGGCACGACGCGCCGCGTCGGCGGCGCGGCGGCGCGCTCGGGCGCGCTGCGCATCACCGCCTCGTCCCATACCGAGAGCTGATGGAAGCTGGCGATCTCGTTGCTCTGGTCGGCGTAGCGCTGGAAGCCCGTGACCTTCGTGTTGGCCGTGCGCGCCAGCACGACATCGGTCTGGCTGATGCCGTAGCTCTTCTGCGAGATGCTGCAGGTCAGGCTGAAATCCACCAGGCTGGGTTCGAACGCATTGGTCGCCTCGACCGCCACCGCCCAGTCGTCGCGGCCGCAGGCCAGCTTGACGCCCAGCGGCGTGCGCGTGACCGAGATCAGCGCCCGCGTGTCGGCCACCGCCGCGGGATCGTCGACCCACTGGTTGGCGCGATCGACGTAGCGCGTCGAGAGATAGGCCGCGTAGTCGGCGCGCTCGCCGATCTGCGGCACTTCCTCGGGGCTCAGCACGCGGACGATCTCGAGCCTGACCCGCCCGACGTATTTCTCCCACCACGGCGGGTAGTGGCAGCCCGAGCAGGCCTGCGCCTCCTGGTATTCCGATTTCAGCCGCACCTGCGGCGCGCAGAACAGCACCAGCGTGTAGACGCCTTCGCCGGTCAGCGGCGGGATCACCGTCCAGCCCAGCGGGCAGACGCCGCTCGCCTGCCACGACGGCGCTTCCCAGCTGACGAAGTCGATCAGGCTCGGCGGCTGGTCGTAGCCGCCGAGCGGCCCGAGCAGCGAGATCAGCCCGCCGCCGCGCTCGGGACTGGCCTCGTCGACGACGACGCCGAGCCCGTCTCCCGCCCGCGCCATGGCGCGCTCAGGCGGGAATGGCCGAGGCGTCGGCGTCCAGCACCACCAGGCTGGTCGGCACCGTGTATTCCCACGGCTCGCCATAGGGCAGCGCCTTGTCGAGATTGACGTCCTTGGCCTCGGCGATCTCCTCGACGATCGGCACGTAGAGCGGCGAGCCGATCACCGGCGCGTCGCGGCCCATCCAGATCCGCCCCGTCGCCAGGAAGAAGATCATGGCGCGCTCGAAGCCCGGCCGCACCGGCACCTGCACCCGCGACGATCCCGCCGTCAGGAAGGCGGCGAAGCCGGGATCGGGATCGGTGCGGTTCAGCGTTTCCTTCCACTTGGACTTGTCGCCCCAGAAATAGGGATAGAACAGGTAGGTCATCTGCTCCCATTCGAAGCACTGCTCGAAGAACGACACCACGCGCCCGTCCTTCAGCGCCTCGGGCACGTCGATGTCCTTCACACCGTAGACGGCGCTGGTGCCGACCAGCGGGTTGAATTCGACGAAATGCTGCTGCGTCAGCATCTCCAGCGCGCCCCGCTTGAGCTCGAGCCGCTCGATGCCGCGCTTGGCGTCGGGATGCGTGTCGGCCATCATCACGCTCTGCATGTTCTGCTTGGCGGCGACCTCGGCGTTGTAGGCCTGCCAGGCGCGGTCGCTGGCCTCCTTCATGCGGGCCCAGCAGGCCAGCTGCCACTGCTCGTAATGCGCCGTCGTGCGGGTCAGCGTGACGCGAATGCCCAGCACCGCCGCGCACAGATCGTAGGCGTAGACCGCGATGTCGACCGTGTCGGCGACGTTCTCGATCGCGCCGAAGCCTTCGCCGTCGAGGCAGTCCATCGCCCGGTTGCCGACGATGACCTTGAGGAAGGCGACCTTGTCGTTGTTGTCCTTGAGGAACTTGGTGCTCTCGGCGTCGACCCGCACCCAGGTGGCGACGTAGCCCGCCGTCACCGGCAGGGCGCCGGTATAGGTCTTGATGTTGTAGTCGTCGCCCTTGATCTTGCCCTTGAAGGTCTCGGGCAGCTGCACGGCGACGTCGACGAACAGCTTCTCGGCCGGCGGCGGCGGCAGGTCGCCGGCGCCGAAACGGCTGGCCTTGCCGAGATAGGTCGTCTCGCTGATCTCGTCCGGCGTCAGATCGAAGCGCGGCGGCTGCGGCAGCAGCACCTGCGTGCTGCGGCCCGCTTCCTGCGCGGCGATAAAAACATGCGCCGGCTGCGGCACGTTGAACTCCATCAGCAGCCGGCGGCCGTAGTTCATCACCTGCGCCCGCCAGCGCTGGTCGAGCCAGCGATAGACGCCGACGATGTGCTGCGGCCCGCCGGTGTTGTCGAAGCCGTGCGTGTTGGTTTCCTCGGTCTCGGCCAGCACCGTGCGCGTCGTCGAGCTCAGTCGCCTTTCGCTGACCGTCGTCACCGACTTGTCGATGACCTCCTGCGCGAAATTGCTGGCGCTGGTCGCCGCCTCCTCGCGCGCCGTCTCGTAGGCGAAATCGGTCGAGGCGTCGACGCTCAGCACCGGACCGTATTTGGCCGAGATCTCGACCCCGGCGCCCAGCGACATCTGTTCGCTGACGGTGCGGCTGATCTCCTGCGACACTTCCGAACGCTGCGTCGACTGCAGGTCGCGCGTCGCGCTCTCGTTGGTCTCGGTCTCGCTCACCGTCGTCTCGGTGATGCGGTCGAGCTTGCGGTGCAGCCGGTCGCGCTTCTCGCTGGCCATGACGTTCTCGACATGGGCGATCTGGGTGCGCTCGTAGCCCACCATCTCCTCGCGCACCACCAGCAGATCGCCGATGCCGGCCGGCCGGATCGGGTTGGGCGCCGGCCCGCCGCCGCCCGTTCCCGGACCGGCGGCGCCGCCCTGCGCGGCGAGGCTCTGCCAGGCGCCGGGCGGCGGCAGGATGATCGGCGCCGACAGGGCGGCCTGCGGCACCGGCCCGCTCTGGCGCAGCAGGGTGATGGCGTAGGCCCCCCGCAGCGCCACCTGCAGCGCCTGGCGCTCGGCCGGATCGACGCCGCTGGCGTAGCAGGCGGCGACGAAACTGTCGGCCAGGCCCGCCACCACCGCCGGCATGTTCTGGAACATCTGCTTCTGCGCCGCCGGCAGGCCCTGCGCATAGGCCTGCACCGGGCCGGGATCGATCGGGTTGCCCGAGCGCGCCATCACCCGCGCCCCTTCGTTCAGCAGCTCGATCGCCTCGGCCTGCTTGGAGTTGGGCAGGTAGTTGGGCCCCTTGACGAACTGGGTCGCCGCGGCGACGACGCCGTCCAGCGAATCGGCGCGACGCAGCGCGGCGCGGAAATCGGATTCGGGCAGCTCGCCCAGATCGATGCGCAGCCTGGGCTGCAGCGGCCGCAGCGCGCGCAGCGCCATCATCTTCATCACCGTCCGCTTGGCCATGTCCGTTCTCCCCCGCGATCCACGTTGCGCTCGCAGGCAGGTTCACACGCGTCAAAGGCGTCGGCCAAACGAAGATTCGTATAGGGCTACCGCGTTTGTGATCACGTTCACAAACCGCGAAGCCTTCACATCGACCGCAGATTCGCGCGCGGAAATTGCAGACGCCAAAGCGATCTCACGCGCTGCCTTTTCACCTCTCCCCGCACGCGGGGAGAGGGAGGGGCCCATCGCGACAGCGATGGGACGGTGAGGGGCATGGCATGCCCTCTCTAACCCGTCACTCCGAGCGCAGCCCCCGTCGTCATTCCGAGCGCAGCGAGGAATCTCTTTGCGCCCGCAACCGGCACGCTCCCGTGGAACCGCAAAAAGATGTCTCGCTATCGCTCGACATGACAGGAAAGAGGAGCCGGCGTCTTCTTCCTTATCGTCATCCCGGGCGAGGCGAAGCCGAGACCCGGGACCCATGACGCCGGCCCAGCGCTTGCGGTCCCATCGACATGGATCCCGGCTCTCCGCCCTGCGGGCTCCGGCCGGGATGACAAACCCTGGAACGCCTATGCCCCTACCTTCTTCCGCCGCCCTTCGCCCGCTGCACATTCGCCGCGTTGGCCAGCCGCATCGCCGCGCGGCGCACGATGACCTGGTCCGGCATGCCGGTGGTCTTGCACTGCAGCTCGGCCTCGGTCAGCAGCGACAGCGCCTCCGCCAGCGCCGGCGCGGTCCACAGCGCGAGTTGCCGCGTCAGCTTGGGCCGGATCGAGAACAGCGGCGGCGGGCGCAGGCGTTCGATGGCGGCGCGCGCGTCGGCGCCTGCCTGCATGGCGGCGCGTGCCCCGTGCAGGCGCAGGAAATGCCGCGACAGGGCGCGCAGCAGCGAGATCGCCGCCGTGCCCTCGGCGAAGGCGCGGTCGAGCGCGCGGTCGAGCCCCTTCTGGTCGCCCTCGGCCGCCGCCAGCGCCACGTCGTCGAGCGACAGCGCCGCCGAATCGCCGACGCAGGCCACCGCGTCCTCCAGCGTCACCTCGCCGCCGTCCTTTCCCTTGTAGAGCGCCAGCTTCTCCAGCTCCTTGCGCGTCACGCCGCGATCGCCGCCGAGATTGTCGATCAGGAAGGCCAGCGCTTCGGGCGAAGCGCGCAGGCCGGCCTGGCCCAGCACCTCCTCGACCAGCGCGTCGAGCGCGCGGCCCTCGTCGGCGTAGCAGGGCACGGCGGCGGCCAGCTTGTGCTCCTCGGCGAGCTTGCGCAGCTTCGAGGTCTTCTTCAGGTCGCCCGCCTCGAGCACGATCAGCCCGTCGCCGGCCGCGGCCTCGAGCGCGTTGGCCAGCGCCTCCACGCTTTCCTCGCCCGCCGGCCGCACGCGGATGACGCGCCT
>JBFWZG010000148.1:0-7978 GCA_050185515.1 Reyranellaceae bacterium
TTCACCGTCGTTTCGACGGCAGCGATCCAGTCGGGCTCGCTGGTGACGTCGTGGCGGACGAACAGGGCGCGCTCGCCCAGTTCGCGGGCGAGCGCCTCGCCGGCCTCGGTCGTCAGGTCGGTCAGCACGACGTTGGCGCCGCGCTGGCGGGCCATGCGGGCGCTGGCGGCGCCGATGCCGGATGCGCCGCCGCTGATGAGAATCGTCTTATCGGTTAAGGCGGACAAAATCGAACCTCTTGGCTACGCCGGCGGTGACGCCGCCATCGACGACGATCTCCGCACCGGTCATGAATTTCGAGCGCTCTGAGGCGAGGAACAGCACCGCCTCGGCAATGTCGGTCGGCTCGCCCATGCGGTTGAGCGGATGCATGCCGCCGATGAAAGCCTGTGCCTTGTCCTTGCCGAAATGGCGGTAGAGCGGCTCGAGGATGGGCGTGTCTATGCCGCCGGGATGGACGGAGTTGACGCGAATGTCGTAGCCCTTGTCGGCGCAATCCATGGCGACGGCCTTGCTCAGCAATCGCACCGCGCCCTTGCTGGCGGTGTAGGCGGCAGGCCCGGCCGAGCCGACGATGCCGGCGATCGACGAGATGTTGACGATCGAGCCGCGGCTCCTGGGCTTGCCAGGCCCGGTGCGCTTCATGGCGGCGATGGCGTACTTGCAGCCGAGGAACACGCCCTCGACGTTGACCGCCTGGGTGCGGTCCCAGGCCTCGACGGTGGTGTTCTCGATATTGCCGGCGCCGCCGCCGATGCCGGCGTTGTTGACCAGCACGTCGAGCCGGCCGCAGCGGCGCACGATCTCGTCGACGGTGGCCCGCCATTCGCCTTCGCTGGCGACGTCGAGATGCAGGTAGAAGCTGCCGTTGCCGAGGGCGGCGGCGAGTTCGGCGCCGGCCGCATCCTGGATGTCGGCGACGACGACGATGGCCCCGGCGCCGGCCAGGGCGCGGCAGGTCTGGGCGCCGATGCCGGAGGCGCCGCCGGTGACCAGCGCCACCTGGTTATCGAGATCAGCCATCGATCACCTCACATCGCCGTGCAGCCGCCGTCGACGACCATTTCGGCCCCGGTGACGAATCTGGATTCGTCGGAGGCCAGGTAGAGAATCATGTAGCCGATGTCGTTGGCTTCGCCGATGCGTCCGATCGGCACCATGCGCAGCAGCCGCTTGCGCGCCTTATCCGGATCCTGGGCTGCGGCCAGCGGCGCCTCGACCATTGGCGTCGAGATGAAGGCCGGATGCACGGAATTGCTGCGTATGTTGTAGCCGGCGCGGGCGCAGTGCAGCGCCACCGATTTGCTCATCATGCGCACGGCGCCTTTCGAGGCGCTGTATGCGCACATCTGGTAGCCGCTGACGATGCCGGCCACGGAGGAGATGTTCACCAGCGAAGAGGCTTCGCCGTGCTTCTTCATGGCGGCGATGCCATACTTGCAGCCGAGAAACACGCCTTCGACGTTGATCGCCATCATCTTGCGGAAGTCGGCCAGCGAGGTGTCCTCGATCGTGCCTTCGGTGCCGATGCCGGCTGAATTGACCACAACGTGCAGCTTGCCGAACGCCTTTTCGGTCTCGGCGACGACTTCCTGCCAGCGCTGCTCGCTGGTGACGTTGTGCTCGAGGAAAATGGCGCCATTGCCGATCTCACTCGCGGCGGCCGGACCCTTGTCCTTCTGAATGTCGGTGATGACGATTTTCGCGCCTTCCGCCGCCATCAGCTTTGCGGCGGCCAGGCCGAGGCCCGACGCGCCACCGGTGATCAGCGCGACTTTGCCGGCAACGCGGCCCATCTCTTCCTCCCCGCAGATTTCATGAACGGCAGTTTACCAAGCGACCGTCGGGGCGCACGAAAAAAGAAGCCCGGGACAAGCCCGGGCTTCCAGTCCGTCGAGCGGAATTCGGATCAGAACGTCAGGCCGTCCTGCACCATGACCCAGCGGCCGCGCAGCACCTGCTGCACCGAGGTGATGGTGGTCGCCAGATGGTTGGTCTTGGAGAACTTGGTCGGGGGCGAGCCGAAGATGTCCTTGTACTCGTTGCCCGACTCAAGCGCGGCGAGGAACTTGTCGCCGGTCAGATCCTTGCCCGCCAGCTTGGCGTAGTGGGCGAAGGTCATCACCGTGTTGTAGCCGATGATGGCCTGGGTGTTGGGATCCGAGTTGAAGGCTTTCTTGTAGTTGGCCAGCCAGTCCTTGACCTTGCCCTTGGCGGTGTCCTCGTAAGGCACCTCGAAGCCGCCCGCGGCATAGAGGCCCTCGACGATTTCCTTGCCCAGCGCCGGCACTTCCAGAACGTTGGTCGGCGTGGCGCCGAGGAAGGTGACGTTCCAGCCGATCTTCTTGGCTTCGCCCATGGCGCCGATGGTCTCGCGGATGACGGTGCCGAGCACGACCAGATCGCAGCCATCGGCCTTCATCTTGGCGACCTGCGAGCTGAACTCGGAGGCGCCGCGCTTGTAGGTGGTGATCGAGGCGGGCTTCATCTTCATCGCCTCGACCTGCTTGGTGAAGCCGTCGAGCACGTTCTTACCGTATTCGTCGTCCTGATGCATGATGCAGGGCGCCTTGAACTGGCGGCTCTCGATCATGTACTTGACCGCAGCCCGCGTGCTTTCGACGTAGGGCAGCAGGTTGTTGAACTTCAGGCGCTCCTGCGGCTTGTTCGGATCGACCTTGAAGGTGAACTCGGCGGCGGTCAGCGGGAAGAGCTGCGGAATGCCAGCCTCGAGCAGGATGTCCTGCGCGGCGATGACGGTGGGCGAACCCATCGGGCCGACCATGGCGAACACCTTGTCGCGCTCGACCATCTTCTGGGTGGCGAGCACGGCGCGCTTGGGATCGTAGCCGCTGTCCTCGAGCACCATCTTGATCTTGCGGCCGTGGATGCCACCCTGGGCGTTGATCTCGTCGACGGCCATCTTCATGCCGTTCGAGACCGGCACGCCCCACACTTTGATCGGGCCGCTGAGGTCCTGGTGGGTGCCGATGACGATCTCGTCCTTCGAAATGCCCTGGTTCGTCACCTTGACCTGGGCCAGGGCGGGCGTGGCCACCAGGCCGAACACCGCGCCCAGCAGCGCCATGCGCAACGTCGTCATTCTCATCGTGTTTCCTCCTGTTTGCCGTCCCGATTGGCCGGGACTTCTTCCTTTGCCAGTC
This sequence comes from Reyranellaceae bacterium, assembly GCA_050185515.1. Classification (GTDB taxonomy): domain Bacteria; phylum Pseudomonadota; class Alphaproteobacteria; order Reyranellales; family JAQSWP01; genus JAQSWP01. The sequence goes on from JBFWZG010000148.1 coordinate 3,165, forward strand.
GCTTCATTCCGTCCGTGAGGCGGCGACCGTCGCCCCACAGTGTATGTCAGGCCGCGGCGGCGGCCCAGTCCCGGCGCCGAGCCTATGCTGCGCCGCGGTACATGTCGTCGATCAGCTCCTTGTACTTCTGGTTCACGAAGGAGCGCTTCAGCTTCATGGTCGGCGTCAGCTCCTCGTCCTCGGCCGTCAGCTGGGTCTCGATCAGACGGAACTTCTTGATGGTCTCGACGCGGGCGAAGTTCTCGTTGATCTTCTCGATCTCGGCCCAGATGAGGTCCTGCACCTCCTTGGCGCGGCACAGGCTGGCGTAGTTGGTGAAGGGGATGTTGTTGTCCTGGGCGTACTTCATGACGTTGTCCTCGTCGATCATGATGAGGCAGGTCAGGAACTTGCGCCGGTCGCCGATCACCACCGCGTCGGAGATGTAGGGCGAGAACTTGAGCTGGTTCTCGATCTCCGACGGCGTGACGTTCTTGCCGCCAGCGGTGATGATGATGTCCTTCATGCGGTCAGTGATCTTGACGAAACCCTCGTTGTCGATCAGCCCGACATCGCCGGTATGCAGCCAGCCATCGGCATCCACCGTCTCGCGCGACTTCTCGGGCTGGTTCAGATAGCCCATGAAGACGAACTCGCCGCGCACCAGGATCTCGCCCTGGTCGGAAATCTTCACCTCGCCGTAGGGCACCGGCTTGCCGACGGTGCCGAGCTTGATGTGATCGACCGGCATGTAGGTCGCGAGGCCGCAATTCTCGGTCTGGCCGTAAACCTCGTACATCCCGACGCCCAAGGCGAGGTACCAGCGGATCAGGTCGGGCGAGATCGGCGCGGCGCCGGTGAACAGCCAGCGGCAGCGGTCGATGCCGATGATCTTGCGCACGTTGCGCAGCACCAGCCAGTAGGCGGCCTGGAAGGCGAGCTTCTCGAACGCGGTCGGCGCGCGTCCGGCAAGCCGCGCATCGGCCATGCGGTAGCCGGCGGCGATCGCCTTGGAATAGGCCCACTGCTCGAGCGGGGTGGCGTCCTTCAGCGCGATCATGACGCCGGAATAGAACTTCTCCCACACGCGCGGCACGGCGCCGAACAGGGTGGGCTGCACCTCGCGGATGTTCTCCGGCACCGTTTCCGGGCTTTCGGCGAAGTTCATCACGCATCCGGTGGCGATCGAGTAGTAGCAGCCGGCGACACGCTCGGCGACGTGGCACATCGGCAGGAAGGACAGCCGCTCGTCGCCCTCCATCCACGACAGCGACGACAGGTCCATGCAGTGCCGCATCTGGGTGCAGACGTTGTGGTGGCTGTGCATGGCGCCCTTGGGCGGGCCGGTGGTGCCCGAGGTATAGACCAGGATCGCGAGGTCGCCGGGCTTGCGCGAGGCGACGCGCTCGTCGAACACGGCGTCCTTGCCCTGGCCGTAATTCTTGCCGACGGCGAGGAACTCGTCGAGCGACATCACCATCGGGTCGGAGAACTCGCTCAACCCCTCCATGTCGAACACGACGATCTGCATCAGGGTGGGGCAGCGCTCGCGCACCTCCAGGACCTTGTCGAGCTGCTCGTCGTCCTCGACGAAGATGACGCGGGTCCTGGAATCGTTGACGAGGTACTCGACCTGCTTGGCCGAATCGGTCGGATAGATGCCCGAGGAGACGCCGCCGGCGCACAGGATGCCCATGTCGGCGAAATTCCATTCCGGCACGGTGTTGCTCAGCACCGAGGCGACGTCGCCGGGCTGGAAACCGATCGACACCAGCGCCATGGCGATCTCGCGGGCGCGGGCGGCCCATTCGTTCCAGGTGATGGTGCGCCAGATGCCGAAATCCTTTTCGCGCATCGCCGTCTTGTCGCCGCGCGTCTTCACCGACAGAAGGAACGATCTGGGCAGCGTATCCGCCACCGTCAACGTCGCCGGCCTCGCCATGCTCGCCTCCCACGCTTCGCCGCCGGCGCGGCCGCGCCGCGGCAATTTACTCGTCTCGAAATGCTCAACGCGTCACCGAACACGCCGCCGGCGCGTCGCCGCGCCCGCGGATGGTACTATCGCCAGGTCTTCTTGCGCTTCCAGCGCCGCTCGCCGCGGGCGCCTTCTTCCTTGGCGCCAAGGTAGAATTCCTGGATGTCCTTGCTGTTCATAAGCCGTTCGCACGTGTCGTTCATGACGACGCGGCCGACTTCCAGCACGTAGCCGTAATTCGCGGTCTCGAGTGCCATCTTGGCGTTCTGTTCGACCAGCAGGATCGAAGTGCCGGCCTCGGAATTGATGCGCTTGATGATGGCGAAGATTTCCTTGACCAGCAGCGGCGACAGGCCGAGCGAGGGTTCGTCAAGCAGTAGCACCTTGGGCCGGTTCATCAGCGCGCGGCTGATCGCCAGCATCTGCTGCTCGCCACCGGAGAGCTGCCCGGCGGGCTGCGCCGTACGTTCCTTGAGGCGGGGGAAGTAGTTGTAGACGCGCTCCAGATCGTCGGCGATGCCGGCGCGGTCGCGGCGCAGGAAGGCGCCCATCATCAGGTTCTCGCGCACCGTCAGGAACGGGAACACCTCGCGGCCTTCAGGCACGTGGCTGATGCCCATGCGCACGATCCTGTCCGGATCCATGCGCTGGATCTGGTTGCCCTCGAACTCGACCGACCCCTTCTGCGGATCGAGCACGCCGGAGATCGTCTTCAGGATCGTGGTCTTGCCGGCGCCGTTGGCGCCCAGCACGGTGGCGATGGCGCCGGGATGCAGCTCGAGGCTGACGCCGCGGATCGCCATGATCGGGCCGTAGAAGCTCTCGATATTGGAGACCTTGAGGATCGGTTCGCTCACGTCGCTGCTCCTCAGCCGCCGAGATAGGCCGCGATGACGTCGGGGTGGCTTTGCACCTGCGACGGCGTGCCGCTCGCCAGGACCTTGCCGTAGTTCAGCGCCAGCACCCGGTCGGACACGCGGTTCACCAGGGTCATGTCGTGCTCGACCATCAGCACGGTGATGCCGAGGTCCTTCTTGATGTCGGTGATCCAGTAGGCCATGTCCTCGGTCTCCTCGACGTTGAGGCCCGAGGAGGGCTCGTCGAGCAGCAGCAGCTTGGGCTCGGTGCACAGCGCGCGCGCCACCTCGCAGACCTTGCGCACGCCGTAGGGCAGACCGGCGATCAGCATGTCGCGGTACTTCTGCAGCCCGAGGAAGTCTATGACCTCCTCGACGGCCCGGCGATGCTTGAGCTCCGCCTTGCGCACCGACGGCAGGAAGAGCAACTCGGTCAGCACGTTGGTGGTGGTGTGGCAGTGGCGGCCGACCAGCAGATTGGCCAGCACCGAGGCGTTCTCGAACAGCTCGATGTTCTGGAAGGTGCGGGCGATGCCGAGGCTGGCGATCTCGTGCGGCGGGACGGCCGTAATGTCGCGACCCTCGAAGGTCAGCTTGCCCGAGGTCGGGTTGTAGAGCCGGCTGATGAGATTGAAGATCGACGTCTTGCCGGCGCCGTTGGGGCCGATGATGGTGAATACCTCGCCCTTTTCGACGGCGAAGCTGACGTCGTCGACGGCGCGCAGGCCGCCGAAGTGCAGCGAAATGTTGTCGACCTTGAACAGGCTCACCGGTTGCGCTCCGATTTGACGTAGGTCTTCTGTCGCTTGAAGGTCGCCTTCTTGTAGAGCGGGAAGAGCTGGAAGTAGAGCTTGACCTTCAGCCAGCGGCCGTAGAGCCCGTACGGCTCGAAGATGATGAAGAAGATGATGATCAGACCGTAGAGCGCGCCCTTCATGCCCGGCGCGGCGCCGATGTCGCCGATCGACGAGGCGACGCCGGCGGCCGTCTCCTGGGCGGCGCCGAAGGCCAGCATCAGCGAGCTGACAAGTGTTGGCACGTCGTCCTTCAGCAGCGTCAGGAAGGGATCGATCATGACGATGAAGACCGCGCCCAGCACCGCGCCGTGCAGGCCGATGATGCCGCCGATGATGATCACCATGATGAACTCGAGCGACAGCACGAGGGTGAACATCTCGGGGCTGATGAACGACAGCTTGTGGGCGAACAGCACGCCGGCCATTCCGGTGATGGCGGCCGATATGGTGAAGGACTTCACCTTGTAGAGCGCCAGGTTGACGCCCATGCTCTTGGCCGCCGTCTCGCTGTCGCGGATCGCCATGAAGGCGCGGCCGGTCGGCGAGCGCGCCAGATTGAGCGCCAGCACGATCACGGCGACCAACGTGCCGAGGCAGAGGAAATAGAAACCGGGCTCGTCGCGCGGCAGGTTGATGCCGGCGATCAGATCGGCGGTACGCACCCGCATGCCTTCGTTGCCGTGCGTAACGTCTTCCCAGCGCGCGGCCACTTCCTCGACGATGAAGCCGAAGGCGATGGTGGCAATCACGAGGTAGATGCCGGTGAGCCGCAGCGCAGGGATGGCCACGAGCATGCCGACCACCCCGGTGATCAAGGCGGCGGCGGGGAAATAGACGATGAAGGGGACGCCAAGGCTCTGCAGGAAGCCCGCGGTATAGGCACCGATCGCCAGGAAGGCGGCATGCCCCAGCGAGACCTGACCTGTATAACCGGTGAGGATGGTCAGCGAGACGCCGACGATGGCGTAGATGAATACGAACACCAGCTGCGACAGCAGGTAGCCGCCGAGCACGAAGGGCGCCAGCGCCAGCAGAAAGGCGAGCACGCCATACGACCACCAGTAGCCGCTGTGCTTGAGCAGGCGGATGTCCTGATCGTAGTCGGTCTTGAAAACAAAGCGCATGGGATCAGACCTTCTTGCGCATCTTCAAGCCGAACAGGCCTTCGGGCTTGAACCAGAGCACCAGCAGAAGAACGATGTAGGC
>JBFWZG010000149.1:0-7975 GCA_050185515.1 Reyranellaceae bacterium
GCGCTGCGGCCGGACGATCCCGACACGCTGGAAATTCGCGGCTTCACCTGGCGCAAGATGCGGGAGTTCGAGAAATCGCTGGCGGACTACGACGCCGCGCTCGCCCTGCGGCCGCAGCAGGCCGACACGCTGTTTGGCCGGGGCGTCACGCTCTACGACATGGGCGTTAGAGAGGAAGCCCAAGCCGATTTCGCCGCCGCCCGTTCGCTGCAACCCGACATCGCCGATCATTACGCCCGCATCGGCATCCGCCGGGCATTCGACAGCTACGGCTCGATCACCCGTACCGGCGAACCGTCCAGCCAGGCCCTCACCGCCTCGACCGTCTCGCCGTAAAAAACCGCATAGGTGTCGTCGGTGACGTAACCCAGATGCGGCGTCAGCACCGCATTGGGCAGGCCGCGCAGCGTGTGGCCGGCCGGCAGCGGTTCGACGTCGTAGACGTCCAGACCGACGCCGGCGATGGTTCCCGCCTTCAACGCCGCGATCAACGCCGCCTCGTCGACGATCGGGCCACGCGAGGTGTTGACCAGAAACGCCGTCTTCTTCATCCGCGCCAGATCGCCCGCGCCGATCAGCCCGCGGCTGCGCGCGCTCAGCACCAGATGGATGGTGACGAAATCGGCCTCCGACAGCAGCGTCTGCTTATCGACCAGCCGGGCGCCGACTTCCGCCGCCCGCCGCGCCGTCAGGTTCTCGCTCCAGGCGGTCACCTCCATGCCGAAGGCAAGGCCGATGCGCGCCACCTGGGCGCCAAGCTTGCCGAGCCCAATGACGCCCAGCTTGCTGCCCTTGAGGCTTTTTCCGATCGTCGTCTGCCAGCCGCCCTGCCGCATCGCCGCCGCTTCCGATGCGATGTTGCGTGACAAGGCCAGGATAAGGCCCCAGGTGAGTTCCGCCGTCGGATGGCCGACGCCGCCGGTGCCGCAGACCGTCACGCCCCGCGCCTGCGCCGCCTTGACGTCGATCGACGCGTTGCGCATGCCGGTAGTCACAATCAACTTCAATTTTGGCAGCGCCGCGATGATGTCGCCGGACAGCGGCGTGCGCTCGCGCATGGCGCACACGACGTCGAAATCGCTCAGGCGCTCGATCAGCTTCGTCCTGTCGGCGACGTGATCGTTGAAGACCGTGACCTGCGCGTCCTTCGACAGGACTGACCAGTCGGCCGATTTCAGCGCCACGTTCTGGTAGTCGTCCAGCACCGCAATCTTGACCATCTCCGCCTCCCGCTTGCCGACCGCGTCCCAGCAGCATACGCGATTAGACGCGCGCTGGATGGAATTGCTGTGACGCCCGTCACAGGGCGTGCACCGCTCGCCGCACCACCGCCGCCGCCGCCCGCGCCGCCAGCGGCAGGAAGGCGGGAAAGTCGAGATGGCTGTCGACGCCGGCGAGATCGGACAGACAGCGCACCACCACCCAGGGCAGGCCGAAGCGTTCGCAAACCTGCGCCATCGCAGCGCCTTCCATCTCGACAGCCAGCGCGCCGAACTCGTTTTCGAGCCGCTCGCGGGTAACGCCGCAGTTCACGAACGTATCGCCACTGACGATGGTGCCGAAATGCACTTGCGGGTGGCGTGGCGCGTCGCCGGTCACGCCTGCCGCCACCGCCGGCAGATTTACGCCGGCAAGGGCGGCGCGCAGCTCTTCCCGCAGGCCGGCAGGCATGTCGTAGCCGTGTGTCGAATCGACGCCAGGCAGCGGCGCCACGCCCGGCTGGTAAGCCTCGATCCGACCGTCGATCACGACGCCGTAGTCGTGCTGCACGAGCCTTGTCGCCACCACCACGTCTCCGACCCCCAGCATCGGATCGACCCCGCCGGCGACGCCACCGAACACCAGCGCGCGGCAGCCATATTGCTGCGCCAGGATGGTGGCGGTCAGCGCCGTGTTGACCTTGCCAATGCCGGTTTCGACAAATACCGCCTGACGTCCCTCGATGCGACCCTTGTGAAACACCAGCCCGGCGATGGTATCGCTGCCGTCCTCCCGGTCTTCCAGATGGCGCAACTCCTCGGGAATGGCGGACAGAATGCCCAGCGGCGCGGGTGGGTTCATGAAGCAGGCTCCGGCAGGTTCCGGGCCGCGGAACCGAAAGCGATTGCCGCAGCGCGGGGCGCTTGCGACAATCGCAGCATAACCAGCCGGAATGGCGGAGGAAACATGGCCCGCAACGACCGCATAGAGATAAAGCGTACCGCCGGCGCGCTGGGCGCCGAAGTCACCGGCATCGATCTGGCCCAGCCGCTCGACGCCGAAACGGTCGCCACCCTGCGCGCCGCGTGGATGGAGCACCTGGTGCTCTTCTATCCCGGCCAAAAGATGAGCGACGGCGATCTCGAACGCTTCACCTCCTATTTCGGCCCGTTCGGCAAGGAGCCGTTCGTCGACGGCATCAGCACCGACCATCCGCACGTGCTGGCCGTGATCAAGGAAGCCGACGAGCGCCGCAAGGCGAATTTCGGCGGCAACTGGCATTCCGACTGGAGCTTCCAGGAGGCGCCTCCTGCTGGCACTTTCCTCTACGCGCTGCAAGTGCCTCCCTATGGAGGCGACACCATGTGGGCCAACCAGTATCTGGCCTACGAAACCCTGTCGCCGGGCATGCAAGCGCTTCTCGATGGGCTCGAGGCCGTGCATTCGGCCAAGCGGCCCTATGGCCGCCAGGGCATCTACGCCGACAAGAGTCAGGCGCGCTCGATGAAGATCCGCACCGGCGAGGAGGCCGAGGCCGAGCTGACCCATCCCGTCGTGCGGGTGCATCCCGAGACCGGGCGCAAGGCGCTCTACGTCAATCAGGTCTACACGTTGCGGTTCAAGGACATGACTTCGGCCGAAAGCGCGCCGCTGCTCGAATTCCTGTTCGACCACTCGACGCGGCCCGAGTTCATCTGCCGCAATCGCTGGCAGCAGGGCACGCTGACCATGTGGGACAATCGCTGCACGCAGCACTATGCCATCAACGACTACGATGGCTTCCGCCGCGAGCTCCATCGCACAACCTGCTCCGGCGATCCGCCCGTCGGACCCGGCGCCGTAAATCAGAAAAGGCCAGTCGCCGCGCAATGAGTTCAGGTACCGCCGTCCCCACCGCTTTCGCCTCTCCCGCCCATGCCGTCGACGCCGCCGATCGCTTGCTGACTCGCCAGACCCTCGATGCCGTGACCGAAATCGCCCAGGAAGCCGGGCGCGCGATCATGGAGGTCTATGCCGAGCGCATCCATGTCACGCACAAGGACGACAAGTCGCCCGTCACCGCCGCCGACCATGCCGCCGAGGCCATCATCCTGCGCGGCCTGCACGCGCTCGATCCGGTCTTCCCGGTGATCGCCGAGGAGGAGATGGCTGCGGGCCGCCAGCCCAACACCGAAAAAGGCGTGTTCTGGCTGGTCGATCCGCTCGACGGCACCAAGGAATTCATCAAGAAGAACGGCGAGTTCACCGTCAACATCGCCCTGGTCGTCAAGGACCGGCCGTTGCTCGGCGTGGTCGGCGCCCCGGCCTTCGACCGGCTGTGGCGCGGCCTGCGCGGGCCCGACGGCGCCATCGCCGAGGAGATATCCGGCGGCGCGAAGCGGCCGATCGCCGTGCGCCAGATCCCGCCGGCCGGCCGTACCATCTTCGCCTCCCGCTCGCACGCCTCGTGGAAGAACCACGATCTCGAGGACTTCCTCGAGCAGTTCGCCATCGCCGAACGCAAGGAAGCCGGCTCATCGCTAAAATTCTGTCTGATCGCCTCGGGCGAGGCCGACCTCTATCCCCGCTTCGGCCCGACCATGGAATGGGACACCGCCGCGGGACAGGCGGTGCTGGAAGCGGCGGGCGGTACAGTCACTACCGCCGAAGGCGCCCCTTTCCTCTACGGCAAGCCCGGATTCCGCAATCCGCACTTCGTCGCCTGGGGCGGGAAATAGGTTCCGGCCGAACGCAACCGGATTCCGTCTAGACCGCCATCTCCGCTGGCCTTGCCCGCCAGCCGATGACGGCGATGGCGAAGATGGCGACGCCGCAGGCGATCACCGTCCAGGCCGGGCCAATGGCGTCGAACAGCACCAGGCCCAGCGCGCCGCACGAGGCCATCGCCGCCGCCTGCAGCGCCACGCGCAGACGCAGCAGGGCCGTCAGGTCGGTGCCGTTCAGGCGCATCTGGAACTCGGTCAGCATCAGCAGGAAGAAGCGCGGCCCGCCGAAGCCGGTGAAAGCCGCCAGCGCCGCCATCGTTGCCAGCTCCAGCGAGCCGACATGGAAAAGCAGCGGCAGTGGCAAGGCGACGATGCCCAGCCCCATGATGATGTAGCCCGAATGCATGTAGGCCCAGCGGTCACGCGGATGGGCGCGCGACACCACGAGATTCGAAAGGATATCGCCGACGCCGTAGACGCCGAGCACGATGGAGAGCGCCACCAGCGGTCGCGCCTCGAAGCCCTGCGGCGGATGATCCTCGATCATCATCGCCAGCCCGACGGTGATGGCCAGCGTCCACACGCCGATGGTCGCGATGTTCGCCATCAGCAGGCGGAAGATCACCGTATCGCGCCGCACCATCACGATGCCGCGGCCCAGCCGCGCCAGAAGCGTGTCGGCGCTCTCGCCGACCGGCCGCTCGAACGGGGTCGCCAGTTTCGGCCCGACGCAGGATAGCGCGACACCGGCCAGGACCATGCCGCAGGCGGCGACCAGCAGGAACTGCTCGACGCGCAGCACCAGCGCCAGCGCCCCGCCCAGGAACGGCCCGATCAGGCGGGCCAGCCGGAAGGTGACGTCGAAGGTGGCGTTGATCGCCTGCATCTGGCCCGGGTTTTCGGCCAGCCGCGGCACGGAGGCATGCATCGCCGGATTGAAGAAAGCGCTCATGCCCGCCACGCCGACGGCGGCAATCACCAGAACCGGAAAGGACGGCCCTACCACCAGCCCTGCCGCCAGCGGCAGCAGCACGAAGGCCGCGCGCACCCAGGTGACGCCGACCATTGTGGTGCGCGGGGCGAACCGGTCGGCGATGGCGCCGGCGGTCATGCCGATGAAGAAGGCGCAGAAATACTGGATCGCCGGCAGGGCGGAGGCGGCGGTGCCGACCAGCCCGATCGCCATCCACACCACGGCGAGACGGAACACCTCGTCGCTGATCGATTGCAGCGAAATGCCGACCCAGATGGCGCGCAGGGGCGTGACGATGGGCGCAGGCTGTTTCGGCAGGGTGGCGGTCATCGGAAGAGACTGTCGGCGGGCGCGCCAGCCTAATCGCCTTCCCGTCCCGCTCCTCATGCTTTGTTGGCATGGCAGGCGTTCGCCTTCGGTGCTATGGGGAGCCCGCCATGGCCCGCATCCTCGAACCCACTGCCGACAGCATCGCCCAGGCCGCCGCGGCCATTCGCGCCGGCCATACCGTGGCGCTGCCGACCGAGACCGTGTACGGGCTGGGCGCCGACGCCACCGACGACCGCGCCGTGGCCGCCATCTTCGCCGCCAAGGAGCGACCGCGCTTCAACCCGCTGATCGTACACGTGCCCGATAGCGGCATAGCGCAGCGCCACGTCGTCTGGACGCCGCTTGCGGAGAAACTGGCCGCCACCTTCTGGCCCGGGCCGCTGACCCTGGTGCTCAAGCGCCGGGCCGACTGCGCGCTCTCGCTGCTGGTCAGCGCCGGTCTCGATACCGCGGCGATCCGCGTACCGCGCCACCCGCTGGCGCAGGCGCTGCTACGGGCGGCCGACCGGCCGATCGCCGCCCCGAGCGCCAACCGCTCCGGCGCCATCAGCCCGACCCGGCCGGAGCACGTCGTGCAATCGCTGGGCGATGCCGTCGACATCGTGCTCGATGGTGGCCCCTGCCTGATCGGCGTGGAATCGACCGTGGTCGATGCCAGCGGCGAGACGCCGGTCCTGCTGCGGCCGGGCGGCATCACTCGAGAGGACATCGCCCGCGTCGCCGGTTCGGTGCAGGACGTTAAGGCCGGAGGCCCCCTGCACTCGCCCGGCATGCTTGAGAGTCACTACGCGCCGGCTCTGCCGATGCGGCTGGAAGCCACCGACGTCTCGCCGCTGGAAGGCCTGCTGGCCTTCGGCCCGGCACCGCTGCAAGGCGCCGGCCTCACCGTCAATCTCTCCCAAAGCGGCGATCTGGCCGAAGCCGCCGCCAACCTCTTCGCCGCGATGCGCGCGCTGGATCGTCCCGGCCTCGAATGCATCGCCGTCATGCCGATCCCCGACCGCGGCCTGGGCGAAGCTATCAACGACCGGCTCCGGCGAGCGGCGGCGCCCCGCTAGGCGCTTTCCACGCTCAGCACCTTCAGGATACGGCTCTGCCCGTCTACCGTGGGGCAGTCGATCGACTGGCCGGCGCGCAGTCCGATCAGCGTCGCGCCGATCAGGGTCAGCACCGAGATGCGGCCGGCCGCAATGTCGGCTTCGTGCGGGTAGACGATCTGAACGCGGCGCACCGCGCCTGATGCCTCGTCGCGGAACCGCACCTGCGAGTGCATGGCGACGACGTCGCGCGGCAGTTCCGCTTGCGGGCGCACCTCGGCGCGGTCGATCTCCTTCAGCAGCAGACCGGCGGCAGCGGGGAACTTGTCAAGCGAGGCAGCGGCCAGCGCCTCGAGCCGGCCGAAATCGGCGGTCGACAGGAAGATCTGCGGCTGGGACGAAATGCTCACGGTGGTTGGCATGGCTGTGACCTTCTTTGACGGCAAAAGCACAAAAGCCCGGATTGCTGCGAAGCAGCTCCGTGGCAGGTTGATCGAACGGGATTGACTAAGTGCGCCCCGAACCGGAGGCGCTAAGCGACTTCGATTCGGGGCTAGGAGCCCGCGATCAGGCAGCCTGCATGATGCAGGGGGCGCTGGAAAATGTGGTTCGTGTGCATGACCCGATCAACATAGTAAGTCGCGCCGCCAAGTCAAGCTCACGCCGCCGCGATGGCCTCGATCTCCAAGAGCCAGGCGCTGTCGAAAATGCCGGTGATGATGACAGTGAGCGCGGGCGTACGTTGGCCAAGCACCTCTTGCCGCACCTGGCGGTTCTGCAAATTGTACTGGCGGTCGGAGAGAAAGGTTGTGACCTTGACCAGGTTGTCGAGCGTCATGCCGGCCGCCTTGAGCTGCGCCTCGACATTGGCCCAGGCCAGCCGCGCCTGCGTCAGAAAGTCGGGCGGCACACTGCCATCGGCGTGGGCAGGAATCTGGCCGCTGACGAAGGCCAGGCGTTGCGCGCCCGTGACTTCGCACAGTCCGGCATAGCCGCCTTTGGGCGCCTGCACCTCGGGCGCATTGATGGATCTGATCCGCATCGTTCCTCCTATTTGTGACTTGGCAAGCATAGAGTGTCGCCTCTCTGATCCCATCCTTTCCCATCGCGTCCCGCAAACTGGCATGCTAGCATTGTACTATGTCCAGATCATTGATAAATATGCGAAATTTGCCGCAACCTGACCCTGAGCTGGTCGAAAGCGGCGCCACATTGGCCGATCGCTGCGCCGCTTACCTCAAGGGACTTCTGCTTGATGGCGGCCTGGAGCCCGGCCAGCCGGTTTCCATCGCCGCCGTCACCCGCGCCATGGGTGTCAGTCGCCAGCCGGTGATGGATGCGGTGCGGCGCCTGGCCGGCGAAGGCTTCATCCAGGTGCTGCCGCAGATCGGCTGTCGCGTGGTGTCGCCGCAGCCCGAGTCGGTAGGGGATTTCTTCCAGCTCTTCGCGCGCAGCGAGGGCCTGGTCTGCCGCCTCGCTGCCGAACGCCGCACCGTGCACGAGGCCGAGGCGCTGCAGAAACTGGCGCACGAAGTCCTGCTGGAATCCAGGGATGGCGGCGCGCCCGACGATCAGGACCCGCGCTACCGCCACCTCAACCGCCGCCTGCACGACGCCATCCACCGCCTGGCCCGCTCGCCCGTCGCCGCCGAAATATCGACCTCGATGTGGGACCGCAGCGATTTCTACCTGCGCGCCGCCTTCGGCTCGCTCTATTTCTCGCCCGCCGT
>JBFWZG010000150.1:0-7938 GCA_050185515.1 Reyranellaceae bacterium
TGACGTCGTTGAGCCGCTCCGCCAGCCCGGCATGCACGATCGCCACCTTGGCGTCGGAATTCTCCACCACGTGCTCGAGCAGGCGGCCGCGATAGGCGGTGTTGATCGGCACGTAGACGGCGCCGATATAGTTGATGGCGTACCACACGCGCAGTATGTCGGCGCCGTTGGGCAGCCACACCAGCACCGTGTCGCCCTGCCTGACGCCAAGCTCCTGCAGCTGCCGCGCCGTGCGGCGCACATGCTGCAGCGTCTCGCCGTAGGTCCATTGCTGGCCGTCGGGAAAGATCGCATAGACGCGGTCGGCATGCTCGGCCGCGCGCCGCTCGAGCAGCGGCCGCAGCACGCAGATGTCGGGAGCGGGAATGCGTTGGTCTGTCGTCATGGTCCTGCCCTGTGCCTGTTCTGCCCTGCGCCGTTGGCGATTGTCGCGCCTCAGATCGGCGCGATCGAGCGGATTTTCGGCGGATGGTCGGAGGGCCGCCGCCGCGGCGCCGCCTCGAAGATCTCGATCAGCAGCCGGCGCGTGTCGCGCGGATCGACGATCTCGTCGATGCCGAAGCCCTCGGCCGCCCGCATCGAGCTGATCTGGGCGCGGATGCGGTCGATCATCTCCTGGCGCCTGGCCTGCGGATCGGGCGCCGCCTCGTATTCCTTGCGGAAGGCGACGTCGACCGAGCCTTCGACCGACATGGCGCAGATCTGCGCCGTCGGCCAGGCGAAGCTGGCGTCGGCGGCGAAGCTGCGCCCGCCGGCCATGGCGAAATAGCCCAGCCCGTAGCCCTTGCGCAGCACGATCGACACCCGCGGCACGCTGGCGTTGCCCCATTCGTGGATCAGCTTGGCCGAGCGCCTGCCGAGCGAGGTGCGTTCGGCCGAGGAGCCGATCGAGAACCCCGGAATGTCGATCAGCGACACCAGAGGCAGCCCGTAGGCGTCGCACAGCGCGATGAAGTGAGCCATCTTATCGCAGGCGTTCGAGTCCAGCATGCCGCCCAGCCGCTGCGGCTGGTTGGCGACGATGCCGACCGGCCGGCCGCCCAGCCGCGCCAGCAGGGTGACGACGTTGGCGGCGTAGGTCGGCTTCAGTTCGAAGATCGAGTCGCGGTCGGCGATAAGCGCCGCGACCTTGCGCACGTCGTAGGACTTGCGCGGGTTGTTCGGCACCAGATCGAGCAGCGCCTCTTCGCGACGATCCGTCGGATCGTCGCTGGCGATGATGGGCAGCTCGCGCTGCGCGTTGGTCGGCAGGTAGGACAGGAAGCGCCGCGCCGCGGCGATGGCTTCCGCCTCGCTCTTGACGCCGAGATCGGCCAGCCCCTGGCGATCGACCTGCACCTCCGCGCCGCCCAGCGCCAGCTGGTCGATGTCCTCGCCGGTGCCCGCCTTGACCAGCGCCGGGCCGGCCAGGCCCATGGTCGACTGGCCACGCACCATGACGACGAAATCCGACATGCCGGCGTAGTTGGTCGGGCCGGCGAAACCCGCGCCCAGCATCAGCGCCACCATCGGCACCCAGCCCGAGGCGCGGGCGAAATTGTGGAACATGGTGTTGGCGTGCGCGAAATGCCGCGAATCCTGGCCGCCCTGGATGCGGTGCCCGCCGCCGTCGAGCACCAGCACCAGCGGGATGCCGCGGGTGATCGCGACCTGCAGGGCGCGCTGCGTCTTGGCGCTGCCCAGTACGCCGATGCTGCCGCCGAACACGGTAAAGTCCTGCACCGCCACCACCGCCGGCCGCCCGTCCAGGGTCGCCGTGCCGGTGATCACCCCGTCGGCCGGGGCCTTGTCGCGCCCCACCTGGTGGGCGCCCTCGCCCGAAACCAGCGAACCGAATTCGCGCAGGCTGCCGGGATCGACCAGCAGTTCCACCCGCTCGCGGGCGGACAGCCTGCCGCGCCCGTGCTGGCGGGCGATCGCCTCCGGCCGCGCCGCGTCCTGCAGTTGCGCCCGCGCCGCTTCGATTTCCGCCAGCAGTGCGCGCCCGTCCTTTTCCGCCTTTTCCATCGCAGATCCCGAATGTTGCTTTTGGGCCTTTATAGTATATGACCATTCAGTCATAATCCGACGACCGCCGCAACCGGGACGAATGCGGCACAGCAAGGGAGAACGACCGATGAACCTGAGACGCGTAGCGTACGGCCTCGCCTTCGCCACGGCCATCGCCGCCGCCATCGCGCCGGCGCAGGCGCGTGAACTGAAGGCCAGCACCCATCTGCCGCCCAAGAACGACACCGTCGCCAATGGCTGGGTGCCGTTCGCCAAGTATGTCGAGGACCGCACCAAGGGCGAGATCACGATCAAGACCTTCAACGGCGGCGCCCTGCTGGGCCCCCGCGCGGCGGCCGAAGGCATCCGCGACGGCGTGGTCGATCTCGGCTACGTCATCGTCGGCTACCACACCGCGGAGTTCCCCCATCTCGGCGGCTTCGCCAACGACCTGTCGGCCATCGGCGTCGATCCGGTGCCGGTCGTCGCCGCCACCTCCGAATGGGTGTTCCTGAACTGCAAGCCCTGCCTCGAGGACTTCAAGAAGCAGGGTAACGTGTTCACCGGCGCTGGCGCCGTGCCGGGCATGGTGATCATGTCCAAGGTCAAGCTCGACAGCCTGGCCGACTACAACGGCCGCAAGATCCGCTCCAATGGCGGCTTCTGGGACGAGTTCATCAAGACGCTGGGCGCCGTGCCGGTCAACGTGCCCTCCTCCGAGCAGTACGAGGCGCTCAATCGCGGCCTGGTCGAGGCGGTGATCCACGTGCCGAGCTCGATGAAGACCTACGGGCTGTGGGACATGGTCAAGGACGTGACCCTGATCAACTTCGGCGTCTATCGCTCGATCAACACCTTCACCTTCAATCCGGCGACATGGAAGAGCCTCACCACGCCGCAGCGCAAGGCGGTGCTGGAATCGGCGATGGACGCCAATCTCGACATCGCCTACGGCTACGGCAAGACCGGCGAGCAGGCCCTCGAGGAAAGCGCCAAGAAGGGCATCTCGATCCACCCGCCCGGTCCGGCGGTGAAGGAGAAGGTCGACGCCTTCATCAAGGACGTGAAGGTCAAGGGCATCGAGCTCGGCAAGACCAAGTACAACATCGCCGACGCCGACAAGATGGTCGAGTCGATCGAGTCGCTGAACACAAAGTGGCAGAAGATCTGGGAGGAGACCGGCAAGGATCTCGCCAAGTTCAAGGTCCGGGTCCGCGAGGAAATCGTCAGCAAGGTCGATCCCGCCACCTACTTCGTGCAGTAACCTGCAGCGAAGACCAAACGCAAAGGGCGCCCCGCGGGGCGCCCTTTTTTCGTACCTGCCCGACGGCGGGTCAGCCGCCGTAGCCCAGCAGCCGCGGCAGGATCAGCGAGATGTCGGGGATCAGCACCAGCAGCGCCAGCGTCACGATGTCGGCGGCGAGGAACCACAGGATGCCGCGGAAGATCGCCTCGGTACTGACCAGGTTGCCGACCACGCCCTTGATGACGAAGACGTTGAGCCCGACCGGCGGGGTGATCAGCCCGATCTCCAGAAGCTTGACGATCAGGATGCCGAACCAGATCAGGTTGATGCCGGCGCCGTCGATCAGCGGCATGAAGATCGGCAGGGTCAGCAGCATGATGCCCAGCGGGTCGAGGAACATGCCCAGCACCAGATAGGCGGCGCAGACCATCAGCATCAGCACCAGCGGCTCGATGCCGGCGTCGTCGACGAAGCCGCCGAGGAAGTCGGTGAATCCGGCCAGCGCCAGGAAGCGGGTCAGCAGATGCGCGCCGATGGCGATGACGAAGATCGCCGCCGTGCTGTGCAGCGTCTCGCCCAGCGCCTGCTTCAGCGTGTCCCAGGTCAGCGTGCGCATGCCCAGCGCGATCACCAGCGCCAGCGCGGCGCCCACCGCCCCGGCCTCGGTCGGGGTGAAGACGCCCGACAGCAGGCCGCCGAACACGCCGAAGATCAGCAGCAGGGTCGGCGTCGTGTGGCGCAGCACCAGCAGGCGCTGGCCCCAGGTGGCGCCCTGCCCCGTCTTCGGCGCGATGGCGGGGTTGACCTTCACCGCCAGCACGATAACGGCGCAGTACATCAGCGCCGTCAGGATGCCGGGCAGGAAACCGGCGAGGAACAGCGGCCCGATGGGGGCCTCGACGAAAATGCCGTAGAGCAGCAGCAGGATCGAGGGCGGGATCATCGAGCCGATCGTGCCGGCCGCCGCGCAGGCGCCGGCGGCCAGCCGCTTGTCGTAGCCGCTCTTGACCATCTCGGGGATGGCGATGCGGCCGATGGCGGCGGCGCAGGCCACCGACGAGCCGGTGACGGCGGAGAAGCCGGCGCCGGCGCCGATCGAGGCGATGGCCAGCCCGCCCGGCAGCGGCGACAGCCACAATCGCGCCGCCTCGAACAACCCGTGCGTCAGCTTCGCATGGTGGCAGACATAGCCCATCAGCAGGAACATCGGCACCGAGGTCAGGGTCCAGTTGGCCACTACCTCGTGCGGGATGGCGCTGATGATGCCGACGGCGGTCTTCAGCCCCAGCACCACCCAGATGCCGAAGAACGACACCAGGCCGAGCGCCACCGCGATCGGCACGCGCAGGAACAGCAGCAGCAGCAGGACGCCGAGCGCGAGGAAGGAAAGTTCGATGTCTGACATGTTCTCTTCCTATTCCTCGAAATGCTCGTCCTGCGCGACGTGCAGCGGCTGCGAATCGCCCGCAAACAGCCGCATCGCCTTGACCACCAGCACCACCACCAGCAGGCCGCAGCCCAGCGGCATCAGGAAACGCGGCGGCCAGATCGCGATGTCGAGCGAGCTGGCATAGGTCTCGCCGACATGCCATTTCTCGATCGCGACGGCGCCCATGCGCCAGGTCAGAAGCCCGTAATAGACCGCGGCCAGCAGGCAGACGAAGCCGATCAGGATGCGCTGGCTCGCCTCACTGAGATACTGCGCGACGATCTCGACCGAGATGTGCCCGTTGCGCAGTTCCACCGCCGCCAGCGGCAGGAAAACAACCGCGATCATGTAGTAGAATGACGAGATTTCGATCGTGCCTGCCAGCGGGCTGTTGAACACGTAGCGCAGCACCACGTCGGCGGTGACGTGCAGCATGGTGATCAGCAGCACCACTTTCCCGATCGTGTCCAGAGCGCCGCTCAGCGCCTCGAGCGCGCGATTTATGCCTTGCATGGCTTGCCTCCCTGCCGCGCCCGATTCGACGCTCTTTTCGGTCGATCGGCCTTGCCGACCCGCGCCTAGGGTACTACAAACGGATACAAAATGAATGGCCATTCATAAAAAAGGTTACGCGATGAGAATCGACCCGCGCATGCCGCCGCCCGAAGACTGCGTCCTGCGGCCCCTGCTGGACCGGCGGGCGCGCGAGACGCCGGACAAGGTTTTCGCGGTGTTCGAGGATGGCGAGAGCTGGACCTACGCCGAGCTGCGTCGAAGGGTCGCCCGGGTCGCCGCCAGCCTGCAGCAGGCCGGCGTATCGCAGGGCGATTTCGTGCTGTCGTGGCAGGGCAACGGACCGATCACGCTGCTGACTTGGTTCGGCCTCAACTATATCGGCGCGGTTTACGTGCCGATCAACACTTCCTATCGTGGCCGGCTGCTCGAGCACGTCGTGGCCAACTCCGACGCCACCCTGATGATCGGCGATTCGCGCCTGATCGAGCGGCTGGCGGACGTCGAGCTGGCACAGCTGCGCCGCGTCGTCTCGATAGGCGAAACCGACTGGCGCGATCCGCGCCTCGAAATTCTCCCCGAATCGACCCTGACCGCCGGCCCGGCCGAACCGGCGCCGCCAGCGCGCGAGATCGCGCCCTGGGACACGCAGAACGTCATCTACACCTCCGGCACCACCGGCCCGTCCAAGGGCGTGCTGTCGTCCTATCTGCATCTCTACTCCACCGGCGCGGCCTTCCATGCCGTGACGCCGGACGACCGCAACATGGTCAACCTGCCGATGTTCCACGCCGGCGGCACCGGCGCGATCTACCGCATGCTGATCCGCGGCGCCTCCTTCGCCCTGGTCGAATCATTCAACACCCATAATTTCTGGGACAAGGTGCGCCAGACCGGCACCACCATGCTGACCCTGCTGGGCGCCATGGCGCCGTTCCTGATGAAGCAGCCGCCCGGCCCGAAAGATCGCGACCACACGCTGCGCATGGCGGTGATGGTGCCGCTGCCAGACGACGCGCTGGAGTTCGGCCGCCGCTTCGGCATCGACATCTACACCACCTTCAACATGACCGAGGTGTCCTGCCCGATCTATTCGCAGAAGGATCCCGACATCAAGGGCACCTGCGGCGTGGTGCGTCCCGGCGCCGAATGCCGCATCGTCGACGAGAACGACTGCGAGGTGGCGCACGGCGAAGTCGGCGAGCTGATCGTGCGCACCGACCTGCCCTGGGCGATGAATTCGGGCTACCACAAGAACCCGGAGGCCACAGCCAAGGCGTGGCGCAACGGCTGGTTCCACACCGGCGACGCCTTCCGCCGCGACGAGGCGGGCAATTTCTTCTTCGTCGACCGCATGAAGGACGCCATCCGCCGGCGCGGCGAGAACATCTCCTCCTTCGAGGTCGAGGCCGAGATCTGCGCCCATCCCGACGTGCGCGAGGCAGCCGTGGTCGCCGTCGCCAGCGAGCTGTCGGAGGACGAGGTGCTGGCCGTGGTCGCGCCGGTGCCCGGCGCCACCGTCGATCCGGTGGCGCTGATCGAGTTCCTGCGCCCGCGCATGGCGCATTTCATGATCCCGCGCTATGTGCGGGTCATGCAGGAGCTGCCCAAGACGCCGACCCAGAAGGTGCAGAAGAACGTGCTGCGCGAGGAGGCGATCACCGCCGATACGTGGGACCGCGAGAAGGCCGGCATCGTCATCAAGCGCGACAAGCTCGAGCAGCGCTCCCTCAAGATCAAGGCCTGAGGCCGGAGACACTGATATGCCCAAGGACAGCAACGACAAGAAGCCGCGGCCCGACCTGCAGCGCGCGCTGGACGCGCGGGCCGCCATCCAGGACGCGGCGCGGCCTAAATCGGTCGAGAAGCAGCGCAAGCGTGGCCGCTGGACGGCGCGCGAAGGCATCGCCGGCCTGCTCGACGCCGGCAGCTTCGTCGAATATGGCGGGCTGGCGCGACCCGCCACCGAGGGCATGGAAGGCGCCGCCGACGGGCTGATCATGGGCACTGGCCGCGTCAACGGCGCGCCGGTCGACATCGTGGTCTACGACTACACCGTGCATGCCGGCACGCAGAGCGCCGTCAACCATCCCAAGATCAGCCGCATGTTCGCCCATGCCGAGCGACACCGCCTGCCGGTGATCTGCTGGCTCGACGGCGGCGGCGCGCGGCCGCACGACATGCTGGTGAACAATCGCGGCTCGACGCCGACCTTCGTCACCTTCGCCCGGCTGTCGGGACTGGTGCCGACCGTCGGCATCCTGCCCGGCCGCGCCTTCGCCGGGCACGCCAACCTCGCCGGCATGTGCGACGTGCTGATCGCCACCAAGGGCTCGTCCATGGGCATGGCCGGCCCGCCGCTGGTCGAGGCCGCGCTGGGCGTCAAGCTGACGCCGGAGGAGCTGGGGCCGGCGTCGGTGCACGTGGCGTCGGGCGTCATCGACATTCTGGTCGAGGACGAGGCCGAGGCGATCGCGGCGGCCAAGAAATACCTGGGCTATTTCCGCGGCCCGCATACCAAGGGCGAGGCGCCGGACCAGTCCGCCATGCGCGACGTGGTGCCCGAAAGCCCCAAGCGCGCCTACAACGTGAAGAAGGCGATCGAGATCCTGGCCGACAAGGACAGCGTGCTCGAGCTCAAGCCGGCCTATGGCCGCGCCATCGTCACCTCGCTGATCCGCATCGACGGGCGGCCGGTCGGCGTCGTCGCCAACCAGCCGATGTTCCTGGCCGGCGCCATCGACGGGCCGGCCTCCGACAA
>JBFWZG010000151.1:0-2234 GCA_050185515.1 Reyranellaceae bacterium
CCGCCCAGCGCGAAGGCGCAGGCGATGCCGCGGCGGGTGGCGGCGTCGTTCAGGGTTTCGAGGGTGGCCTGGTCGGCGACGAGTCCGATCGCCGCGCGGGGCGGCGCGCCGCGTCGGGGTGGTTGGCCATTGTCGGCGGCCAGCCCGGACATCACTGCCCCCCGGACTGGGAACCCGAGGGCGAACCCGTGTCGTCCTCAATCAGAGGCGTCACCTTGCCGACGCGATAGCGTTGCACGCCAAGCACGGCCTGGGTGCCGTCCTGCGCCCCGGTCGGACGACCGCGGGCGAGATCGGCCGGGTCGGCGACCATGACGCCGAGATTATGCGCAGTGGCGCAGCCGTGATTGGACGAGACCGTGTTGGTGTAGTTGTACTCCGACGCTTTGCTGAAATCGGGGCAGCGCGGCGTCGTCACCACGTAGCGGTTGACCGCGACGGTCACCTGGTTGACGCCGCCGGTGTCGCTGCCGGTATGGATCACGTCGACGCTGCCATAGCCGCGCCGGGCCAGCGCATCGCGCACCGCCCGCGCGCGCCCGCCGCCGACGCTGCTCGGGCCGGTGGACGGGCCGACCGAAATGGTGGCGCCGGCATCGGGCTGGCCGCCCTGCGCTCCCAGGAATTCGGCTAGTCGCGCCGCTTCGTCCGGCGCCAGATCGCTGCGGCCATGCGCGAAGCGCACGACGTGCTCCTGCCGCGCGATGCTGACCTTGTTGTGCTTGGGCGCCTGCGTTGTCGACCATTCGGGCTGCGAATCGCCGCACGCCGCCAGCGACAGGCCAGCCATCGACAGGGCGGCGGCGAGAGCGAGGCGAAGCGGGATGCTGGTCATGGCGTACTACTCAATCGAGCTGGAAGCCGGCCGGGCCGATCAACGCGTTGCCGTCCGGCCCGCGCACGACCGGCGCGCCTTCGACCACCGTCTGGCCGCGCGTCGAGCCGTACAGGATGCGCTGGCCGTCGGTCGGCGGCACGAATCCGTCGGTCGGGGCGGCGATGGTGTTGGCCGATACCGGGTTGACAAGATAGGGGGTGACGACGATCACCAGCTCCGTCTCGTTGCGCCGGTAGCGATCGGACTTGAACAGCGCGCCGAGGATCGGCACATCGCCCAGGAAGGGCACTTTGTTGGCGTCCTGAACGGAGTTGTTCTGCAGCAGGCCGGCGATGGCGAAGCTCTGGCCGCTGGCGAGTTCGACCGTGGTTTCCGCCCGGCGCGTCGTGAGCGAAGGAATGTTGAAGCCCGTGGCCTGCACGCTGCCGACTGTGGAAAGCTGGCTGACTTCCGGGCGGACCTTCAGGTTGACGCGGCCGTTGTCGAGAATGGTTGGCGTGAAGGCGAGACCGACGCCGAATTTCTTGAATTCGATGGTGATGGCGTCGGCGTTACCTGTTTGCGCAACCGGGATCGGGAACTCGCCGCCGGCCAGGAAATTAGCTGTTTCCCCCGACATGGCGGTGAGATTGGGCTCCGCCAGGACGGTGATCAGGTTCTCGGTCGCCAAGGCGTCGATCAGCCCGTTGACGTCGAAGTTGCTGCTCTGATAGCCGCCATAGATGTTGTTAACGTTGTTTCCGCGGCGGCTGATCCTATTGGCGCCGCCGGGGATGAAATCGCCGAGAACGACAGGGGTGCCGGTGAAAAGGCCGAAGGCGAAACCGCCGATGTTCATCACCGCATCCCAGTTGATGCCGAACTGCTTGAGGTCCTCGCGCGCTACCTCCGCGATGCGGACGCGAAGATTGATCTGGTTCGGCGCGGTAACGCGCATCTGGTTGACGACGGCGCCTTCGCCCGGCGCGAAGCGCGCCGCCAGCCGGCGCACGTTCTCGGCCTGGACGGGCGAGCCGACGTCGCCGCTCAGCACCAGCGAATCGCCGACCGTCGACACCTCGACCGCCGATGTCGGCGCTGCGCTGCGCAGGGCGGCGCGGAAGGCGGCGAGATTGTGCGAGACCTTGACGCGCGAGTTCATCAGCACATTGTCGTCGGCATCGACCGCGTAGAGCACGGTTTCGCCGGCCTTCTTGCCGAACACGTAGATCATGCGCGGCGACTTCACCTGGATGTCGGCTATGTCGGGATTGGCGACGAACACCGTGTCGGCCGCGTTGCTGAGGCGCACCAGCGCGCCGCGATTGATCTCGATGTTGAGATCCTTGCCGCTGGTGCCCGTGAATACGGCGCCGCCCGAAAGCGTGTTGGCGGCGGCCGGCTGCACCGGCGGCGC
>JBFWZG010000151.1:2334-7884 GCA_050185515.1 Reyranellaceae bacterium
CCGGCGGCGCGCTCGTGTCGAGTGGCGGCCGTGTCATCTGAGGCGGCGCGGTCGGGGTCTGCTGCGCCGGCTGCACCGGGGAAGCCGGCGGCGGCGGCAGGGACGGGGCGGCGACGAGGCGCGGCGGCACCGGCATGGTGGCCTGCGCCGTCTCGAAGGCGGCTGGCAGTGCAGGGAGGGGGGCGCTCTCGACCTTTTCGTCGATCGGGCCGCTCGGCGCCATGGCGGCGGCCGGCAGGTCGGCGGTCGGCAGGTCGGCAGCGTTCGACGCCGCGGCCGGATCGCCCGTCGCCATCTCGGTGCGCAACACGCTCGACGGTGGCTCCTTCGGCGTTTCCTCGAGCCTGGGCAGGATGACAATCGGCTGGCCATTGGCCGGCGAGGCCGCCATCTGCGCCTTGGCCGGGTCGGCGCTTCGGACCGGCACCAGCGGGCCGGCATCGGGCGAGGCGTTGACCGCCCGGTCGCTGTCCGGCGCCGGACCGATCCACACCGAGGCAGCATGCATCGGATCACGACGGTCGAGGCGATGCGCCAGCATGGCGCCGCCGGCCAGGGCCAGCGCCAGTACCGCCGCGATGGTCCTGGAGATGCGCATGGCTACTTCTCGTCACCGGTGCCGCGCAACACCCGTACCTTGGTGCGCGCATTGCCGCTGCCGGCCAGCAGCGAGCTTGCCTCGCTGTCGAGCGTGAAGCTGGTGCGGCTGACCTTGCTGCCGGAGGCGGCGGCGGTCTCGGCGGCTTCGGCGGCCTCGTCGCGCGCCAGGCTGCGCAGGGTCAGCGACAGCTTGCCGAGATCGAGCGCCACTGCCAGGGTCTCGCTCTGCTTCGGCGTCACCTCGAAGGTGACGGTGCGCGCGATATGCGTTTCGCCCGGCTTGCTGTCGGTGCGCTGGTCGAGTGCCAGCACGCGCACGTCGGTCAGCACGGTTTCGCCCGCCTTGCGATCGCGTGCCCCGTCCTGGCCCTGCTGATAGGTGTGCGTGAGAATGATGTCGACGCGGTCGCCCGGGAAGATGAATCCCGAGATGCCGGTTGTAAGGGTCACCGGCACCGACACCGCGCGCATGCCCGGCTGCAGCACGGCGGCCATGAAGCCGCGGCCGTTCGGCGACACGACGCGGGCGGTGTTGAGCGGTTCGCCGACGCCGACCGGATTGCGGACCACCGAGCCTACGATGTCCTCCAGCTTGTGCTTGCCTTGGACGAAATACGCCGGAGACATGCTGGACTCGGGCCACACGACCCAGTGTACGTTCTCCTGGTTGATGAACTGGCCGGTGCCGAGCCTGGTCTTCGCCACGAGCACCCGCTGGCCTCCGGTCTGCTTCGGCGCGGACGCCTTGCGGATGGCCGACCGTTCCGCGTCGATCCAGCTCTTGGCCATGAAGGCCGTCGCGCCCGCCAGCAGCAGGGCTATGGCGACCAGTGCGATCTTGCCGATGCGCATTCTATGCCTCCGTTGCGCCTAGGCGGCGCCCGCCAGTTTGAGTTGCGCGCAGAGCATCAGCCCGCCGAACGCGATCGCCACGCCATAGGGCAGTGTGCGCCGGCCGCTGTTGGAGCGCGGCGCTTCCGGCAGCGCGAGAGCGATCCGCAGATTGAGGGCGACCCAGGCGATCATTGCAGCGCGGCCGGGCAGAAGCCCGATCAGGGCCAGCGCGCCGCCGGCGAGCGACGTCATGATCAGGAGTGTCGGAAATTGCGCGGGGCCGGCCCATAGCGCCAGCACCGTCAGCAGCTTCACGTCGCCGCCGCCCATCCAGCCGCGGGAGAACATGAAGGCGCCCACGAGGAAAGTGCCTGCGGCGATCGCTATGGCCCAATGCAGTTGCGCCATGCCCTGGCCGCCGGCCAGCAGATAGGCTGGGAACAACGCCAGAATGACGACCGGCACCGCGTTTGGAATGCGGAACCACATCACGTCGTTGACCGCGCCCCATGCCAGGGCCGCGACCAGCGCGAGAATCAGCATCTCATGGAGAGCCATGATTCGATCCGCATTCCGAACGAGGGAAAGAGAGGGACGGCGCCAGGCGCCGTCCCAGATACGTCAGGCGATGGCGCTTACTCGCCGCCTTCGCCGCCGCCTTCGCCGCCGCCTTCGGCACCGCCGCCGACCGCCGTGTCGAGAGCGGTCGACACGGTGTTGAACATGGTCTGCAGCGAACCGCCCATGGCGGTCAGGGAGACGATCGCGGCAACCGAGATGAGGGCGGCGATCAGGCCGTACTCAATCATGGTGGCGCCGGAGTCGTCCTTGATCAGACGCTTGAAAGTGGAACGCATGGCTTGTCTCCTTGGTCTGGAATCCATTGCCCAAATTGATGAAGGAATTGGGTTAGGCCGCATTGATACGGCTCTGATTCTGTTGAGTCCCCAATTCCCCCGTACCGACTCACATGCCGGAACGATGTTGAGTCTCGTCGTTTTCTTTGCGGCGAAAAACATTCCAGAACGGTAGTTTGCAGGTGCTATTGAGTTAATACTTCCAGCAATTTCCCTAACTGTTTGGAACTTGGTCGCTTCGGCCGGATAGTGCGGCTTGGGCAACGTATGAGGAAAACTGGGTGGATAAGCCGAAAAGCTAAGTTGTTTCAGCATTTAGCGTGCAGAAACTGATGTCGGATTTCAGCTTTGTGACGCGACTAGGACGAGAGGCGTCCGTCGATCGCGGCGCGCACCTTGCGGGCCAGCTCGAGACGCGAAAACGGCTTGCTGAGCAGCGACCCCGAGGCGACGGCCAGCCCGTCGCGGGCCAGCCCGTGCTCGGTGAAGCCGGACATCAGCATGATCGCCAGTCCCGGCCGCAACCGCCGGGCCCGCTCGACCAGTCGCAGCCCGTCGAGGCCCGGCATCACGATGTCGCTCAGCAGCAGGTCGAGGCGGGACAGATCGCGCAGCCCGGCCAGCGCCCCTTTGCCGTCGGCGGCTGTCACCACGACATAGCCGAGCCGCCGCAGTTCGCCCGCGACATAGTCGCGGACCTGCGCATTGTCCTCGACCAGCATCACGGTCTCGCCCGCTCGGGCGCTCAGGCTTGCCGGCTCGGTGTCCATGTTCGGCAGATCGAGCTGCACCTGGGCTCGCGGCAGATAGAGGCGCACCACCGTGCCGCGTCCGGGCTCGGAGTAGATCTTGACGTGGCCGCCCGACTGGCGCGCGAAGCCGTAGACCATCGAAAGCCCCAGCCCGCTGCCCTTGCCGACTTCCTTGGTGGTGAAGAACGGTTCGAAGGCGCGCTCCAGCACGTGCGGCGGCATTCCCTGCCCGCTGTCGGTGACGGCGAGCAGCACGTACTCGCCTGGCTGTGTCTCGGGATTCAGTCTTGCGTAGTCGCCATCGAGCACCGCGTTGCGGGCTTCGATCAGGATGCGACCGCCGCGCGGCATCGCATCGCGCGCATTGAGCGAGAGATTGAGGAGAACGCTGGCGAGCTGCGCTCTGTCGGCGACGACGCCCCAGGGCTGCTCGTCCGCCTCGATCTCGATCGCCACCGCATCGCCGAGGCTGCGTTCCAGCAGCCCGCGCACCTCGCGCAGCATGTCGGCGGCGCAGAACTCGCTCGGTTGCAGCGTCTGGCGTCGCGAATAGGCCAGAAGCATGCGCGTCAGATCGGCGCCGGCGCGCGCGGCGGCGAGCGAGATTTCCGCCAGCCCGCGCGTTTCCTCGTCCGCCGCCAGCCTCTCCGACAGCAACTCGCTGTTGCCGATGATGACGGTCAGTATGTTGTTGAAGTCGTGCGCGACGCCGCCCGTCAGCCGGCCGATCGCCTCGAGCTTCTCCGCCTCGCGCAGACGTTCCTCGGCCTGGCGATGGCGGCTGATGTCGCGCAGCAGCACAACCGCGGCATCCGATGCGCCGGCGCCGCTTCTCAGCGGTGCCAGAGAAAGTTCGGCCCATTTCGTGCCGGCGCCGGACTCGGCCATCTGGCATTCGACGTCGACCGCCTTGCCGGCGAAAGCGCTGGCCAGCGCCGCTTCCAGGGCGATGCGCTGGTCGGGATCGATCCAGCCGTGCAGGGGCTGGCCCGTTGCCGCGCTCCGTTCGGCGAGGCCCAGAAACTCGAGGCACGCCGCATTGAGATCGTCGACGCGTCCGTCGCGTCCGACGATCGCCAAAGCCACGGTGGCCGATTCAAACAGCGCGGCATGCCGCGCCTTGCCCTGCGCGGCGGTCGGTTCGGCGGGACTTCGTTTGACGGGACGGCGCAGGGCCGGCGATCTGCCGGCCGCGGGATCGCCGGCGCCGCGACGGCGCATGCGCTAGCTCGGCGAAATGTCGCTGCGCTGCGCGCGGTTGTTGAACCAGCCGCGCTGCATGGCGTATGTCGCCGCCTGCGTGCGGTTCGACACCTGGAGCCGCTTGAACACGGCCTGGAGATGCACCTTCACCGTGATCTCCTCGATGCCGAGGATCTTGGCGATCTCCTTGTTCGATCGGCCGGCCACCAGTTCGCGCAGCACGGCCCATTGCCGCGACGTCAGGCCGACCGGGGCGCGATCGCCGCCGGCGTCGGCTTCCTGCGCCGTCATGTTGGGCCCGCGGTCGCGCAGGCCGAGATAGAATTCGGAAGGAACGAAGCGCTCGCCGTTCAGCACCAGCGACAGCGCGTTCACGAAGGCGGCGCCGATCATGGTCTTGGGCAGGTAGCCTGCGGCGCCGGCGTCGAGCACGCCTTCGATGTCCTGGGCGTTGACCGATCCCGACAGCACGGCGACCGGCGTATCGGGGCGGATCTCCCGCAGGCGGCGCAGGCCGCCCGGGCCGTTCATGCCCGGCATGTAAAGATCGAGAATGATAAGGTCGACGACGGCTTCCGGCTTGCTGGCGACTTCGACGACCTCGTCGAGCGTGCCGGCCTCGATCACGGTTACCTTGTCGCCAATGCGCCGCACGAACGGAACCAGCGCTTCCCGCACCATGCGATGGTCGTCCGCCAGGACGACGGTGATTGCCCTCTGACTCATTTCAGGCCGCTCCCCATCAGCTAGCCTCGTCCCCTTGACCTGTCGCGACTGCCTGGTTGGCTCAGGTTTGGCCCGGGCCTGCCCTGCGCAATCGTACGACTAACTACGCTAAAGATTTAACTCAACTACGTCAATCGTCACTGGCTGTTTCTTCAAAAGTCACATGAAGAACATATAGTAGTAGTGAACGACAACTGAACCGTATGCTGGAACGACTGTGCGGCTACTGTCATTTCGCAGTCTTGCCGCAAATTGTTCCAGGCGCCTTTTTCGCTCCATCCCGGCGGATTCGTGCGAACAACCCGCGCGAACTGAACAATGATTCAGTTCACCAGAACGCGCCGGTTAAATACACTATTCAAACGGATACGCCGGAAGACAATCACCGATTGTCTTGCTATCGCCAATATTCAATCGGGGAACGTCTGGCGGAAACGCCAGAACTCGTGGCTCTGCCGTTCGCCGATCTGGCAGTCGCCGTCGAAACGGGCGCGCCGCAGCGGCCCTTGCGGCTTTCGCGCCCATGTCACCGGCAGGGCGAAGCCGAGCGCGCTTGCCTGGGCCTCGTAGTCGACCGC
>JBFWZG010000152.1:0-7882 GCA_050185515.1 Reyranellaceae bacterium
GCGCAGGCCGAGGCGGTCGAGCCGGCCGCGCTCTCGCCGCTGCAGCCCGACGGCTCGGCGCGGTTCCGGCGCGGGCTGATCCTGCATCGCCTGCTGCAATTGCTGCCCGATCTGCCGGCCGAGAAGCGCCGCCAGGCCGGTGCGCGCCATCTGGCGCAACCCGCATTGATGCTCGATGCGCAAACCCAGGAAGCGTGGCTCGCCGAGCTGATGGCCGTGCTGGAAGCGCCGGCTCATGCTGAAGTGTTCGGCCCGCAATCGCGCGCCGAAGTGCCGCTGACCGGAATCGTTACCGGCCGCGCCGGGCCCTATGTCGTCAGCGGCCAGGTTGACCGGCTGCTGGTGACGCCGGAGCGCATCGCGGTGATCGACTACAAGACCAACCGCCCTCCGCCGCAGCGCGTCGAGGATGTGGCGCCGCTCTACCTGCGCCAGATGGCGGCCTACCGCGCCCTGCTGCGCCAGATCTGGCCCGACCGGCCGGTCGAGTGCCTGCTGCTATGGACCGACGGGGCCCGGCTGATGGCCCTGCCCGATGCCCTGCTTGAACCGCATAAGCCATAGAATTCAAGGGGTTCGCTGGTCACCGCCACGTGCCTTGACGCTCCCGGCCCCACTCCCTAGCTTTACGGCTCGTTTCGACCCTTCCCCGCTTGGCCCGCCCGGCCCAGGAGTACCCATGGCTACCGAAAAGACCACCGATCAGAGCTTCGATCAGGACGTGCTGAAGGCCAGCGGCCCGGTGCTCGTCGATTTCTGGGCCGAATGGTGTGGGCCGTGCAAGATGATCGGCCCCGTCCTGGAGGACGTCTCGACAGAGATGGCCGGCAAGCTCAAGGTGGTGAAGATCAACATCGACGAAAACCCGATGACGCCGTCGAAGTTCGGCATCCGCTCGATCCCGACCCTGATCATGTTCAAGGACGGCAAGCCCGCGGCGCAGAAGATCGGCGCCGAACCCAAGGCGCGGCTGGTGCAGTGGATCCAGTCGGTGATGTAGTCGCCGGTTTTCGTCAGTAAGTGAAAAGGCCCGCTTCGGCGGGCCTTTTGCGTTGTCGCGGCCTCGATCAGGAATCAATACCCGCTGGGCGGCACGAAGCCCTGGTATTCCTTCTCCAGCATGGCGGCGAAGGTGATGCTCTTGCGGTCGCCCATGGCCGGCGCGACGATCTGCACGCCGATCGGCAACCCTTCCCGGCTGAAGCCGATCGGCGCCACGGTCGAGGGCAGGAAGGCGACGCCGGGATAGCCGGCCCAGAACAGCTGGTCGGTGGTCGGCACCTTGCGGCCGTCGACCATGATGGTGCGCTCGTGACGCTCGCCGACATGGTCGTGCGGGAAGGCGGCCGAGGCGGCGGCCGGCATCAGCAGGAAATCGTATTCCTCGAAGAACGCCGCCCATTTCAGCCGCATCTTCATGCGCTTCTCGTTGAGCGCCAGCCAGTCGCGATGGCCCAGCACGTTGGCCCGCGTCATCTGCGCGTAGTACGACTTGTCGGTCGGCTTCAGCGCTGCGGCGATCTCCTTGTTCTTCGCATACTGCTCGTTGGTCTGCCGGCCCGACGTCGCCGCCCGCAGCAGGCCGATATAGACGTCCATCGCCTCGTCGGTGTCGATATCGGGCTTGGCGCCTTGCACCACCTTGACCTTCTTCTTGCCGAGGAAATCGGCCAGCGCCTGCAGTCGGCCCTGGACCTGCGCGTCCACCGCCGAGTTGCGGTCCTCCAGCATGACGCCGACCTTGAACTGGCGGAATTCCGTCTTGGCCGGCTTCGGCAGGTCGAGCTTCCAGCCGGCGCCGTCGATGGCGTCGGGCCCGGCCATGGCCGAAAGCGCAACGTCGAGATCGCCGGCCGAGCGCGCCAGCGGGCCGATCACCGAGATGTCGCCCGGCGCCACCCTGCCCGGCAGCGCGTGGCCGCGCGGGGCGCAGATGCCCCAGGTCGGCTTGTGGCCGAACACGCCGCAGTAATGGGCGGGATTGCGGATCGAGGCGCCGATGTCGGAGCCGGCCTCGATGCCGGTCAGCCCGGCCGCCAGCGCCGCCGCCGAGCCGCCCGAGGAGCCGCCGGGCGAGCGCGTCACGTCCCAGGGATTGCTGGTCGTGCCGTAGATCGCGTTGTAGCTCTGCCAGTCGGCCAGCATCAGGGGCACGTTGGTCTTGCCGAACAGCACGACGCCAGCCGCCTTCAACCGCTTCACCGGCAGCGAATCCTCGGCCGCGATATTGTCCTTGATGGCGGGATCGCCCCAGGTGGTCGGCGAACCGGCGACGTCGTAGCTCTCCTTGATGGTCATCGGCACGCCATGCAGCGGCGGCAGCTTGCCGCCCTTCTTGACGGCGCGATCGGCGGCCTTCGCCTGCTTGCGCGCGCCGTCGCGGTCCATCCAGATGACGGCGTTCAGCTTCGGGTTGAAGCGCTCGATGCGGTCGAGATAGTGGTCGAGCAGCTCGAGGCTGGAAACCTTGCCGCGACGGATCAGGCCCGCCAGCTCGCACGCCGATTTGAAAGCGATATCCATGCTGTCCCCCGATGCGATGACGGGGAAAGATAGCAGATGATCGCGCCTTGTCGCGCGTCAGCCATTGCGCGCCAGCACGGTACCCGCAAGATAGAGCGAACCGCAGATCAGCACCCGCAACGGCCCGTCGGCCGACGCGATCGCCGCCGCCAGCGCGGCCTCGAGCGACGGGGCGGGCCGGCAGGCAATGCCGACGCTGCGGGCGCGCTCGGCCGCCTCCTCGGCGCTGTAGGCGAGATGGCCTTCGATGGTCAGCGCATGCGCGGCCCGCGCCAGGCCGGAGAGCGGCCGCAGAAAACCCTGCGCGTCCTTGCTGGTCAGCATGCCGAAGATCAAGTGGAGCGGCTTGTCGTCCTGCGCCGCCCAGCGCCGCGCCATGCCGGCCAGGGCTATGCCGCAATCCTCGTTGTGCCCGCCATCGAGCCACAGCTCGTCGCCCGGCCGCAACAGGTCGACCAGCGGCCCGCGCTGAAGCCGTTGCAGGCGCGCCGGCCATTCGACCGTCTCGAGGCCCTGCGCGATGGCGGTGTCCGGCACGGCGAACTGCGGCAGCCGGTCGAGCACGGCGACGGCGGTGGCGGCATTGTCGACCTGATGCGCGCCGGCCAGGGCGGGCAGCGGCAATGCCAGCCGCCTTCCGTCGCGGGCGAACACGAAGCCGTCGGCCTGCGGCGTCACCTGCCAGTCGACGCCCATGCGAAACAGCGGCGCGCCGCGCCGCTCGGCCTCGGCCGCGATCACCGCCGCCGCGTCGGGTCGCTGGCGGCCGACGATCACCGGCGCGCCGGGCTTGATGATGCCGGCCTTGTTGACGGCGATCTGCGCCAGCGTGTCGCCGAGGAACTGCGTGTGGTCGATGCCGATCGGCGTGATGGCGACGGCGGCCGGCGCATCGACGACGTTGGTGGCGTCGTAGATGCCGCCCAGCCCGACTTCCAGCAGCAGCACGTCGGCCTTGCGGCGCGAGAAGGCGAGGAAGGCCGCCGCGGTGGTGATCTCGAAATAGGTGATGGACCGGCCGGCATTGACCCGTTCGCATTCCTCAAGCGTCGCCACCAGCTCTTCCTCGGAGATCAGCGCGCCGGCAAGGCGGATGCGTTCGTGGAAGCGCACCAGATGCGGCGAGATGTAGACGTGGCAGGAATGGCCCGCCGCTTCGAGCATTGCGCGCAGATAGGCGATCAGCGAGCCCTTGCCGTTGGTGCCGGCGACGTGGATGACCGGCGGCAGCCGGCGTTCGGGATGGCCGAGATCGGCCAGCAGGCGCTGCAGGCGTTCGAGCGACAGGTCGATGACGCGCGGATGCAGGCCCAGCAGGCGCTCGAGCAGCTGCTCGCTCGACACTGTCGCGGCGCCGTCCATGCGGTCGGGTCGGAAGCTACTTCACCCGCATCGCGCCGGACAGGCGCTGCACGCCGCCGGCATTGGCGTTGGCGGCGACCGCCGGCAGGTTCGGCGTCGGCCGTCCCTCGCCCAAAAGCGACAGCACGCGCACCAGCGTCTCGCGCAACTGGCGGCGATGCACCACCATGTCGATGATGCCGTGGTCGAGCAGGTATTCGGCGCGCTGGAAACCGTCGGGCAGTTCCTCGCGGATCGTGTCCTGGATGACTCTCTGGCCGGCAAAGCCGATCACCGCGCCGGGCTCCGCCATGGCGATGTC
Organism: Reyranellaceae bacterium; assembly: GCA_050185515.1. GTDB lineage: Bacteria > Pseudomonadota > Alphaproteobacteria > Reyranellales > JAQSWP01 > JAQSWP01. Next base: position 4,187 of record JBFWZG010000152.1, read on the forward strand.
GCCCAGCATGGCGAAGGAGGCGGTGACGCCTCCAGTCGTGGGATCGGTCAGCACCACGATATAGGGCAGGCCGGCTTCCTTGACCTCCTGCACCGCCACGGTGGTGCGCGGCATCTGCATCAGGCTGAGAATGCCCTCCTGCATGCGCGCGCCGCCCGAGGCCGGGAACACGATCAGCGGGCAGCGCTTCTCGACTGCCAGGCGGGCGGCCATGACGATGCCCTCGCCGACGGCGATGCCCATCGAGCCGCCCATGAAGTTGAAGTCGAACACCGCGGCGACGGCCGACTTGCCGCCGAGCTTGCCGGAGGCGACCCACAGCGCGTCGCTTTCGCCGTGCCTGGCCTGCGCCTCCTTCAGCTTGTCGACGTAGCGCTTGCGGTCTTTGAACTTCAGCGGATCGATCACCGCCTTGCTCAGGGCATGCTTCTCGAACTCGCCGTCGTCGAACAGCAGCTCCAGCCGCGTCTGCGGCCCGATCCGTAGGTGATGATTGCAGAAGGAGCAGACCTGCAGGTTGGTCTCCAGGTCGCGATGGAACAGCATCTGCTCGCAATTGGGACACTTGATCCACAGATTGTCCGGCGCCGCCGGCTTCTTCTCGCCGCCGACCAGCGCCTTGATCTTGGGACGGACGAAATTGGTGAGCCAATTCATGGGATTACCTTGCCGCCTGCGTTGCCTGCGCGATGCTGTTTGTGCCTTCTACCCCCGGACGGCGGCGACGGCAAGGCGTAGGACTATTCAATATGGCTGGCATCTTGGATAGCAATCCCGAGCTCCGCCCAGCCGAATTCATCGTGCACTTTGACCGTGCCGTCTTGTTTGGAAGCAACCAACTGCGGCTGTTCCAATTCGGCATTGTAAACCAACGCCTCGTGAGAAAGTCCGAAGAAACGATCGAAGTTGACGATGCTCCTTCGATGTCGCCTCGTTATGACGTCAATTGGAATTGAATGTCCGCCCTTCATGACCCGTTGCTTGACGCGAAAATCGCAGAGATCAACCGAGGCAATGAACAAATACACGAAAATAAAAGTATATCCGGTCGACTTAGCCTCCCTGGCAAAACGAAACAGCTCGTTTGACGAAAGGGTTGTCTCGATGACCAGCGACTGACGAGCGGCGAGTGCTGCCAGTCGCAAAGATATCGCCTTCTTGCCGGCTGCAAAGGCAACGGATGCGGGATCGTTTGAACTCAGGTGCCGCGCGATCTCATCGGCGTCGATCTTCACGTCGAACTGCGCCACGTCTCTCAACGCGGACTTGGCGAAAGTCGACTTGCCAGATCCGTTAGGACCGGCGAGAAGAACGAGATTTGGCAATCTTATCGCCGCGGTTGGCCTTCGTTCCAACTACGACCTTTCGGCCATCCGCATAGTTGGCGTAAATCCGGCCTTTCTCAGCCGTGAAAAACGGAACATTCAGCTTAAGCGAATCGGCATTTTCGGCGCTAACCGAGTCCCGATAAGCTTTGGTGACTTGAGCTTCCTTGCCCAATCTGCTCTCCGTTCTGGCCATGCGATTATATGGGCATAACGAGATCAAAGGTAAAGAACCGAGATCACTCCGCCGCGCGCTTGCCGCCCCTGACGCCGGCGGCAAGCTCGCGCACGTAGGACAGCACGCCGTCGACTAGGCCCGGCGTCGGCTTGCCGCTGGCGTCGAGGCCGTCGCGCACCTTGTCGACGACGGCGGAGCCGACGATGGCGGCGTCGGCGATCGAGGAGATGGTGGCGGCCTGCTGCGGGGTGCGGATGCCGAAGCCGACGGCGAGCGGCAACTCGGTATGGGCGCGCACGTGGCTGATCATGTTGCGGATGTGTTCGTCGGTCGCCGAGCGCGTGCCGGTGACGCCGAGAACGGCAACGTTGTAGATGAAGCCCGATGCGTACTCCAGAATCGACGGCAGGCGCTTGGCGTCGGTGGTCGGCGCGGTCAGCATCACCGTGTCGATGTCGCAGCGCTGCGCGTGCGGTTTCAGCTCGCCGGCCTCTTCCGGCGGCAGGTCGACGACGATCAGCCCGTCGACGCCGGCGGCGGCGGCCTGCTTGCAGAACAGCTCTGGGCCGCGCTGGTAGATGATGTTGTAGTAGCCCATCAGCAGGATGGGCGTGGTGTCGTCGCCGCTCTCGTCGCGATAGCGGCGCACAAGGCCCAGCGTGGCGTCGAGCGTGATGCCGTTCTTGAGCGCGCGCTGGCCGGAGGCCTGCACCGAGGGACCGTCGGCCATCGGATCGGAGAACGGCATGCCGAACTCGATCATGTCGGCGCCGGCTTCCGGCAGGCCCTTGAGGATGCGGTACGAGGTTTCCAGATCTGGATCGCCGGCGGTGATGAAAACGCCGAGACCGCCGCGGCCCTGGCGCTTGAGGTCGGCGAACAGCGCGGCAATGCGGCTCACAGCTTCACTCCCAGGCGCTCGGCGATGGCGAACACGTCCTTGTCGCCGCGGCCGCACAGATTCATCACCAGCAGATTGTCGGGCGGCAGCGTCGGCGCCAGCTTCAGCACATGCGCCAGCGCATGCGCCGGCTCGAGGGCGGGAATGATGCCTTCGATTTTGCACAGCAGCTGGAAGGCGTCGAGCGCTTCGTCGTCGGTCGCCGAAACGTATTCGACGCGGCCCGACTCCTTAAGCCAGGCATGTTCGGGGCCGATGCCGGGATAGTCGAGGCCGGCCGAGATCGAGTGCGCGTCCTTGATCTGCCCGTCGGCGTCCTGCAGCAGATAGGTGCGGTTGCCGTGCAGCACGCCGGGACGGCCGCCGGTCAGCGAGGCGGCATGTTCGCCGGTCGCGATGCCGTGGCCCGCCGCCTCGACGCCGACGATGCGCACGCCGGCGTCGTCGAGGAAGGGATGGAACAGGCCGATGGCGTTCGAGCCGCCGCCGATGCAGGCGACCAGCGTGTCGGGCAGGCGGCCCTCGGCCTTCTGCATCTGCGCCCGAGTCTCGCGGCCGATCACCGACTGGAAGTCGCGCACCATGGCGGGATAGGGATGCGGGCCGGCCGCGGTGCCGATGACGTAGAAGGTGGTCTCGACGGTGGCGACCCAGTCGCGCAGCGCCTCGTTCATCGCGTCCTTCAAGGTGGCGCTGCCGGCCGTCACCGCCCGCACCTCGGCGCCCAGCAGCTTCATGCGGAAGACGTTGGGCTGCTGGCGGGCGACGTCGGTCGCGCCCATGAACACGGTGCAGGGAATGTCGAACAGCGCGCAGGCCGTCGCGGTGGCGACGCCGTGCTGGCCGGCGCCGGTCTCGGCGATAATGCGGCGCTTGCCCATGCGCTTGGCCAGCAGCACCTGGCCCAGCACGTTGTTGATCTTGTGCGAGCCGGTGTGGTTGAGCTCGTCGCGCTTGAAGTAGATCTTCGCCCCGCCCAGCTTGCGCGTCAGGCGCTCGGCGAAATAGAGCGGGCTGGGCCGGCCGGCATAGTGCTCGAGCAGATAGTCGAGCTCGCTCTGGAAGGCGGCGTCCTTCTTGGCCGCGTCGTAAGCCTTTTCCAGGTCGAGGATCAGCGGCATCAGCGTCTCGGCCACGAAGCGGCCGCCGAAACTGCCGAAATGGCCCCGCTCGTCGGGCCCGTTGCGATAGGTGTTGGGAACGGACATTGGCTCGATTTCCTGTTGAAGGGCGTGCGTAGCAGACGGCTAAAACCCTGTCAAAGCAGGGATTCGCGCGCCCGGAGATGTGAC
>JBFWZG010000153.1:0-7479 GCA_050185515.1 Reyranellaceae bacterium
GCGTCTTGGGCTCGTCGGCCTCGGGCGGCATCTCCGGACGCGCGTCCTTGACCTTGTCGCGCACGTCGGCCAGCGCCTTGTCGGAATCGAAGCCGGCCTCGAACTCCAGCAGCACGTAGGCCCCGCCTTCGAAGGCCGAGGAGCGCATCTCCTTGACGCCCTCGACCGTGCGCAACTCCTGCTCCATCGGCTTGACCAGCAGCCGCTCGGCGTCGGTTGGCGAGATGCCCTGCAGGGTTACCGTCGTGTAGATGATCGGAATGTTGACGTCCGGCTCGGCTTCCTTCGGCACCACCGAGTAGACGATGGCGCCGGTGATCAGCAGGAACACCAGCGCGGCGACGACCAGGCGCGTTCGTGTGATAGCGGCGTCGACCAGCGTCATGCCTTACTCCGCCCGCAGCACGGGTTCGACGGTCTGGCCCGGCACGACGTATTCCTGGCCGACGACAATGACGCGCGCGTTGTCGGGCAACCCGGCAAGCCAGACGTAGTCGGCGCTGTCGGAGATGATGCGGACGGGGGCGAAGCGCACCTTGTTGTCGGCGTCGACCGTCTTGACGCCGAGCCGGCCCTGATCGTCGAGGGTCAGAATCGCCGGGCTGACCTTGTGGCCCGTGACGGAACTCAGGGGCAGGCGCATGTCGGCGGTGATGCCGGCCTTGGCCTGGGCGTCGGGGTTTGGCGCTTCGAGTTCGACGCGGAACGTGCGCGTCGCCGTGTCGGCGACCGACGAGATGAAGCGGATGCGGCCCTCAAGGGTCTGGCCCGTGACAAGCCGGGCCGTGCCCGGACCGCCGACCGAAAGCTGGGACACTTCGCGTTCGGTGACGCTGCCGACCACCAGGACGGTCCTCAGGTCGACTATGGAGGCGAGCTTGTCGCCGACCTTGAGATAGGCGCCGACCTCGACGCTGCGCTCGTCGAGAAAGCCATCGATGGGCGCGCGTATCTCGGTGTTGGCAATGTCGATTTCCAGCCGCGCCAGCAGCGCGCGCGCCGATTCGAGTTGCGCCCGCGCTTCGCTGGCCCGCAGGTTGGGACCGAAGCCCTGTTGCGCCAGGCTGGCGGCGGCATTCAGCTCGCGCTCGCGTTGCACGATTATCGCCTTGAGTTCGTCGAGCCGTGCCGGCCGATCGTCGAGCGCCAGCCGCGCGATCACGTCGCCCTTCTTCAGCATGGCGCCCTTGTCCGCCGGCACCTCGATGACCCGGCCGGCCGTTTCGGCCTTGATATCGACCTGGCGCACGGCCTCGGTCTGGCCGCGCACGTCGACGGTGCGAACCATCTGCTCGGCAGTGATATCGGCGACGCGCACTTTGGGAACGCTGACCGCGGCCGTCTGGGCGACGGTGTCGGCCTGCTTTTCCGACTCGGCGAAGGCGCCACTCAGCATCCAAAGGCTCAGGGCGCCGAAGATGCCGACGGCGATCCACTGGGAGCGGTTGAGTTTCATGTCTAACTCCGTCAGCCGGCCTTGCGTTCGGCGAGCAGCGCCGCACGCAGCAGCTCGTGGCGGTTCTCTTCTAGAAAGTCGATCGACGCCTTGTAGACAGTGGCGCCGTACTGGCAGACGAATCGTTCGCCCGGCGACAGCTCGCCCTTGAGACCGACTTCGCATTCCTCGAGTTCGATGCGCAGTTCGGCGATGCGTGCGCTGACAAGCTGGTCGATGTCGCGCGCCGGCAGCAGATGGGCAAACAGCATGATCAGCATGAAGTCGGACCGGAACTTGTCCGGCGCCGGCTTCTGGCGCAGCGCGTCGAGCAGCGCCAGCCGGCCCGTCGGCGTAATGCGGTAGATCTTCTTGTCCGGCCGCTTCTCCTGCTCCAGCTCGCGCAGAGTGACCAGGCCTTCCTCGGTCAGCCGGCCCAGCGCGGGGTAGATCGAGCCGTAACCGGCATCGCAGAACACGCTGAAAATGCCTTCGGCGAGCTCCTTGCGGATCTCATAGCCGCTCGCTTCGCCACGCGAGAGGATGGCCAGGCACAGGGTTTTAACGTCCATCGACTTCCCCTTTCCTGAAGAGGAAGTAGCGTCGGCCTATTATATTGTCAAATCATATATCGAAAAGATATATTGTGACGGTTTGAGGGCATCTTCCGGTCTGCGAGATGAAAGGTTCGCTTAGTTCATTGATTTTACTATAATTATGGGCCAGCGCTTAGCGCCGCACCGGCTTGCGGAATTAGTATGGAAGTGCGGTGCGACCGATCTACGCGGTCAAGGCGCCGTAGCGGTTGCGATGCAGGACCACCAGCATGCCGGCTATGAACACCGTAACGAGGTTCCAGGCGATGCCGTGGACGAAGGCGGCATCGTAGGAGCTGGTCCAGTCGAAAATGGCGCCGGATGCCCATCCGCCCAGGGCCATGCCCAGCAAGGTTGCCGCGATCGCCAGACCAACGCGCGTCGCCGCCTGCTCGGGTCTGAAGTACTGCCGCACGATCAGCGCATAGGACGGCACGATGCCGCCCTGGAACAGCCCGAACAGCGCCGACACCACGAAAAGCACGTCCAGCGACTGGTTGGGCAGGAACAGCGCGAGGGCCACCGCCTGCAGCCCGGCGCTCAGCAGCAGGGTCGCCGCGCCGCCGATGTAATCGGAGATCCAGCCGAACACCAGTCGGCTGACGATGCCGCAGGCCAGCATGACCGACAGCATCTGCGCGCCGCGCGCTGTGCCATAGCCGAGATCTGCGCAGAGCGCCACGATATGGACCTGCGGCATCGACATCGCGACGCAGCACGAGATGCCCGACAGGATCAGCAGCGCCTGCAGGACGTTCGGGCGCATGCCGAGCGGCCGGTCGGCGTCGGCGGCGATGCGCGCGGCCTTGGCCTGCGCTGGTGTCGGCGTCTCCGCAACGGTTAGGACCGGCGGCACCGGGCGCAGCAACTGCGCCAGCGCCAGCACCAGGACGACGCAGAAGGCGGCGCAGAACTGATAGGCAAAACGCCAGCCCTGGTCCTCGACCATCGCCTGAATGATCGGCGGCCACACCGCGCCCGAGAGATAATTGCCGCTCGCGACCATGGCGACGGCGATGCCGCGGCGGCGCTCGAACCACAGCGAAATGTCGGCCACCAGCGGCGCGAAATTGGCCGAACAGCCGATGCCGATCAGGAAACTGGCGAAGCCGAACATCGCCACCGAATCGGACTGCGAAGCCAGAACCATGCCTCCGCCCAGGAAGGCTGCGCCCAGCATGACCGGCCGCGTGATGCGATAGCGGTCGACCAGCGGTCCCAGGGCAATGCCGCCGATGCCGAAGCCGATCATCGTCCAGGTAAAGGGCAGGGAGGCGCCGGTGCGGGCGACGCCGAACTGCGCCTGCACGTCGGGCAGCACCACCACGACGATATACATGCCGACGTTGCCGATCGTGGCGATGGCCAGCGACGTCAGCAGCCTTATCAGCGGATAACGGGGATGATGGCTCCAGGCCGAGGCGGCCGGGCCGGGGACGTACGGCATGCTGTTTCCACCCGAGATGCAGACGCCCTTTAAGGCGCTTCGTTTCCTGTCGCTTCCTGCTTAGCGCAAAAGCGGGGCTTGCGCCGAGGCGGATTTTGCGCGGCTGGCCTGCGGCTACGCCCTGTCTGGCTTGGCTGCCGGCCGATGCGCTAACATCCGCGGCGCAGCCCGGAAAGGGCTGAACGTACCGTGCAACGGGAGGGGAAATGTTCTCGCATGTTTTCGTCGGCGCCGACGATGTCGCCGCGTCGAAGAAGTTCTACGACGCCGCGCTCGGCGCTCTGGGCATATCGGAAGGCAAGTCCGATCCGAAAGGTCGCGTCTTCTATCGGACCTCGGCCGGCCTGTTCGGCCTGACCAGGCCGATCGACGGCAAGTCCGCCACGCACGCCAATGGCGGCACCATCGGCTTCGCCGCCGACAGCCCGGAAAAGGTCAAGGCCTTCCACGACGCCGGCGTCGCCAATGGCGGCAAGAGCATCGAGGATCCCCCTGGCTGGCGCGAAGGCGCCGCAGGCAAGCTCTACCTCGCCTATCTGCGCGATCCCTACGGCAACAAGATCTGCGCACTGTGCCGCGGGTAATCTGCGAATAGCGACAGCAGCGATCGGTTCCCATAGCGCAGGAGCCGATCCGCGGCGTCGCAAGGAAGAATGGCTGGGGGACTAGGATTCGAACCTAGACTAACGGGGTCAGAACCCGACGTTCTACCGTTAAACTATCCCCCAGCAGGGGCAGTCGCCGGCCCGGGGCCGACGCGGCGGCGCAGCTATTAACACGCTGGGACGCCGGGGAACAAGCCTCGTATAGGCCGCCCGGCCGGACCCGGCAACCCCCCGGGATTAAATGCTTCGCCGCTGCGCCGCATGTCGGGTAAAACCGGGGAAAATGCAAGCGGAGGCGAGTGGGAGATGGAGGCGCGGGATCCGATCGGCCCGGCCAGCGGCCCGGAAGGCGCGCCGCGGGTCTTTGCCGCCATCGATCTGGGCACCAACAACTGCCGTCTGCTGCTGGCCAAGGCGCGCGGCGACGGCTTCGCCATCGTCGATTCCTATTCCCGCATCGTGCGTCTGGGCGAGGGGCTGGCCCGCAACGGCCTGCTGCTCGAGGCCGCCATCGACCGCACCATGCAGGCGCTGGAGGTCTGCGCCGGCAAGATCGCCCGCTGGGGCGTGGTCGACCAGCGGCATATCGCCACCGAAGCCTGCCGTCGCGCCACCAATTGCGACGAATTCGTCGCCCGGGTCGCCTCGCGCACCGGATTGTCGCTGGAGATCATCCCGCCGCGCGAGGAGGCCCGACTGGCGCTGGCCGGCTGCGTGCCGCTCATCGAGCCGCACGCGCCGCGCGCCCTGCTGATCGATATCGGCGGCGGCTCGACCGAGGCAAGCTGGATCGCCACCGATGGCGAGCGCCCGCAGCTGATCGATTTCGTCTCGCTGCCATATGGCGTCGTGACGCTGAGCGAGCAGATCGCCGACGACTATGTCGGCGGCCGGCTCGATCCACGCCGTTATGAGGCGATCGCCGTGGAGGTCTGCGAGGCTCTGGCCGAGTTCGACCGACGCCACGGCATCGGCCAATTTGTCGCCCGGCGCGAAGTGCAGATGATCGGCACCTCCGGCACGGTCACCACCGTGGCGGCCATCAATCTCGGCCTGCGCCGCTACAACCGCAACCAGGTCGACGGCACGCTGATCACCCGCGGCGCCATCAATATGGTCTGCCGCTCGCTGCTGGCCGAGGATCTGGCCGGGCTGGCGGCCAATGGCTGCATTGGCGAGGACCGGGCCGATCTGGTGCTGGCCGGTTGCGCCATTCTCGAAGGGGTCAGCCGGCGCTGGCCGATCGATCCCATCGTCGTCGCCGATCGCGGCCTGCGCGAAGGCGTGCTGCTCGACCTGATCCGCCGCGACATGGCCGGTGCGGGGCGATGAGCAAGGGCAAGTCGGGGGCGGGGCCATCCGGCGGCAGGGGTGGCGGCCAGCGCCCCGGCGGCGGCCGGGGCAAGACCACCCGCGTCAAGACCGCCCGCGGCCGCACCGTATCTCAGACCCGCTGGCTGCAGCGCCAGCTCAACGACCCCTATGTGGAGGCGGCAAAGCGCGAGGGCTATCGCTCGCGCGCCGCCTACAAGCTGGCGGAGCTGGACGATCAGGTGAAATTCTTGCGCCCCGGGGCGCGCGTCATCGATCTCGGCGCGGCGCCGGGCGGCTGGACCCAGGTCGCCGTGCAGCGGGTCAGGCCGAAGGAGGGCGGCGGCCAGGTGATCGGCATCGACCTGACGCCGGTCGATCCCATCGCTGGCGCCACCGTGCTGGAGGGCGATTTCATGGCCGACGACGCCCCCGATCGGCTGAAGGAGCTGATGAGCGGCCCGGCCGATGTCGTGCTGAGCGACATGGCCGCGCCGGCGACAGGGCACCCGCAGACCGACCATCTGCGCATCATGGCGCTGGCCGAGGCGGCCCAGGACTTCGCCGAACAGGTGCTGGCGCCCGGCGGCGCCTTCGTCGCCAAGGTGCTTCGCGGCGGCACCGAGCGCGCACTCCTCGACCGGCTGAAGCGCGGCTTCGCCAAGGTGCGCCATATCAAGCCGCCGGCCAGCCGCGCCGATTCGGCGGAGATCTACGTCGTCGCCACCGGGTTTCGCGGGTCCGCGGCCGACTGACCCTTAGACGGCGATATCGGCCAGGTGCTTGGGCAGATCGTCCAGCCCGACATGGGTCAGGTCCTTGTCGAGACTGCCGATCAGCCGCCGGGCGGCGACGTCCGACAGTTTTTCGCGCAGCCGGCCGATCATCTGCGGCGGCGCCACCAGCACCAGCCGCGCGAAATCGTCGTTGGCCGCGCCTTTATTGAGGATATCGACAAGCTGGTCGGCGAATTCCAGTTTCGGCTGCTTCTTGAGCTCGCTGTATTCGGCCACGGCATGGCGCGTGGCGTCGGCGCTCTCGAAGGAACGTCCGGGCCGGTCGGTGCTGGGCGGCGATTCGAGGGCTTCCGAATTGTCGTAGGCGGCGACTTGCACGAAATTGCCGTCGGCGCGCACACGCGGGGTCGACAGCAGGCGGGCGCGGCCGCCATCGGCCACCAGTACCCAAGTCAGTTTGGTCATGTTCGTCCTCCATTGCCCCTCTAAACAATGAAATATTGCGCCCGGTTCCGGATGCCTGCCTTGATTGCGCGCAAGCCTCCGGCCGGCGCGTTGCCGCCATGCGCCGGGCGCGCGACGGGGCCCGTGCGCGCCCTTGGCAGGGGGCCGCCGATGTGTATTATGGCGCGCCAACCGCAATCGCCCCCTGGCGCACCGCCGATTTTCCGGCGCCGCCCGTCGGGGGTCTGGGAGGCAGCATGAACGTCCAGGAAGCGCTCACTTTCGACGATGTTCTGCTCCAGCCCGCCGCTTCCTCCGTCCTGCCCGCTCAGACCGACAGCCGCACGAGGCTGACGCGCGAAATCGAGCTCGGCATTCCGCTGATCTCGGCCGCCATGGACACCGTCACCGAGGCCCGCCTGGCGATCGCCATGGCCCAGGCCGGCGGGCTGGGGGTGATCCACAAGAATTTCGACGTGGCGCAGCAGGCCGACGAGGTGCGCGCGGTCAAGAAGTTCGAAAGCGGCATGGTGATCAACCCGGTCACCATCGAGCCCGAGGCCACCCTGGCGGATGCGCTGCGGCTGATGTCCGCGCATCGCATCTCGGGCATCCCCGTGGTCGAACAGGGCTCGGGCAAGCTGGCCGGCATCCTGACCAACCGCGACGTGCGCTTCGCCAGCGACACCACGATCAAGGTGCGCGACCTGATGACCCGCGAGCGGCTGATCACCGTCAAGGAGGGTGTCGATCGGGCCGAGGCCAAGCGGCTGCTGCACAAATACCGCATCGAGAAGCTGCTGGTGGTCGACGACGCCTATCGCTGCATCGGCCTGATCACCGTCAAGGACATCGAGAAGGCGCAGCTCTACCCGAACGCCACCAAGGACGAGAAGGGCCGCCT
>JBFWZG010000154.1:0-7400 GCA_050185515.1 Reyranellaceae bacterium
CCGCTCGTGGCCATCGAGTGGAAGGAAGAGGACGAGCTGGCCGCCCTGGCCAAGGACAAGGAAAAGTCCGGCGACGCGGGCGGTCTAGTTACCCACTGAGAAGGCCGGAACGGGTGCAATTTCCTGTTGACTTTGCACCCGTTCCGAGCGCTTCTGAAATCGCCGCTTGTCAAGGAAAGGCGCGATTTTACGGCACTTCTCGTTGACGCGGATTTTTCAGCGGCCTTACACTTTGCGGTGTTTCCGGCGTCAACGTCACCGATCCAGAATCTGTCGTGCCAAGGGGGGCTAAACCGTGAGCAAAACCGTAAATAAAGCCGACCTGGTTGGTATGGTCGCAGACAGCACCGAGATGTCGAAGACCGATGCGGCCGCGGCCGTCGATTCGGTGCTCGACTGCATCACCGGCGAACTGAAGAAGGGCAACGAGGTCCGCCTGGTCGGGTTCGGCACCTTCCACGTCACGCGCCGCAAGGCGGGCGAGGGCCGCAACCCGCAGACCGGCGAGAAGATCGCCATCCCGGCGTCCAACCAGCCCAAGTTCAAGGCCGGCAAGGCGCTCAAGGACGCGATCAACTGATCGGTTCCCGTCTGGGAGTTCATATGACGGCCGCAGCCTCCGCTGCGGCCGTTTCGCTTTTGCTGGGGCACGCGAACCTGCCGACTTCCGGTTCATTGTGGCGACAGGAGCGCCCTAGCGTTCTGCGAGCCAGTTGAGGACGAGCAGACGTTCAACTATTGTCCGGGCGCATCCGACACGTATCCGCCCCGCTTGGGGTTGCATCGGACGGCAGGGCGATTAGCTCAGTGGTAGAGCATCTCGTTTACACCGAGAGGGTCGGCGGTTCGAGCCCGTCATCGCCCACCAAACCGGCCGAAATCGACCGACGGCCGGCGAGAAGCCCAAAGAACCGGACGAGGCCCGAAATTTCAACAAGTTGGGCCCGGGTTCGCTTGACACCCAAGAAGGGGTGTTCTAAATCCACGCGGCCTTTCGGGGCTGCCGAGGGGGCGTAGTTCAGTTGGTTAGAACGCCGGCCTGTCACGCCGGAGGTCGCGGGTTCGAGTCCCGTCGCTCCCGCCATTCCTCGGAAAGCGCCGCCCGCCAGGGCGGCAGTCAGCCCCAAGCCTGTCGTCGGATCGCGGCGTTTCGCCCGTGGTTCGGCGGTTTTTCGCTGCCGCGAAAAGAGGCTAAGATGCGCCGTTTGGCGGTCGGGGGGTGGCCGCCGTCGGCGCAAATGTCGTGCTGCAGAGGGACGGGGCCATGCAGAATCTCTTGCAGGAATACCTGCCGATCCTGATTTTCATGGGGATCGCGATAGGCATCGTCGCCGCCATGGTCGGCGGCTCCTATCTGATCGCCCGCCAGAACCCCGATTCGGAGAAGCTGACCTCGTTCGAAAGCGGCTTCGATCCGTTCGACGACGCCCGTGGGCGCTTCGACGTGCGCTTCTACCTGGTCGCCATCCTGTTCATCATCTTCGACCTCGAAGTGGCGTTCCTGTTTCCCTGGGCGGTATCGCTGGGCGATACCGGGGCCTTCGGCTTCTGGTCGATGATGCTGTTCCTCGGCGTGCTGACGGTCGGCTTCGTGTACGAGTGGAAGAAGGGAGCCCTGGAATGGGAGTGAGGACGCATGCCGGCGCCACGGTGCCCGAGGGCGTGACGCGCGCCCCCGCCGGCAACGATGCGCTCAGCCGGGCGCTGAGCGACGAGCTGGCCGACAAGGGCTTCGTGGTGTCGCAGGTCGACAAGGTGGTGAACTGGGCGCGCTCGGGCTCGCTGTGGGGCCTGACCTTCGGCCTGGCGTGTTGCGGCGTGGAGATGATCCACACCTGGATGAGCCGCTACGATCTCGACCGCTTCGGCGTGGCGCCGATGCCCAGCCCGCGCTCGGCCGACCTGATGATCGTAGCCGGCACCCTGACCAACAAGATGGCGCCGGCGCTGCGCCGGGTCTACGACCAGATGGCCGAGCCGCGCTACGTCATCTCGATGGGCTCGTGCGCCAATGGCGGCGGCTACTACCACTATTCCTATTCGGTGGTGCGCGGCTGCGACCGCATCGTGCCGGTCGACATCTACGTCCCGGGCTGCCCGCCGACCGCCGAGGCGCTGCTCTACGGCATCCTGCAACTGCAGAAGAAGATCCGGCGCACCGGATCGATCGTGCGCTAGGCGCAGGGGGCGGGCGATGAGCGAAGCGTTGCGCGAACTGGGCGAGTACGTCGCCAATTCGCTGGGCGAGCCGATCAGGGGCAGCGCCATCATCCGCGGCGAGCTGGTGCTGGACGTGGCGCCGGCCGACCTGCCGGGGGTGCTGCGCTTCCTCCGCGACGACGCCAACTGCCTGTTCCAGGTGCTGGTGACGATCTGCGGCGTCGACTTTCCCGAACGCGAGAAGCGCTTCGAGGTCATCTACTGCCTGCTCAGCCTGCGCCACAACCAGCGCATCCGCCTGCGCGTGGCGGCCGGCGAGGGCGAGGCGGTGCCGACCGCGACCGGCGTGTTCAGCGCCGCCAACTGGTTCGAGCGGGAGGTGTGGGACCTCTACGGCGTGTGGTTCGCCGACCATCCCGACCTGCGCCGCCTGCTGAGCGACTACGGCTTCGAGGGCCATCCGCTGCGCAAGGACTTTCCGCTGACCGGCTACGTCGAACTGCGCTACGACGACGAGCAGAAGCGCGTGGTGTACGAGCCGGTGAAACTGACCCAGGAATTCCGCAACTTCGATTTCCTCAGCCCGTGGGAAGGCATGACGCGCCTGCCGGGCGACGAGAAGGCGGAAAGGAACTGATCGCGCCATGAGCGACGTCGAGATCAAGAACCTGACGCTGAATTTCGGGCCGCAGCATCCGGCGGCGCACGGCGTGCTGCGCCTGGTGGTCGAGATGGACGGCGAGATCGTCGAGCGCTGCGATCCGCATATCGGCCTGCTGCATCGCGGCACCGAGAAGCTGATCGAGTACAAGAGCTACCTGCAGGCGGTACCGTATTTCGACCGGCTCGACTACGTCTCGCCGATGTGCCAGGAGCACGCCTTCGCGTTGGCCGTGGAGAAGCTGCTGGGCATCGAGCCGCCGCCGCGGGCGCAGTACATCCGAGTGCTGTTCTCCGAGATCACGCGCATCCTCAACCACATCCTCAACGTCACGACCTTCGCCATGGACGTCGGCGCGCTTTCGCCCACGCTGTGGGGCTTCGAGCAGCGCGAACTGCTGATGGAGTTCTACGAGGGCGTGTCGGGCTCGCGCATGCATGCGGCCTATTTCCGGCCCGGCGGCGTGCATCAGGACATGCCGGCCGGCATGGCCGACCGCATCTGGGAGTGGACCGAGCAGTTCCCTGCTTTCCTCGCCGATCTCGAGGCGTTGCTGAACGAGAACCGCATCTTCAAGCAGCGCACCGTCGACATCGGCATCGTGACGGCCGAGCAGGCGCTCGACTGGTCGTTCTCCGGGCCGATGCTGCGCGGCTGCGGCGTCGCCTGGGACCTGCGCAAGGCGCAGCCCTACGACGCTTACGACAAGATGGATTTCGACGTGCCGGTCGGCAAGACCGGCGACTGCTACGCCCGCTACCTGGTGCGCATCGAGGAGATGAAGCAGAGCGTGCGCATCATGCGGCAGGCGCTGAAGGAAATGCCGGGCGGGCCGGTCAAGGTGCAGGACAACAAGATCGCGCCGCCGAGGCGCGGCGAGATGAAGACCTCGATGGAAGCGCTGATCCATCACTTCAAGCTCTACACCGAGGGCTATCACGTGGCGGCCGGCGAAACCTACACGGCCGTCGAGGCGCCCAAGGGCGAGTTCGGCGTCTACCTGGTGTCCGACGGCACCAACCGTCCGTATCGCTGCCACATTCGCGCGCCGGGCGTGCCGCATCTGCAGGCGCTCGACATGATGAGCAAGGGATACATGCTGGCCGATCTGTCGGCCAATATCGGCTCGCTGGACATCGTGTTCGGCGAGATCGACCGCTAAGGGGAAGTCGCGCGATGGCGATGGTGACAGCCGATCCGCAGGACGTGCCGAAGGTGGAGAGCTTCGCCTTCACGGCGGAGAATCTCGCCAGGGCGAAGGGGCTGATGGCGCAGTATCCGGCCGGCCGCCAGGCCAGCGCGGTGATCGGGCTGCTCTACATCGCCCAAGAGCAGGCCGGCGGCTGGCTGCCGCGCGCGGCGATGGACCATGTCGCCTCGTTGCTGGAAATGGCGCCGATCCGCGTCTACGAGGTCGCCAGCTTCTACACCATGTTCAACCTGCGCCCGGTCGGCCGCCATCATCTGCAGGTGTGCACCACCACGCCATGCTGGCTGCGCGGCTCGGACGAGGTGTTGAGGACCTGCAAGGAAGTCGCCGGCTGCGACGTCGGCGAGGTCAGCGCCGACGGCGCGTTCTCGATCGTCGAGGTCGAGTGCCTCGGCGCCTGCGTCAACGCGCCGATGCTGCAGATCAACAACGCCGAGTTCTACGAGGACCTCGACGCCGCCTCGACGCGGGCGCTGCTCGAGGCGCTGCGGCGCGGCGAGTCTCCGAAGGAGGGAACGCAGGTGGCGCGCCAGACCTCGGCGCCGATCGGCGGGCCTACCACATTGAAGTCGCAACCGGCGAAGGGCTGACCCATGCTGCGCGACGAAGACCGCATCTTCACCAATCTGTACGGCTACCACGACTGGAAGCTGACGGGCGCGCGCGTCCGCGGCGCCTGGGACAATACGAAGAGCCTGCTCGACAAGGGCCGCGACTGGATCATCGAGGAGATGAAGAAATCGGGCCTGCGCGGCCGCGGCGGCGCCGGTTTCCCGACCGGCGTGAAGTGGTCGTTCATGCCGAAGCAGGTCGGCGACAAGCCGCACTATCTGGTGGTCAACGCCGACGAGTCCGAGCCGGGGACCTGCAAGGATCGCGACATTCTGCGCCACGATCCGCATACGCTGGTCGAGGGCTGCCTGGTGGCGGGCTTCGCGATGGGCGCGCATGCCGCCTATGTCTATGTGCGCGGCGAGTTCTGGCGCGAGGCGCAGCGGCTGATCGACGCCGTTGCCGAGGCGCGCGAGGCGGGCCTGATCGGGCCTAACGCCTGCGGCTCGGGTTGGGATTTCGAGATCTACGTCCATCGCGGCGCCGGCGCCTATATCTGCGGCGAGGAAACCGCGCTGCTGGAGAGCCTCGAGGGCAAGAAGGGCATGCCGCGGCTGAAGCCGCCATTCCCGGCCGGCGCCGGTCTCTATGGCTGCCCGACCACCGTCAATAACGTCGAATCGATCGCGGTGGCGCCGACCATCCTGCGTCGCGGCGCGGCCTGGTTCGCCGGCATCGGCCGGCCGAACAACACCGGCACCAAGGTGTTCTGCATCTCCGGCCACGTGAACCAGCCGTGCAACGTCGAGGAAGCGATGGGCATCCCGCTGCGCGAGCTGATCGAGAAGCATGCCGGCGGCGTGCGCGGCGGGTGGGACAATCTGCTGGCGATCATTCCGGGCGGCGCCTCGGTGCCGCTCATTCCCAAGTCGGTCTGCGACACGGTGCTGATGGATTTCGACAGCCTGCGCGAGGTCCGCTCCGGCCTCGGCACGGCGGCGGTCATCGTGATGGACAAGTCGACCGACGTGATCCGGGCCATCGCCCGGCTGAGCCGGTTCTACATGCACGAGAGCTGCGGCCAGTGCACACCGTGCCGCGAAGGCACCGGCTGGATGTGGCGCGTGATGGAACGCATGGTCCGTGGCGATGCGCGGCTGGACGAGATCGACATGCTCGAGGAAGTCACGCGCCAGGTCGAGGGCCACACGATCTGCGCGCTGGGCGATGCGGCGGCCTGGCCGGTGCAGGGCCTGATCCGCCACTTCCGGCCGGAAATGGAGCGGCGCATCAACGAGTACGCCGGCCGGCGTCAGGCGGCGGAGTAGGGACGAACCATGCCAAAGATGACCATCGACGGCATCCAGATCGAGGTGCCTGCCGGCATCACGGTGTTGCAGGCTTGCGAGCTGGCGGGCCGCGAAATCCCGCGCTTCTGCTACCACGAGCGCCTGTCGATCGCCGGCAACTGCCGCATGTGCCTGGTGGAGCAGGAGAAGGCGCCCAAGCCCATCGCGTCCTGCGCCATGCCGGTCGCCGAGGGCATGGTGATCAAGACCGATACCCCGGTCGTGCAGAAGGCGCGCAAGGGCGTGATGGAATTCCTGCTGATCAACCATCCGCTGGACTGCCCGATCTGCGATCAGGGCGGCGAGTGCGACCTGCAGGACCAGGCGATGGCCTACGGCTTCGACAAGAGCCGCTACCATGAGAACAAGCGCGCGGTGCCCGACAAGAATCTGGGCCCGCTGATCAAGACCTCGATGAATCGCTGCATCCACTGCACGCGCTGCATTCGCTTCGCCACCGAGGTGGCGGGGGTCGAGGAGCTGGGCGCGACCGGCCGCGGCGAGCACATGGAAGTCACCAACTACGTCAGCAAGGCGCTCACCTCGGAGATGTCGGGTAACGTCATCGACCTGTGCCCGGTCGGCGCGCTGACATCGAAGCCCTACGAATTCGCCGCCCGGCCCTGGGAGCTGCGCAAGACAGAGTCGGTCGACGTCATGGATGCGGTCGGCTCGAATATCCGGGTCGACGCGCGCGGCGCGGAAGTGATGCGCGTGCTGCCGCGCCTCAACGAGGAGATCAACGAGGAGTGGATTTCCGACAAGACGCGCTTTGCCTGCGACGGGCTGAAGCGCCAGCGGCTCGACCGGCCCTATCTGCGCCGCGACGGCAAGCTGCAGGCGGTGACCTGGGGCGAGGCGCTGACGGCGGTGGCGCAGAAACTCAACGGTACGGCGGCCGATCGTATCGCCGCACTGGCCGGCGATCTGGTCGACGTCGAAAGCGTCCATGCGCTGAAGGAACTGCTGGCCGGGCTTGGCGTGAAGAATCTGGATTGCCGACAGGACGGCGCCAAAATCGATCCGTCGAACCGGGCCTCATACCTGTTCAACAGCACCATCGCCGGCATCGACCAGGCCGATGCGATCCTGCTGATCGGCGCCGATCCGCGCCGCGAGGCCCCGATCGTCAATTCGCGCATGCGCCGCCGCTGGCTGACCGGCGCGCTGAGCGTCGCCTCGGTCGGGCCCACGTTCGACTCGACTTTCCCGGTAACCGAGCTCGGCGCGTCGCCGGCCGTGCTCAACGGCTTCGTCAACGGCAGTGCGGCGTTCGCGGCAACCCTGAAGAACGCCAAGAATCCGATGATCGTGGTTGGCATGGGAGCGCTGGCGCGCGACGACGGCGCCGCAATCCTGGCGCTGGCGCGACAGGTGGCGGAAGCCTGCAACGTGGTTCGCGAGGGCTGGAACGGCTTCAACGTGCTGCATACCGCCGCCGGCCGGGTCGGCGCGCTCGACGCCGGTT
>JBFWZG010000155.1:0-7192 GCA_050185515.1 Reyranellaceae bacterium
AGTATCTTCACCGAACTCCAGGTCGGCTCCTATGTCTTCATGGACACTCAGTACGATGCAGTGGACCTGCATGGCGATGCCAGCCGCCCCTTTCGGCAGGCTTTGCAGGTCGATACCACGGTCATCAGCGCCAGTTCGCCGGGGCTTGCGACCGCCGATGCCGGCTTGAAGGCCTTCGCGACGGACGGACCGCGCCCCGTGATCCTCTCGGGAGCGCCCGCAGGCTCGACGTACCGCTTTTTCGGCGACGAATACGGTGCGGTGGTCCTGCCGGACGGCACCCGACTGCCGGTCGGTTCCAGCCTGACCTGCCAGCCACCGCATTGCGATCCGACCGTCAATCTCTACGAGGCCTATCACGTCGTGCGCGGCGACACGCTGATCGATATCTGGCCCATCACAGCCCGCGGTCGCTCGCGCTAGATCCCTAGCGCCAGCGTTTTGCCAGCATCGCAGTGCCGGCCAGCGACAGAAGCGCCAGCGCCAACATCGCCAGATAGGCCAGGCCGCCGGCAATTTCGTACAGCAGCCCCGCCCCCATCATCGCCAGCCCCATGCCGAGGCCGATCGGCAAGGCCGCATAGAGCGCCTGCGCCGAGCTGACCGCCCCCGGGTCGACGCGGCGCTGAATGAACATCATGGCGGCGAGATGCGTCGCACCGAAAGTCAGGGCGTGCAGCGTCTGGATCGCCAGCAATGGAAGATAGTCGTCAATGAAGGGAGTCAAGGCCCAGCGCACAATGGCGGCAACGCCGGCGACAACAAGCAGGCGTATGACGCCAATGCGCTCCGCCAGCCGCCGCCCTAGGGCGAACAGCACGATCTCGGCCAGCACGCCCACCGCCCAGAGCAGCCCGATAGCCGCATCGTCCAGCCCCATGGCGCGCCACTCCAGCGTGCCGAAGCCGTAGTAGACGGCATGACTGACCTGCGCCGCGCCGCCGGCGATCAGGAAGGCGCGAAAGGCCGGATCGCGCAACAGATCGAGCATCGCGCTGCGCCGCGGCCCGGACGCCGGTCGGCCAGACGCGGCGGCAGGCAGCAGGACTGCGGACAGGGCGGTGGCGAATACCGCCGCGACGATGACGAGGTGCACGGCGTCGCTGCCGCTGCGCTGCAGCACATAGCCGCCGCCAATGGTTGCGACAATGAACGTGATCGACCCCCAAAGTCTGGTGCGGCCGTAGTCGAATGCGCCGCGGGCGGCCAGCTGCATTGCCTGGCCGTCGACGATGGGAAGGATCGCGGGCCAGGCGAGGCCCCAAAGCAGGGTGAGCGCAAGCAACGGCCAGAATCCTTTGGCGAGACCGAACATTGCCATCACCAGCAGACCAGCCACAGACAGGGCGATGACAAGCGGGCGCGCCACGCCCAGACGATCGGCCACGTCGCCACTGGCCAGCACGCCACCCACCTTGATCCATTGGGCGGCGAAAAGAAGTGTGCCGATCGCCGCCGGTTCCAGGCCGCGATCGCTCAGCCACACCGGCCAGTAGGCCAGCATCAGCCCGTTGGTCAGAAAGTAGGCGGAAAAGTAGAGTCCGAAACGCCAGCCGCCGCTCATGCCGCATTCCCTCCACGGGAAATGCGGCGGAGCGAAGCCTCAGAATACGCGCACGTAGGAGTCCGTGGCGTCGTCCCACTGATAGTGTTGCTGATACTGGCCGGACACTGCGGCATTGTCCCACAGGATGATGGTGTCGACGTCGCGCGAATCGAATTCGATGTCGGCGCCGTTCATCCCGCCGCCGACGATCTCCAGACGATAGATATCGCCGGAAACGTGACTGACATACACCATGTCGTCGCCGCCCGCATTGTCCATGATATCGCCGTCCAGTTCGTAGACGCCCTGGGTGTCGTCGAACCCGTCGCCGCCCACCTCGTCCGGCTGGAACACGCCCATCACGACCAGCGTGTTGCTCGTGCCGTCGGAAGGCAGTTCCTGACGGGCAAGGTCGAAGTACTGGTTGCCGTCGCCGTCCTGCCGTCCGAAATAGAGAACGTCGTGCCCACCGCCGCCGAAGACTGTATCGGTATCGCTGCCGGGATACAGGTAGTCCGCGCCGGCGCCGCCGAAGATCGTGTCGTTGCCGGCCCCACCCCACAGCGCATCCTCGGCATCGCCGCCTTCAAGCCGGTCGTTGCCGTCCCATGTGGAAATGACGTCGGCGCCGGCGCCGCCATCGACGCTGTCGGCCGCCGCGCTGTTGGTGGCATCCGAAATGTAGACATCGGTTCCGTCGCCCAGGGCCATGCTGATGCTGGCGTACTCCCCGGAATAATAGACCCAGTCGTCGCCGTCACCGGCCGTCGCTGACGATAGAGCCAGCGCATCGTCCGCGGCGGACACCTCGATAATGTCGTTGCCGGCCCCGCCGTCGACGATCGCGCCGTCAGCGAAGTCAACGATGTGGTCGTCCCCGGGGCCTCCGGACAGAATATCCAATCCCGCGCCCCCGACGATAGAATCACCGCCGCCACTGCCGTCGATCGTGTCATTCCCGCCATCCCCGTACAGACGATCGTCGTGATTGCCGCTCCAGAGAATATCGCCACCGCCGCCGCCATAGGCCGTCGCGGCAAATCCGTATTCCATCGGATCGGTCAGCAGACCGGACACCAGAAAGCTCTGGTTGCTGTGTCCGAGATTCAGAATGTCCTGGCCATCGCCAAGATCGAACACTTCTATTGCCGCGTTCTGGTCGGCATACGGCAAGTGATAGCGAGTCAGCACCGCAAGGCCGACTGGAACGCTCAGCAGCGACGAATCCCACATCGTCGCATAGTCCCAGTAGACGATATCGTTGCTGCTGGTGGCCCTGATGGTGTCGTTGGACGAGTTGCCGCTCTTGTTGAGCAGCTCCGGCGTGACCGTTCCAAGCAATGCCGCAACCGGTCCCGTCGGCACGACGGTGGTGGTGTTGTATCCGAACAACAATCCACCGGCATCGACGGTTTCCGATGTCGGATTGCCGTCGGCGTCGAATTTCCGGGCGCCGATATTCACACCGAGCGTCGTGTAAAGGAGAGCATCTCCGGTGAGGATCGGCGTCAGGTTGCCGACCGTAAGAGGAGCAAATTCGAGAAGCCGGGCCATTGACTGTCTCCCCTTTTGAAATGCTGGAGGGGGTACTCGCTATGGCGGAAATGATAGAAAGCCGTGCAACCTGGCTGAGACTGCAGCCGTATGAGATTCCGAGTTATCCACAGGCCAAGAAAACCCCGGGTTCCTTCAGGAAACTCCTGAGGATGGATCCTGATTTCTAACCCGAAAGAAGCATGCGACGAGCCCGCCACACCGGAATACGCTGCACTCACAGCCCACAGTCCGTGCATGTGCAAATATGGGCAGAGCCCACAACTTGGACGTGCGTTTCGGAGAAAAATTCTGTGAAGCGGGGCTCGCCAGCTACTTGAAAGAAATGTCGACCTGCATGGCGAGGCCGCCTTCGGGATTCGCTGCCCATAGATGCGCGCCCTTGCCGTCGTCAGTCGGTCGACCGGCAACGACAAAGGGTGCCGGGCTGTAGAGCGGGCTGACGGCGCGGAAACTATAGCTTGCAATGGTACGCTCGGGATTGCTGTCGCGCGCCAGTTCCATCAGCAGCGTTGCGGTCAGCGGACCATGAACGATGAGATCGGGATACCCCTCGACCTGCGTCGTATAGGGGCGGTCATAGTGGATGCGATGTCCGTTGTAGGTCACCGCGGAGTAGCGGAACAGCAACACCGGGTCCGGGTTTATCGTCCGCGACCAGACGGCGCCCTCCGGCGCCGCAGGCGGCTTTACGACCGGCGCGCCCGGCTTTGGGTCCTCGCGGAACACCGATTCGAATGCCTCATCGATCGCCAGCGCGTCGCCGGCATAGATGCTGAAGCGCTGGCCGACGAACATCAGGCGTCCGGTCTTCCCCTGCCTCTCGTCGATGCTGACGATGCGGGCGACGCGGCGCAGCCTTTCGCCGACGCGCAGGGGCCGATGCACCGTCAGGCGGCTGCCGGCCCACATGCGGCGCGGCAACGGCGAGGGCGGCAAGAATCCCGCCTTGCCCGCCAGGCCGTCGCGGCCCAACGCAGAATGCCGATCGGTCGCATTGAACCACATCCAGTGCCAGGCCGGCGGCACCTCGTCGCCCTCGCGTGGCGGCGCGTCATCTCGGTCCAGCGCGGCATGGAGCTGACGCATCGAGCGCAGATCGGCCACGTCCTCGGCTTCGGCCGTGCGCCCGATGTAGTCCTTGAGATCATCGATCCGTTCGCTCATTCGCCAAACTCCCGCCGAACCAGTTCCGTATGTTCTCCAAGTCGGGGAACCGCGCCAAGGCGCTCCGGCTGCCCGGCATAGCTCGCCGCCAGCGCCGGCAGCGAAACCGGGCCGTTTTCCGCCATCAGTTCCGTCCGCCGCAATTGCGGGTGTCGCGCCAGATCCGACACCGTACTGACCCTGGCATAGGCGATCTGCGCTTCCTCGAGCCGGTTCGTCAGTTCCTCCGTCGACAGCCGGGCAATGACCTCGCCAATCATGGCGTCGACCAGATCGCGATGCCGGTTCCGGGCGAGGTTGGTACGAAAGCGCTCGTCCTGCGGCCAGTCGGGCCGCTCGAGAACGACCGTGCACAGGCGAACGAACTCCTTGTCGTTCTGAACCGCCAGAAGCGTCTGCGCGCCATCGGCGGCGGTATACGCGCCGTAGGGCGCGATTTTGGGATGGGTCAGCCCGACCCGCGGCCATTCGCTGTCGGCGTAGTCGCGGTGCAGCAGTGGCACGGTCATCCATTCGGCCATCGCCGAGAACAGCGACACCTTGATCGACCTTCCCTTGCCGGTTCGATGGCGCTCGAGCAGCGCTTCGAGCACCGCCGCATGAGCGTACATGCCACAGCCGACATCGGTGGCCGAAACGCCGATGCGGCCAGGCGCGTCGGGAGTCCCCGTAATCGAGGCGATGCCGCTTTCGGCCTGCACCAGCAGATCGTAAGCGCGACGGTGCTGGTAAGGGCCGAACTCGCCATAGCCCGAAATATCGACCGTCACCAGTCGCGGATTGGCACGGCGCAGCGCATCCGACCCGAACCCCGCCCGCTCGGCAGCGCCAGGCGCGAGGTTCTGGATGAACACGTCGGCCTTCGCCGCCAGGGCCTGCAGCAATGCCATGTCCCGGGGCTGCCGAAAATCCAGCACGACCGACTGCTTGCCGCGGTTCAGCCAGACGAAATAGGCGCTCTCGCCGTTGACGGCCGTGTCGTAGTGGCGCGCGAAATCGCCCTCCTCCCGCTCGATCTTGATGACCCGCGCACCGGCATCCGCCAGGCGCGCCGAACAGTAAGGAGCCGCAACGGCCTGTTCGACCGCGACGACGAGTATTCCTTCCAGGGCACCGGTCATGCCGCCGGCCTGCAGTCGTATAAACAGCGATTCATGCGCGGGACTTTGCCGGGGGCAGCGGCGCATTGCAAGTCGCCACTGCGAATACGGGGAATGGCGCCACGTCCGAGCGTCTCTGAGCCTCGGCTTCGCTTCGTGTGCGGTGCATCTGCACCTGGCGCTGGGCTTTCGCAATAGAGCGACTTGCAACGAGCATTAGCTGGCATCCGTTGCGAGCGCGGACGCTCAACCGAAAGCGTATGCCCCCAATGCCGAATCGCACTCTCCGAACGGGTCGGCATTCTAGAGGCATTGCTTCCTCGTCCGTGGCATTCAAGTGCGCATTTTCTACTTCTTTTGCCGGACAGTCCCGGCTTCCTGCCTCGCAATCGCCTTCGCTGTGCTGGCGATACAGAATGCTGCGGCCGCCCACCCGGAAAGCGCAGATTCGTGGCCGTTCGACTATCCGCGGATGTGTCGCGAGACGGCGCACGTGCCTCTCGTGCAGGCCGCGATCGACCCGCGTTACATCGACCTCTGGACTGAACGCCAGTCGAGGCAGGCTGGCCGATACGAACAATACAGCTACCGGTCGCGGCGCATCGATGTGCGCGCCCACGACGAAATCAGCCTGTTCCATGGTCTGATCCATCGCACTCTCGATCTTATCGGAGAGTCGCGCCTCAAATACGCCAGCGCCCGCTCCGATGAGGACGTCGAACACTGGCTGATCTACCACACGCTGGAAACCCACTGGCCGGGAGAGCAGTGGCGCAGCGGCCGCGAACCGTCGCGGCAGGCTTTGCGGCAGGCGGAAGACTTCTGGACGAGCCACCAGGCCGAATACGCTCGTATCAGCCTCAAGGCTTCCCAGCTCGCCGCTCACTCCTGGTGCGCCGCGCTGCTGTCGTCGGAGCGGACCGCCAGTACGCCCCGGCCGGCCTTTCCGATGGGCGCGGTCCGCTGAAAGGCGTTCGTCGACGAACGAAAAAAGGAGGAGCTGCTGCTCCTCCTTCTCCGATGGTGTCGCTTCCAGTCTAGTACAGGGCGACCGGATTGATGATCATCTGCACCGCCCCGCGCACGCGCGCCTGACCCAGCACGAACATGAACTCCTTGACGTTGTCCCGGACCAGCGGGCCGGTGTTCATCGTCTCGAGAATGTAGATGCCGTTACGCTTCAGCAGGATGACATGGCCGAAGAACGGCCGACCCTCCTTCTGCGGCGGCACGGGCTCAAGGCCCCACGTGTCGGCCCCGACCGCCATAACGTTCTTCGAGGCCAGCCATTCGGCGCCCTCTTCCGACAGCCCGGGCTCGCCCGATCCCCAGGCCTTGGGATCCGATTCGAACTTGGCGTCCGTCCAACCGGTATGGAACAGCACCACGTCGCCTTCGCGGATCTCGACGCCCTGCGCCTTGGCCGCCGCCTGGATCTCGTCCGGACCGAAGAACTGGCCGGCGTTGAGCGAGGCGACATTGTTGTGCTTGGCCATGTCGATCACGACGCCGCGCCCGACCATGGGCGGAATATTGTGCGTACCCAGCCTTACCAGGCCGGTGATCGCCGAAATTTCCGCATCCTTGTTGCAGTTGTAGTAGAGGCCGTTCTCACCGAGATGGCCCAGGCCGTCGATCTGCGAGCCGATGCCGACCCAGAACTGCATGATGTCGTCGTTGTAGTTGCCGTTGTAGGCGAAGAGGCGCTGGCCGCTCTGCTGATTGGGCTGCACGACCTGCAGGGACAGCGAACGCGGCGGGAATGCCGGCGTCTTCGAATCGATGACGATGCCAAGAGGCTGGGACTTGCCCTGCTTGACCAGCT
>JBFWZG010000156.1:0-7152 GCA_050185515.1 Reyranellaceae bacterium
CCATCGCCAATTTGCAGGACAATAAGCAGGCCTTTATCTTCCTGATGGACTATGCCCGCCAGCAGCGGGTGAAAATCTGGGGGACCGCGAAAGTCGTCGAGGACGATGCGGCGCTGATCGAGCGCCTGTCGGAAGGCCTGGCGCTGCGCAAGAAACCGCAGCGCGCCATTCTCTTCACCGTGGCGACCTGGGACATCAACTGCCGCCAGCACATCACACCGCGCTACACCGAAGAGGAACTGCGCCCCGCGATCGAGAAGCTACAGGCGCGGATACTTGAGCTGGAGGCTGAGAACGAGGAGTTGCGCTCGCAGATTTCTACGCCGCCGTAGCGTTTTCCTCAGCCGGGACCGCAACAACGGGAAACTGTTTGGCCATTTCGTCTACCCATTTGAAATGGTCTACTTTGGTTTGGCTTTCGGGGTGGATAGATTCTGACATCTTCCGCAAGATACCTAGCATCAGGCCGTATCCATTTGTCTGCGCAATGACGCGAAAATCGTCTGCCCCAATAAGTTTGCGACAATACAATGAATAAGCATTCTTGTAGAACCACCAGATTCGATGCCGTGCGTGATTGACTGATTTCACATCACCAACAGAATCGGATTTAATCCGATAATACCCATTCTTAATTTCCCACTCGCTTCGCTCCCCTCTAGCGATAAGATCAAGAGCGTCGGAAAATTCTGGCGTTGCATACTCTCGCAGCAGCGTCATTAACAGAGCGCCTTGAGATGATCGCTCGGTTGCTTCGGCTGACTTCAAGGCTGCCTCTGCTGCAGCTCTAGTTGAGTTCGCAATTAAGCTCGTTTTCCAAGCATAGAAAATCGTTACGAGAACGAGAACTACAGTTGCGATGGCTATCGTTGTATTCATCGGAAAATAATACCTACCCACACTTCGAGTAGCCGCAGCTCATGCACACGTCGCAGCCTTCGCGGCGGGTGAGCGAGGCGGAGCCGCATTTGGGACACTGCTTGAGCCGCAGATCGTCGCCGCGCGCGGGATGGCGTTCGGCGCCGGCGGCGATCTTGCGCACCTCGCTCTCCGAATCCGCCTCGCGCCGGTCCGGTCCGGCGATGAAGCCGATCGACACCATGTGGCGTTCGATCACCTCGCCGATGGCCGCCAGCAGCGAGGGCACGTAGCGGCCGCCCATCCACTGCCCGCCGCGCGGATCGAACACCGCCTTCAACTCCTCGACCACGAAGGACACGTCGCCGCCACGGCGGAACACGGCCGAGATCATGCGCGTCAGCGCCACCGTCCAGGCGTAATGCTCCATGTTCTTGGAGTTGATGAAGATCTCGAACGGGCGGCGGCGGCCATCCTGCAGCACGTCGTTGATGGTGATGTAGATGGCGTGGTCGCTCTCCGGCCATTTGATCTTGTAGGTCTGGCCCGCCAGTTCGCCCGGCCGGTCGAGCGGCTGCGTCATGTAGACGACGCCGGCTTCCAGCTCGTCGGCCGGTTTGGCGCGCTTGGAATCGAGCGCTACGACCCGGCCCTGCTCGCTGCCCTGCCCCGCCTCGCCGGTTTCCAGCACCGCCCCCGTGATGGGGTTGGGCCGGTAGGTTGTGCAGCCTTTGCAGCCCAGCGCATAGGCCTGCAGGTAGACGTCCTTGAAGGCCTCGAAGGAAATCGCCTCGGGCACGTTGATGGTCTTGGAGATCGAACTGTCGACGAACTTCTGCGCCGCCGCCTGCATGACGACGTGATCGGCCGGCGACAATTGCTGCGCATCGACGAAATACTCGGGCAGCTTCGCGTCCTCGCCATGCAGGCGCCGGTAAAGCCGCCAGGCATGGTCGCTGACGTCCTCCTGCTGGCGGCTGCCGTCGGCCAGCAGGATGTTGCGCTTGAAGGAGAAGCTGAACACCGGCTCGATGCCGGACGAGACGTTGTCGGCGAACAGCGAAATCGTGCCGGTGGGGGCGATCGAGTTGATCAGCGCGTTGCGGATGCCGTGCTCGGCGATTCTCGCCTTCACGTCGGCCTCGAGCCGGGAAACGGTCTCGCCCGCCAGATAGGCGTCGCGGTCGTAGAGCGGAAAGGCGCCCTTCTCCGCCGCCAGCGCCGCCGAGGCAAGGTAGGAGTGGCGCTGCACCGCCTGCAGCCAGGTTTCCGTCAGCCGCACAGCGTCGGCGCTGCCGTAGCGCGCGCCGCACATGATCAGCGCGTCGGCCAAGCCGGTGACGCCCAGCCCAAGCCGGCGCTTGGCGCGCGCCTCGTGCTCCTGCTGCGGCAGCGGATAGCGCGAGACGTCGACCACGTTGTCCATCATCCGCACGGCCAGCGGCACCAGTTCGCCCAATGCCTCCATGTCGAGATGCGCGTTCTCGGTGAAAGGCTCGCGCACCAGCTTCGCCAGGTTGACCGAGCCCAGCAGGCAGGCGCCATAGGCCGGCAGCGGCTGCTCGCCACACGGGTTGGTCGCGTGGATATGCTCGCAGTAATGCAGATTGTTGGCGCGATTGATGCGGTCGATGAAGATCACGCCCGGCTCGGCATAGGCATAGGTGGCGCGCATGATCCTGTCCCACAGATCGCGCGCCGCCACCGTCTTGAATACCGTGCCATTGAATGTCAGCGGCCAGGGATCGCCCTTCTCCACCGCCGCCATGAAGGCATCGGTGACCAGCACCGAAAGATTGAACATGCGCAGCCGTCCGGGCTCGCGCTTGGCCTCGATGAAGGCCTCGATGTCGGGATGGTCGCAGCGCAGGGTCGCCATCATGGCGCCGCGACGGGAGCCCGCGCTCATGATCGTGCGGCACATGGCGTCCCACACGTCCATGAAGGAGAGCGGGCCCGAGGCGTCGGCGCCGACGCCCTTCACCGGCGCACCCTTGGGCCGCAGGGTCGAGAAATCGTGCCCGATGCCGCCGCCCTGCTGCATGGTCAGCGCGGCTTCCTTGAGGTTCTCGAAAATCCCGGTCATGTCGTCGGGCACGTCGCCCATGACGAAGCAATTGAACAGCGTCACCTGCCGCCCGGTGCCGGCGCCTGCCAATATGCGGCCGGCCGGCAGGAAGCGGAAATCCGCCAGGGCGCCGTAGAACTTCTCCTCCCAGGCCGCCGGGTCCTTCTCCGGCTGCGCCAGCGCGCGCGCCACCCGCCGCCAGGTGTCGTCCACCGTGCGGTCGATGGCAGCGCCGTTACCGCCCTTGAGGCGGTATTTCATGTCCCAGATCTGCTGCGAGATCGGCGACAACGGCTGCGAAGCCGGGATATCGCTCATCGATAAAGGCTAGGCCCGCCCCGGCCGCAGGTCAAGAAAAGTTCTGTTTTTGTTCCGTTACGGCGGCCGCCACTGGCCAAGCCGCTCAACGATCCCGCGTCTATCCCGGACTTTTCCTCAGGAAACCAACAGGTTCAGCCGCCTTATCCGAGGACAGCCTGTGGATCATTTGCCGATCGAGCCCTCACGCGCTTGCGCGACCAGCCGCGCCGTCGCCGTCTCCAACCGCTCGCGCAGCAGCGTCATGAACTGCTCCCGCTTGAGGCCTGGCGGGATCGGCTCGAGGAACTCCACCGTGATGGTGCCCGGCCACTTGATGAAGGTGCGGCGGCCCCAGAACACCCCCGAATTCAGCGCTACCGGGACCACCGGCAGGTTCAGGTGGCTGTACAGCGCGGCGATGCCCGGATGGTAGGGCGCGGTGGCGCCGACGGCCGTGCGCGTGCCCTCGGGGAAGATCAGGATGCGCGCGGCATGGCGCTCGGCCCGGTCCCGCGCCTGGCGCAACATGCCGCGCAACGCCTTGGGTCCGGCCTGGCGGTCGATGGAAATCGAGCCGGCGCGCAGCAGATACCAGCCGAACAGCGGTATCCAGGTCAGTTCGCGCTTGAGCACCGCCACACGCCGCTCGACCAGCGTGTAGAGCGCCATGGTTTCCCAGGTGGACTGGTGCTTGGGCGCCACGATGCAGGCGCCCGGCGGCAGGTTCTCCCGCCCCGTCACGCGATAGCCCAGGCCGCATATGGCGCGCAGCAGGAACAGGATGTTCGACGACCAGATGACGCCCGCCGTCTGCGCCCAGCGCATCGGCCCCAGCAGCAACGGCAGCAGCACAATGCAGTCGAACGCCGAGGCGACGTACATGGCGGCGTTGAAGATCGCCGATCGGATCGCCTGCAGCCAGGCGGGGGGACGGTTCGAGGCAGTCGTCATTGCTGTGCCTGCTCCAGGCTGGTCAGCAGCCAGGCCATGAGGAACTTGTGGTACTCGCCGATCAGAAGCCCCGCCGTGCCCGGAAAACGCCACCAGGCATCCTGCTTGACGGCCGGTGGAAAGACCGGATGCGGCAGGAGTTCGATGCCCGGCGCGGCGGCCTCGAACTCGATCAGGCTGCGCGGCATGTGGTAGGCGCTGGTCACCAGCCGGATGGAGCGCACCCCCTCCTGCCGCGCCCAAACGGCGCTCTCATGGGCGTTTCCGGGCGTATCGGCGGCAATGTGGCCGAGGGTGATGCAGCACGGCGTGCTGTCGGCGGAATCGTCGATCGACTGCAGCAACTGCGCCAGATCGACCCCCGACGGCACGCCCGACACGAACAGGCGCGGCGCCATGCCCGCGCGCAGCAGGCGCAACCCCTCGGCCAGGCGCAGGCTGCCACCGGTGAGCACCACCACGGCGTCGGTCCGGCGATCGGGCTCCTGCACGCGGTCGGGCAGCAGGTCGACGAACCACACCAGGCCGCCCAGCCACAGCGCCAGCACGATGCCGGCAAGGAAAGCCAGGCGAACCAGATTGCGCAGCAGCCGGCGCATCAGCCCGCATCTCCCAGCAGCCGCGCAACGGCCTCCGCCAGATCGACCCGGACGGCGACCGGCAGCAGCGCGTGGCCGATCCCGGCGGCCTGCGTCGCTACACCCTTGCCGGTGCGGACGAGTACACGCGCACAGCCTGCCGTCGCCGCCGCCTGCAAATCGCTGGCGGCATCGCCGATCATCACCGCTTCCGCGGGCGAAACGGCGAACCGCCGCAGCGCCTCGCGCAGCATGCCGGCGCCGGGCTTGCGCCGATCGCTGGCCGCCCAGGGCGGATCGGTGCAGATCAATTCCAGGTCGAGGCTGGCGCGCTCGCGCGCCAGCGCCTCGCGCAGCCTGTACTGGATGCGCTCCAGCATCTCGGCGGCGATCACGCCCCGGCCGACCACCGACTGGTTGCTGACCAGCGCCACCTTGATGCCGGCTGCATTCAGCCGCGCCACAGCGGCGGCAGCGCCCGGCAGCATGACCAGTTCATCGGGCGTCTTCACCGAATCCGGCCGGTCGACGTTGAGCACGCCGTCGCGATCGAGCATCACCAGGCGCGGCTTCACGGCAGACGCTCCAGCATGCGCATTACCGTGCGCCAGGCGGTGTAGACGGCGATCGCCGCCGTCACCAGCGGCACCAGCAGCAGCAGCGCCCACTGCCAGGGCCGCAGCGCGATCTCCGGGCCCAGCCAGCCGCCGAAATCGCCTCCGGTCCATTCGCCGCCGAGCTGCGTCACCAGCACCAGCGCCAGCAGCGCCGGCACGATGCCGATCAGCCCGCCGCGCAGACCCAGACGCAGTGCCTGCATGGCGAACTGCCGCGCGATATAGCGGTCGGTGGCGCCCATCAGATGCAGCACTTCCACGATCCGCTGATGCACCATCAGGCCGGTGCGCGTGGCGAACACCACCGTGCCGAAAGCGGCCAGGCCGTTCAGCAGCACTACGCCGATCGCCACGATCTGCGCCCAGCGCACGCGCCCGATCAGTTCGTCGAGCCACAGCCGATGGCTGTCGACCGAGATCTCCGGCGATATGGCCTGCAACTGCGCCGTCATGGCCGCCAGGTCGACCTTGTCGGGATCGGTCAGCCGCACATCGATCAGCGCCGGCAGTGGCAGTGCATCGAGACCGCCCGAACCGCCCAGCCACGGCTCGAGCAGCGCGCGGACCTTATCCGCCGGCACCTGATCGGCGCCGGCGATGCCGGGCGTCGATCGCACAACCTGCAGCACAGCGGCCAGACGCCGTTCGCCGGCCGCCACATCGCCGCCGGCGGGCGGCGGCACCTGTACGCTGACGGCGCTGGACAGGCCGCGGTTCCAGCTTGACACGGCCTCGTCCACGACCAGGGCCGCCGCCAGCGCCAGAGCCGCCAGAAAGACGATGAACGCCACGATCCACGGCAGGAAGCGCGCCGTCTCGTCGCGTTCGAGCGGCAGATCGCGCGACAGGCGCCAGGGCCACCACGACAGCACGCGCATGGTCAGGCCACCGTCCGCGTCTTGCTGAGGCGAAGCTGGCCGTTGCTCAGCATCAGCACCGGGTGCTCGAACTGGCGCACCAGCGACTTGCTGTGGGTGGCGATGACGATGGTCGTGCCGAGCCGGTTCAGCGCCTCGAACAGGTACAGCAGGCGCACCGCCAGGTTCTCGTCCAGATTGCCGGTCGGCTCGTCGGCCAGCAGCAGGCGCGGTCGGGTAATGACGGCCCGCGCGATCGCCACACGCTGCTGCTCGCCGCCGGAAAGCGTCGTCGGCCGCGCCTGCAGCTTTTCCGACAGGCCGACCCAGTTCAGCAATTCGCCGACCTCGTCCTGCACCCGTTTCGCCGGCGCGCCGGCGAGCCGCAGCGGTAGGGCGACGTTGTCGAAGACGCTGAGATGGTCGAGCAACCGGAACTCCTGGAAAACCACGCCGATATTGCGGCGAAGTGCAGGCATGGCCTCGCGCGGCTGGCTCGCCATGTCGTTGCCGAACAGGCTGATCAGGCCGCGGGTCGGCCGCAACGCCAGATACATCAGCTTGAGCAGGCTGGTCTTGCCCGCGCCGGTTGGCCCGGACAGGAAATGGAACGAGCCGCGCTGCAGCGCAAACGTCACGTCGCGCAGCACTTCGGCGCCCAGGCCATAGCGCAAGCCAACATTCTCGAAACGGACGATGGCCGGGGTCATGCTCCTCTCGCCGGGCCGCACCTTGGCATGGGCCTTGCCTCCAGCATAGCGACGGCCGATCCGGGCCGCGGCTCCGCCGCCGGGGGGCGTCACCCTTGTGTTGCCATCGGTAAAGACTTAAACTCTTGGAAACAATAGAATTCTTCGGGGTCCCTCCGGCATGATCGTCAATTGCCCCAATTGCTCGGCCAAATTCATGGTCGACGCGTCAGC
>JBFWZG010000157.1:0-6763 GCA_050185515.1 Reyranellaceae bacterium
GGCTGCGGACGGCCTTCACGCAATTCGTCGAGAACGTGCCGTTCTACGGCTTCGCCTGCCTGTGCGCCGATCATGCCGAGGTGCAGGCGCTGATCCCGCGCGTTTCCGACCGCAAGGTCGTCACCTATGGCCTCAGCGTCAGCGCCGACGTGCGCGCCGTCAATCTGCGGCTCGACCAGCATGGCGCCGATTACGACGTCATCGTCACCAACCGCGTCAGCGACGCCGATCGCACCATCGCCGGGCTGCGCCTGCCGATGTTCGGCCGTCACAACGTGCAGAACTCGCTGGCCGCCGTCGCCGTCGCGGTCGAGATGGGGATCGAAGACGACGTCATCCGCCAGGGTCTGGCCAGCTTCACCGGCGTCAAGCGCCGCTTCACCCGCACCGGCGAGGCGCACGGCATCACGGTCATCGACGATTACGGCCACCATCCGGTCGAGATCGCCGCAGTGCTCAAGGCCGCGCGACAGGCCTATGGCGGGCGGGTGATCGCCGTCGTCCAGCCGCATCGCTATTCGCGACTGGCCCAGCTGCGCGAGGAGTTCGCCAGTTGCTTCGGCGATGCCGACATCGTCGTTGTCGCCGACGTCTATGCCGCCGGCGAGGCGCCGATCGAGGGCGTCAATCGCGACATGCTAGTCAACGCGCTGCGCCGCGCCGGCCAGCGCGAGGTGCTGCCGCTCGAAGACCCGCAGGATCTACCGGAACTCGTGTGGCAGGTGGCGCGGCCGGGCGATCTGGTCGTCTGCCTCGGCGCCGGCAGCATCACCAACTGGGCCTACGCCCTGCCGACCGCGCTGCAGAAGATCGCCGACGAGCGCGGCGGGCTGCGGCCGGTCGCCAATGGCCCTGTCGTGAAGGACAGGGGGAACGCCGGATGATGGCCGCCGCCCGCCCGCTTCCCGCCTTGATCGAGCGCCTGCCGCCCGTGCGCGGCCGGCTGACCGAGAACGCGTCGCTGGCCGGCGTCACCTGGTTCGCCGTCGGCGGTCCGGCCGACGTTCTGTTCCGTCCGGCCGACCGCGACGATCTCGCCGATTTCCTGCGCCAGCGCCCGCAGGACGTGCCGATCACCGTCATCGGCGTCGGCTCCAACCTGCTGATCCGCGACGGCGGCGTGCGCGGCATCGTGGTGCGGCTGGGCCGCGGCTTCGTCGGCATCACGGTGCGCGACAATCTCGTGCAGGCCGGCGCCGCCGCGCTCGATTTGTCAGTTGCGCTGACCGCGCGCGATCACGGGCTGGCGGGGCTGGAGTTCCTGTCCGGCGTGCCAGGAACGATCGGCGGCGCGCTGCGCATGAATGCCGGCGCCTATGGCGGCGACATGGCCCGCGTCGTGGTGTCGGCCGAAGCGGTCGACGGGCGCGGCAATGTCATGACGCTGACGCCCGAGCAGCTGGGCTTCACCTATCGGCATTCCGCCGTCGCGCCGGACACCATCTTCACGGCCGCGACCTTGCAGGGTGCGCCCGGCGATCGCAGCGAGATCGCCCGCCGCATCGTCGAGATCGAGAACGAGAGGCAGGCCAGCCAGCCCCGCAGCAAGACCGGCGGTTCGACCTTCGTCAATCCGCCCGGGCTGCGCGCCTGGGAGCTGATCGACCGCGCCGGCTGTCGCGGCCTTGCGGTGGGCGGCGCGCAAGTGTCGGAGAAGCACTGCAACTTCCTCATCAATACCGGCAACGCCACGGCCTGGGACGTGGAGACGCTGGGCGAGGAAGTGCGCCGGCGCGTCTTCGCCGCTACCGGCGTGGCGCTGCAATGGGAGATCAAGCGCATCGGCGACTACGCTTCAGGCCAGAAGCCGGTGCCGTCGGGAGTGCCGGCATGAGCGCGCGCGCCACCATCGCGCCTCAGCCGCGCCACGTCGCCGTGCTGATGGGCGGTTTCTCCGCCGAGCGCGAAGTGTCGCTGGTCTCCGGCCAGGCCTGCGTCGAAGCGCTGCGCGAGGCGGGTTATCGCGTCACGCCGATCGACGTGCAGCGCGACCTGCGGCATTTGCTCGACCATTTGCTGCCGGGGCAGGGGGAAAAGCCTGAAGTCGTGTTCAACGCCCTGCATGGCCGCTTTGGCGAGGATGGCTGCGTGCAGGGCGTCCTCGAGATCGCCGGCCTGCCCTATACGCATTCCGGAGTCATGGCGTCTGCCATCGCCATGGACAAGGAAATGGCCAAGCGCGTTTTCCTGGGCGCCGGCCTGCGCATGCCGGTCGGACTGGTCGTGCAACGTTCGGCTTTCGCCGATGGCCATCCCATGCCGCCGCCCTACGTCGTCAAGCCGGTCGCCGAGGGCTCGAGCGTCGGCGTCATCATCGTGCGCGAGGGCGGCAATGTCGGCGTGCCCGACCTGTCGAACTGGACGTTCGGCGATCGCGTGATGGTCGAGCGCTATATCCCCGGCCGCGAACTGACGGTCGCGGTGATGGACGACAAGCCGCTGGCCGTCACCGAACTGCGCCCGCGTCGCGGCTTCTACGACTACGACGCCAAGTACACCGATGGCATCACCGACCATGTCGTGCCCGCCGATGTGCCGCCGGCCGTGTCGCGCGAGGCGATGCGCATGGCGCTGGAGGCGCACCGGGTTCTGGGCTGCCGCGGCGTGTCGCGGGCGGATTTCCGCTACGACGACCGCGAGCGCGGCGCCGAGGGTCTTTATCTGCTCGAGGTCAACACCCAGCCCGGCATGACGCCGCTGTCGCTGGTGCCCGAGCAGGCGAAACACATCGGCATCAGCTTTCCCGAGCTGGTGTCGTGGATGGTGGAGCAGGCGCTATGCCCGCAGTGAACGACATCGACGTTCGCGCGCGCAAGCGTGCGGCAGCGGCGCGCAAGCTGGCGGCGCCGGCCGATGGCGCGCGCCGGGCCTCGACCGCGCGGCGTGGCCAGAAGCCTGCGGCTCCGAAACTTCTGCGCCGCGTGGCGCTGGGGCTGGCGGCGGTCGTTCTGGCCGCCGGCGCGGGCTATGGCGGCTACCACGGCTGGCGCTATGTCGGCACCGGCATCGGGGAACTGCGCGAGGCGGCGCTGACCTGGCCGCAGCAGGCCGGCATGACCGTGCAGGACATCACCGTCGAGGGCCGCTCGCTGGTCAGCCGCGAAGCGGTGCTGGCGGCGCTGGCGGTCAATCGCGGCGACCCGATCCTGGCGTTCCAGCCGCAGGCGGCGCGCGAGCGGCTGGAGAGCATCGAATGGGTCGAGGCGGCGGTCGTCGAGCGGCGCCTGCCCGACACGATCTACGTTCGGCTCAAGGAACGCAACGCGGTGGCGCTGTGGCAGCGCGGCGGCGATTTCATCCTGATCGACCAGCAGGGCCGGCAGGTGCGCACCGTCGATCCCAATTACTACGGCTATCTGCCGCTGATCGCCGGCGCCGGCGCGCCTGACCAGATTACGGCGCTGTCGCTGCTGCTGCAGGAAGTGCCGGTGATCGGCCGGCGCGTGCGCGCGGCGGTCTGGGTCGGCGAGCGGCGCTGGAACCTGACGCTAGACAACATGGTCGAGGTGCAGCTCCCGGAGGAGGACGCGGCCTCGGCGCTGAAGCTTCTGGCTGAGCTCGACGCCAATCAGAAGCTGTTGTCGCGCGACGTCAAGGCCATCGACCTGCGGCTCGCCGACCGCATGGTCCTGCAGCTCAATCCCGCCGAACCGGCGGCGGAAGACCCGAAAGCGCCGGCTGCGGGCAAGGCGAAGCCCGCGAACCGGACATCGACCAGTGGAGCGAATAGTGGTCAAGGCTAGGAACGGCATCATTGCGGCGCTCGACATCGGCAGCTCGAAAGTCTGCTGCTTCATCGCGCGCGTGGAGGGCGGAAACCAGCTGCGCGTCGTCGGCATCGGCCACCAGCAGTCGAGCGGCATCAAGGGCGGCAACATCGTCGACATGGAGGCGGCCGAGCACGCCCTGTCCAGCGCCGTCAACGCCGCCGAGCAGATGTGCGGCGAGCGCGTCGAGGAGATCGTGGTCGGCGTCGGCGGCGGCTATCCCGCCTCGCACACTTTCGGCGTCGAGGTGGCGATCGGCGGACACGAGGTCGCCGACAAGGACATCCGCCGCGTGCTGAGCCAGGTGCACCTGCCGGCCGAGACTTCTGATCGGGAGCTGATCCACACCATGCCGATCGGCTACTCGATCGACGGCCGCGCCGGCGTGCGCGATCCGCGCGGCATGTACGGCGAACGCCTCGGTGTCGACGTCCATCTGGTGACGGCGGCGTCCGGCGCCATGCGCAACCTCGGCATCTGCGTCAAGCGCGCCCATCTGGAGATCGCCGATCGCTGCGTCACCTCATTCGCCGCCGGGCTGGCCAGCCTGGTGCAGGACGAGATGGATCTGGGCGTCACCCTGATCGACATGGGCGGCGGCACGACGTCGATCGCCGTGTTCTACGACGGCAATCTGATCTACACCGATTCCATCCCGGTCGGCGGCAACCACGTGACGCACGACATCGCGCGCGGCCTGTCGACGCCGGTGGCCGACGCCGAGCGCATGAAGATCCTGTACGGGCGCTCGGTCAGCAAGCCGAACGACGAATACGAGATCATCGACGTGCCGCTGATCGGCGAGCAGGAGCACACCGAGCCCAATCACGTGCCGCGCTCGATTCTGGTCGGAATCATCCGCCCCCGCATCGAGGAGACCTTCGAGCTGGTGCGCGGCCGGCTGGAGGCCAGCGGCGTCGACAAGCTGACGGGGCGGCGCATCGTGCTGACCGGCGGCGCCAGCCAGCTCGACGGCATCGCCGAATCGGCGGCCCAGATCCTCAACAAGCAGGTGCGCAACGGCCGCCCGGTGCGGGTCACCGGCCTGGCGGAAGCGACCGGCGGCCCGGCCTTCTCGGCCTGCGCCGGCCTGCTGACCTACGCGCTGAGGGCTCAATCGTCCGGCACGGCCGCATCGGTGCCCGGCGCTGAATCGGAGGCGAGCCGCTTCGGCCGCCTCGGGAGTTGGCTGCGTGAAAACTTTTGACCACGCGCCTGAGGTCCGCCGGCGTCGCCGACGACCACGTTCGGGGCCCGAGCACGGCCCCCCATGGAATGTCGACCCGGAACAACCGGGCCGCCGCAACGCAGGACCAGTTTCAGATTTCGATCGGAGGACCAAATGACGATTACCTTTAGCACCCCGCAACGTGAACCCGACATGAAGCCGCGCATCACCGTGATCGGCGTGGGCGGCGCCGGCGGCAACGCCGTCAACAACATGATCAGCGCCAGCATCGAAGGCGTCGAGTTCGTGGTGGCGAACACCGACGCGCAGTCGCTGGCGCAGTCGCTGGCGGATCGCCGCCTGCAGCTCGGCAAGACCATCACGCAGGGGCTGGGCGCCGGCGCCCGTCCCGATGTCGGCCGCGCCGCGGCCGAGGAGACCATCGCCGAGATCGTCGAGCACCTGCAGGGCTCGAACATGGTGTTCGTCGCCGCCGGCATGGGCGGCGGCACCGGCACCGGCGCCGCACCCGTCATCGCGGCCGCGGCGCGCGAGGCCGGCATCCTCACCGTCGGCGTGGTGACCAAGCCCTTCCAGTTCGAGGGCAACCACCGCATGCGCACGGCCGAGGCCGGCATTCTGGAGCTCGAGAAGTACGTCGACACGCTGATCATCATCCCGAACCAGAATCTGTTCCGGGTGGCCAACGAGAAGACGACCTTCGCCGACGCCTTCAAGATGGCCGACGACGTGCTGTGCACCGGCGTGCGCGGCGTCACCGACCTGATGGTGATGCCGGGCCTGATCAACCTGGACTTCGCCGACATCCGCACCGTCATGGGCGAGATGGGCAAGGCGATGATGGGCACCGGCCAGGCCGAGGGCGAGAACCGCGCCCGCGAGGCGGCGGAGGCGGCGATCTCCAATCCGCTGCTCGAGGACGCCTCGATGAAGGGCGCCAAGGGCGTGCTGATCAACATCACCGGCGGCCTCGACATGACGCTGATGGAGGTCGACGAGGCGGCCAATCGCATCCGCGACGAGGTCGATCCCGACGCCAACATCATCTTCGGTTCGACTTTCGACCAGAGCATGCAGGGCACCATGCGCGTGTCGGTGGTGGCGACGGGCATCCAGGCTCTGGCGTCCGCCCAGCCCAAGCCGACCTACCTGCCGCTGGGCGGCACGGCGACGCCGACCGCCCCGGTGCCCGGCCCGTCGGGCAGGCTCACCGGTCGCGCCGCCGCCGCGCCGGTGGCCAGCGCCTCAACCGCGACGGCGCCGCAGCCGGTCGCGGCAACGCTGGCGGCCGCCATGCAGCCGGCGCCGATGCCGGAGCCCGAGCCGCAGCCGATCGCGGCCTCGGCCGAACCGGAAGAGCCCGAGTTCGAGGAGTTCGAACCGGAACCGATGGCCGCGCCGGCGGCGCGGGCTGAACCGGCGCCGGTGGCGTCGCGTTCGCCGGTGCAGGAAGTGCTGGCCGGCGACTGGCGTACGGCGCCGCCGCGCAGCCAGCCCGAGCCGATGCGCACTCAGCCCATGCCGGTGGCCCCGACCATTCCGTCGCGGCCGGCGGCGCGCGCTCCGGAGGCACCGCGCATGCAGCCGGCGGGCGACATCTATGGCGCGCCGGCCGCGCCGCGGGCGCCCGTCGCCCCGTCGATGCCGACGGCTCCGGCCGCCATGCATCCGGCGGCGGCCCAGCCGGCCGCGATGCAGCCGACCGCCCGTGGTCCCAGCCTGTTCCAGCGCATGACCGGCGCCGCCCGCCGCGAGGCGACGGCGCTGGCCCAGCCGTTGGCGCAGCCCGAGCCGATGCCGGCGCCGC
>JBFWZG010000158.1:0-6683 GCA_050185515.1 Reyranellaceae bacterium
ATCGCGGACGGCCGCGTAGAGCGCCGCCGAGGTCGCCTCGTCGGCGTCGCCGCCGAACGACATGGTGCCGAAGCAGAGCTGGGAGACCCGGACTCCGGTCCGGCCGAGAAGCCTATATTCCATTGAATCGCTGCCCTTGATGAATTGTCGTGGCTGACAGAGTAGCGGCCGGGCAGCGCGGTGTCCGCCCGATGTGCGGCTCGGCCGTGACCGAGCAATTGCTTGCGAAGCTCTGACCGTCGCACCTTGGCCATGCCGGACAACGCGCGCGGGAAGGCCGGAAGGACAACCGAGCGCGCCCGCTGAAAGGCGCCGAACTCGGCTTCCAGCGCGCGCAGCGCCTCGGCCGGCGGCGCGATCGCCGCCTCGATGCCGATCACCAGCTCCTCCCGTCCCTGCCCGAACAGGCAAACCTCCTTCACGCCGAGCAGGCGCTGGAGGTGCTGCTCAAGCGGGGCCAGCGCCATCTTCTCGCCGCCGACATCGATCACGTCGGCGATGCGGCCCAGGATGCGAAGGCGGCCGTCGACACCAACGGATCGGCATTCGACGGCAGCGACGTCCACACCACGCTGACGAACTTCCGCTCGGGCGCCGGCGGCGACATCGTTCAGATCCAGAAGAACGGCGCTTCGATCTCGAGCGGCGGCTTCCAGACTATTGCGCTGGCCGACACCAACGTCACGCAGACTACGGTTGTCTACAACTCGGGCTTGGTCCTGCAGGAGGAGGGGCGCGGCATCGTCGCCGTCGACCACGACCAACTGCGCTTCGACCGCGAGGCCGGCATCGTGCGCAGCCGCCATCTCGAGCCGTCGCCGGCCCTGCGGCTGCTGACCACCGAGCTGCGCCGCATCGCCGCCCGGCGCCGGGACAACTGACACGCCCCTTCCGCCATCCGGCTTTGACTCGGGTCCGCAAGCATGTCAGCCTTGCATAAGGTGCAGGTCGCAAGGGCCCTTTCGCGTTCCGTTCCCGGCGAGGTGCACCCGCAAAGCGAGGTCCGTCGTACGGGCTCTTGGTTGCTTTGCGGCGCAGAGTCGCGTTAGCGCTGCGACGGAACGGGACCCTGACCGGGCGGGCCTCCCACAAAAGGGAGGATAAGATCATGCTGGGTTCGGTTCGAAATTGGTTGTGCTTATCCGCGGTGGCGGCGCTCACCGCGGCGGTCGCCCTTCCGGCGCAGGCGCAGGAGCGCGTGCGCTGGAAGATGCAGAGTGCGTTCGGCAGCCAGCTGCCGCATCTCGGCCCTTCGGGGGTACGGTTCACCGAGGACATCAAGCGGATGTCCGGCGGCAAGTTCGACATCAAGTTCAGTGAGCCCGGTGCACTGGT
Organism: Reyranellaceae bacterium; assembly: GCA_050185515.1. GTDB lineage: Bacteria > Pseudomonadota > Alphaproteobacteria > Reyranellales > JAQSWP01 > JAQSWP01. Next base: position 1,336 of record JBFWZG010000158.1, read on the forward strand.
GCCGCCGCTCGAATGCTTCGACGCGGTGAGCAAGGGCTCGATCGAGTCGTGCTGGACCACGCCGGGTTACCACACCGGCAAGTATCCGGCGCTCGCCTTCTTCACCACTGTGCCGTTCGGGCCGAATATCGGCGAATTCCTCGCCTGGAAGTGGTTCGGCGGCGGCAACAAGCTGCGCGACGAGATCTATGCCCAGCACGGGCTCAAGGCCGTCGACTGCTTCTGCATCGGACCGGAGACCTCGGGCTGGTTCCGCCGCGAGATCAAGGATGTGAACGACATGAAGGGCATCAAGATGCGCTTCTTCGGTCTCGGCGCGCGGGTCATGCAGAAGATGGGCGTGTCGACCCAGCTGCTGGCTGCGGCGGACATCTTCCCGTCGCTCGAACGCGGCGTGATCGACGCGACGGAATTCTCGATGCCGATGATGGACATGCAGATGGGCTTCCATCAGATCGCGAAGTTCAATTACTTCCCGGGCTGGCACCAGCAAAGCTCGTGCAGCGAGTTCCTGATGAATGCCAAGGCGTACGACGCGCTGCCTGATCCCTACAAGGCGATGATCGAGACTGCCGCGAGAGCGCAGGTGATCTACACCTACGCCGAGACCGAGGCCATGCAGTTCGGGATCATGGCCGAGATGGGCAGCAAGTTCGGCGTGAAGATCAAGCGCTGGAGCGACAAGGACCTGGCGGCCTACGAGAAGGCCTGGCTCGAGGTGATTGCCGAGGATTCGGCCAAGGATCCGCTGTTCAAGAAGGTGGCCGACCACTACCTCGACTTCCGCAAGAAGTATGCGGTGTGGGGCGACGCCCAGACCATGAAGCCGACCTACCTCACCGAGAAGTGAGGCCAATAGCGGGATGACGACGTTCGGGTGCCGCCGCAACGACGGTACCCGGGCGCGCGCCGCGCGATCGAGCACGGGGAGTGTGGGAAATGGCGGTTTCTGAGGAGACCCGCGGCAACGGCCGCGGCATTGTCGGATTAGTGGTTCCGGCGCTGATCGTGATCGCCCTCGGCGCGGCGATCGCAATAATCGCCTCGTTGCCTTTGGAGGCGCGGCAGGACCTCCTGTACACGGCGCAGGACTACCTGCCGATCGTGATGTTCCTCACGCTCGCCATCCTGCTGTTCTCCGGCTATCCGGTGGCGTTCATCCTGGGCGGCGTGGCGCTGACCTTCGGTCTGGTCGGCTACTTCCTCGGCAGCTTCAAGCTCATCGAGTACTTCAATTTCGTGCCGCGCATCTGGGGCCAGGCGGCGGAGAACCTCGTGCTGGTCTCCATCCCGACCTTCATCTTCATGGGCGTGATCATGGAGCGCAGCGGCATCGCCAACGATCTGCTGTACTGCGTCCAGGTCCTGCTGAAGCGCGTACCCGGTGCGCTGGCGCTGGGCGTCACCATCATGGGCACCATCCTGGCGGCGATGACCGGCATCATCGGCGCCTCGGTGACCATGATGACCGCGCTCGCCCTGCCGACCATGATGCGCCAGGGCTACAGCCACGCGCTCGCCTGCGGCACCATCGCCGCGGCCGGAACCCTTGGCATCCTGATACCGCCCAGCATCATGCTGATCGTCATGGCCGACCTGCTCGGCGTGTCGGTCGGCAACCTGTTCATGGCGGCGCTGGCGCCGGGGCTCACCCTGTCGGCCTTGTATCTCGCCTTCATCGTGATCGTCGCGAGCCTCAGGCCGTCGCTCGCGCCGCCGCTGCCGCCGGACCTGCTGAAGGTGCCGAAGGGCCAGATGCTGCCGCTCCTGTTTCGCGCCTTCCTGCCGCCGGTTTTCCTGATCGGCCTGATCAAGTGCTCGATCCTGTTCGGCTTCGCGGCGCCCAGCGAGGCCGGCGCGGTCGGCGCCTTCGGCGCCCTCCTGCTCGCGATGTTCGCCGGCCGGCTCAACGCCAGCATGATGAGCGAGACCTGCCAGACCGCGGCCCGCACCATCGCCATGGTGTTCTTCATCATCATCAGCGCGACCTGCTTCGCCTACGTCTATCGTGCGCTGGGCGGCGACGACATCGTCGAGCACCTGATCAAGGCCGCGGGGCTGGATTCGTGGGGCTTCCTGATCCTGATCATGGTGATCGTGTTCGCCCTCGGCTTCTTCCTCGACTGGATCGAGATTACGCTGATCGTGCTGCCGGTGTTCGCGCCGATGATCGGCTCGCTCGATTTCGGCGATCACGTCGCCAAGGCGGACGTAGTCTACTGGTTCGCCATCCTGATGGCAGTCAACCTGCAGACCTCGTTTCTGACGCCGCCCTTCGGCTTCGCGCTGTTCTACCTGAAGGGCATCGCGCCGAAGGAGGTGAAAATCCAGAGCATCTACAAGGGCATCATCCCGTTCGTCCTGCTGCAGTTGATGGGACTGATCGGCGTGCTGCTGTGGCCCGAGCTCGCGCTCTGGCTGATGCGCGACACCTATGGCTCGTGAGGAGACGCGATGTCGATGTCTACCGATTCCCAGACTGACGCCTATGCAACGGGCCGGGCGCCAGTGGCGCTGCGGGCGAGCGAGCGGCTGCGCAAAGGCGTCGATTTCATAGGACGCTGCGCCGCCTGGCTGTTGTTGCCGCTCGTCCTGGTCACCGTCGTCGATGTCGTGGCCCGCAAGCTGACATGGCAGAGCGCGGACGGCGTGCAGGGCGTGCAGATCTGGCTGGTGGCGACCTTCGGACGGATGTTCGAGTCGACCCTGCTGCAGGAGATGGAGTGGCACATCCATACCGCGCTGTTTGCGCTCGTGCTGGGTTTCGGCACGATCTACAATACCCACGTGCGGGTCGACCTGATCCGCGATCACCTGCAGTTCCGCAAGAAGGCCTGGCTCGAGTTCCTCGGGCTCAGCTGCTTCATGATCCCGTATCTGCTGCTGCTGATCTATTTCGCCAGCTCGTGGGTGGGCGACTCCTACGCCCTGGGAGAGATCTCCGCCTCGACCGTGGGCCTCAGCCATCGCTGGGTGATCAAGGGGATCCTGGTGTTCGGCCTGCTCGTCGCCACCTGCGCCGGCGTCGCCGTGTGGCTGCAGGTCGCCTATGTGCTTTTTGGACGTCAGGACGTGCGTTTCAAGCTGATGACGCTGGAATGGCCGGAAGAGGCCGGGTCGAAGATCGAAGGCAAGGAGCGCATCAAGCTGGAGGATACGCCGGACCCGGTCCTGGAAGCGCCGGTCGCCGCCGGCCCGAAGGCATAGCGTCGTGCAGCTGGATTGGGAAAGCCTGATCAAGCGCTACGTCTACAACCCTGCCAAGACGCCGTACTTCACCGCGGTGAAGCGGCTGAACCGGGCGCAGGCGCGCAGCGAGCTGTTCGTCTATACGCTTCTCCTGGCTGTGCTGACGGGCGCGATCGGCGTCGCGGCGCTGTCGCCCGCGTTGCCGCACGGCGGCGCGATCGGCGTGCCGATCTATGCCTTCGCGGTCGCGATCGCCGCCGTCACGCTGGGCCTCACCAGGCAAGTCGCCGCGGCCGCCTTCTGTGCCACGGCGCCCGTTGCCGCGCTGCTGTACCTCCTGCTCTTCGGCTTCCAGCCGGGCCTGGGTACGGGAGACCGCATTCTGCTGGTCGTCATCGTGCTGCTGTGGCTGCGCTACAGCTGGCGCGTGTTGCAGATCGCCAAGGCCTATCCGGACCTGCCGGACCCGGGAGAGCGGGGATGAAGCCGCCGCCGGCCGCCTGGCGCGACCGGCTGGTACAGGGCTTCCGCTGGCATGCCTGGGGTTTCGTCGCGCTCAACCTCGGCCTGACGGCCCTCAACATCGCGACCGGCCGGCCATGGTGGGCGCTCTGGCCCCTGCTCGCGACGGTCGTCGTGCTCGGCTTGCACTACATGGCTGCCAAGGCTCTCACCGTCGACGAGCGCTGGGTGGAGGAGCGCACCCGCGAGCTCAATCTCAAGAGCTACGATCACAGCCACATCGAGAGCATCCGCGAGCGCCAGCCGGCAGGCGGCGACCGCTAGAACCTGACGTCACTTCGTTTCACTCGATGACCTGGTCGGCACTGGTCAGCAGGTTGGGCGGGAAGGCAAGGCCGAGCATCCTGGCGGCTCTGAGATTGAGGATGAGGCTTGTCTTTGTCGGGAGCTGGACCGGCAGGCCGGCAGGGCTCTCGCCGTTCAGGATTCGCGCGACATATTTCGCCGTCAGATAGGGAACCTCTGATTCCACAAAGCCGTACGACATCACACCGCCGTCCTCGGCAAAGCCCGGAAGGCTCGAGGCGACCGGCATTGCGCTGCGAGCGGCCGCGGCAAGCACGTGCTTGGAGTGCGCGAAGAGAAATGTCGAAGGACCCTGGACGAGAACGGCGCCGATACCCCGCTGCCTGGCACCCGCAAAGGCCGCGTCGATCTCCTCGAGGTTGCCCACCGCCAGCAGAACAACCTCGACGCCGAACGTCCTTCCAGCTGCCGCTACCGCATCGATTCCCCCGCGTCGGGACTCGACGTCCTGCTTCGCAACCAGATAGCCGATCCGGGACACGGCCGGGACGACTTCGCGAAGCAGCTGCAACTTCTTGGATTCCAGCGCTCCTGCGTCCGGCGACGCAATGCCGGTGATGTTGCCGCCCGGTTTCGCCAGACTCTTCACGACTCGTTTGCCCACGGGATCGGGAACGTAATTGAAGACGATCGGGATCGTCGCTGTCACTCGCCTGGCCGCCACCGCACCTGCCTCGGTCGTGGTGACAATGACGGCAACCCGGCGGGCGACAAGATAGGCCGCGAAGTCCGGCAGACGGGTCACATCGCCTTTAGCCCAAAGATATTCGGCTGAAAGGTTCTGCCCTTCGACAAAGCCGGCCTCGGCCATGCCCTCGCGCCACACCTTCAGCCAATAGACGCTGCGTTCGGGATCACCCATGAACAGGAAGCCGACGACCGGCACTCCTTGCTGCGCGGCTGCCTCGGGCCATCGCAAGGCGACTGTCCCGCCAAGAAGTAGCAGCAGCTTGCGTCGCCTCATTGCGATGGCCTCGTCGGCGCGAGTCGATATCCAAGGCCGAGCGCCCATTCGGCCCAGGTTTCCCCGAGGAACGCCACGCACTTTGTCGAGAATGTCTTAAGATGGCTCTTGCTTCAATTCCCGCGCGTTCGGAGCGAGACCGCAACCTCGACCGCAAGACTCCACTGCCTGGCAATCTGCCCTGATCCACCGGCTTCATCGGCGAGGGCTGCCTACTGGGCGGCCATCGACCGCGTGTCGCGGAACGACGGCATGATCTCCTCCGCCACCCACTGGAACTGCTCGAGCATCACCGCCTTGGGAGTGCAGATGCTGGTCGACAGGTTGATGTGCTCCATGCCGGGGAAGCGTGACTCGAGCTGCTTCA
>JBFWZG010000159.1:0-6637 GCA_050185515.1 Reyranellaceae bacterium
TCGGCGTCGCGGCTGTACGTGTCGCCCGTGTTCAGCCAGCCATCGACCATGGTCTCGGCGGTCTTGGCCGGATTGTTCCAGTAGTATTTGGCGGTCGAGTTGCCCTTGATCCACAGTTTGCCCGGCTCGCCATCGGCCACCGGCTCGCCGTTCTCGTCGACGATGCGCGCCTCGTAGCCCGGCACCATTCGTCCGCTGGCGCCCGGCTTGACGTCGTTGAGACGGTTGGAGATGAAGATGTGCAGCGCCTCGGTCGAACCGATGCCGTCCAGAATGACCAGGCCGGTCTTCTCCTTCCAGCGCCGGAAGATATCCGCTGGCAGCGCCTCGCCGGCGGAAACGCAGGCGCGGATCGAGGTCAGATCGGGCTTCGCCTGCTCGAGCGCCTGAAGCTGGGCGGCGTAGAGTGTCGGCACGCCGAAATAGAGGGTCGGCCGGAATTTTTCGATCAGGGCGAAGGTCATGGCCGGCGAGGGCCGCTCGTCGCTGAGGATGGCCGTGCCCCCGACCCAGAGCGGAAACGTCATGGCGTTGCCGTGGCCATAGGCGAAGAACAGTTTGGCGGCCGAGAAGAACACGTCGGTTTCGACGATGCCCAGGGTTTCGACGCCGTAGTGCTGGCTTGTGAACACCATATCGCGCTGCAGATGCACGGCGCCCTTGGGCCGGCCGGTCGAACCTGAGGAATAGAGCCAGAAACAATCCGCATCGGCGCGCGAGGGAACCGGGTCCAGCGTTGCGGCGCTCGAGGCCATCAGCCCGTCGAGGCTCCCCGGCGCTCCCTCGGTGCGCAGCACGGCGGCGGGCTTGTGGGGAGATTGCGCCAAAGCCGGCTCGATCTCGGCGGCGTACTCGGGCGAATAGACCAGCCCGGCGCAACCGGAATTCTCGATCATGTAGGCGTAGTCGCCCGATCGCAGCAACGTATTGAGCGGCACCGGCACGATGCCGGCCTTGATGGCGCCCCAGAAAACGTAGAAGAAAGCGGGGCAATCCTTCACCACCATCAGCACGCGCTCGCCTTGCCTGAGCCCGAGGCCGAGCAGGGCGTTGCCGGCGCGGTTCACCCGCTCGGCGAGCTGGGCGTAGGTGACTTCTTCGCGCAGGGTACGGATCGCCGGCTTGCTGCCGCGACCTTCGGCCAGATGCCGGTCGATGAAAGGCGTGGCGACGTTGAAGGAAGCGGCGAAGCCTATGTCGCTCGCGCCGTCTCCCTTGCGCAAGGTGACCCCGAATTTTTCCATCCCGTCGATCTCCCCACGGCGCTCGTTGCGACTCTCGGTCCGCAGTCTTGCGCCGTCCTCCCAATCGCACCACACCATTCGCATCGCGGTAATTCAAGAGCAGGCAGCGAACTCTTCGCAGATGCGGTAGGCCTTGTCACAAAACTGTAAACAAACGACAGTAAGAACCAAAATGGTAACTGGGAGGCCTATTTGTCGGCGATCGAACTGCGCGGTGTGAGCAAGGATTGGGGCCCGACGCGCGTTCTCGACTCCGTCTCGTTCGACGTCGACTCGGGCGCGCTGGTTGTGCTGCTCGGGCCCAGCGGCTGCGGCAAGTCGACGACGCTGCGCCTGATCGCGGGGCTCGACAGCGTCAGCGAGGGCACCATCGGCATCGCCGGCGAGGACGTCACGCAGCTGCCGCCGGCGAGGCGCCGCGTCGCCATGGTGTTCCAGTCCTATGCGCTTTTCCCGCATATGAGCGTGCGCGACAATATTCTGTTCGGCCTGCAGGTGCGCAAGGTGCCGGCGGCCGAGCGCGAGAAGCGGCTGGCGCATGCCGTGGACGTACTGGGCATCGACAAGCTGCTCGACCGCAAGCCGTCGCAGCTCTCGGGCGGTCAGCAGCAGCGCGTGGCGCTGGGCCGGGCCATCGTGGCGCAGACGCCGGTCTGCCTGATGGACGAGCCGCTGTCCAACCTCGACGCGCAGCTGCGCGGCGATATGCGGCGCGAGATCCGCTCCCTGCAGCAGCGGCTCGGCATGACGATGGTTTACGTCACCCATGATCAGGTCGAGGCAATGACCATGGCCGATCAGGTCGTGCTGATGAAGGGCGGGCGCATCGAACAGATCGGTCCGCCCGACGAGCTCTACGCCCGGCCGCGCACCATTTTCGCCGCCCGCTTTATCGGCACGCCGCCCATGAACGTCATCGATCCGCGAGGCGCCGCAGCGCAACTGCCGGTGACGGCGCCCGGCGGCCGGCAGGACGTCATGCTCGGCGTCAGGCCGGAGCATGTCGGTCTGGCGGGCGAGGGGGTGCCGGCCAAAGTCGTCGCGATGGAGTATCTCGGCGCCGACAGCCTGATCGAGGCCAGGCTCGGCAAGGAAACGCTGTTTGCGAAGATCGCCGGCAAGGCGAACGCAAAATCCGGTGACGACATCCGCCTGGCGTGGCGTCAGGAGGATTGTCACTGGTTTGACGCCGAAACCGGCGAACGACTGCAATGAATGCCGGTCAAGAGAACCGGGTCCAATAGCAAGGGAGTCACGACGATGATGACGAAGATGTGGAAAACCGGCGCCGCCGCTGCGGCGGGCGCACTGATGAGCATGGCGGCGGGCTTCGGCCCGGCGGCGGCGCAGACGACCGAGATCTCGTTCTTCTATCCGGTGGCGGTCGGCGGGCCGATCACCAAGATCATCGACGGCTATGCCGCCGATTTCCAGAAGGAGAACCCGAACATCAAGGTGACGCCGATCTACGCCGGCACCTATCAGGAGACCATCGTCAAGGCGCTGACGGCGCACAAGAGCGGCACGCCGCCCGTGATCTCGGTCCTGCTGTCGACCGACATGTTCTCGCTGATCGACGAGGATGCCATCATCCCGATCGACAATTTCGTCAAGACCGATGCCGACAAGAAGTGGCTCGGCAGCTTCTTTCCGGCGTTCATGAAGAACAGCCAGACCGGCGGCAAGACCTGGGGCGTGCCGTTCCAGCGTTCGACCATCGTGCTGTACTGGAACAAGGAAGCCTTCAAGGAGGCCGGGCTCGATCCCAACAAGCCGCCGCAGACCTGGGCGGAGCAGGTCGAGATGGCCAAGAAGCTGACCAAGCGCGACAGCTCGGGCAACGTCACGCAGTGGGGCATGCAGGTTCCGTCCTCGGGCTTTCCCTACTGGCTGTTCCAGGCTTTCACGACGCAGAACGGCGTCGAGCTGATGAACGAGGCGGGCGACCGCACCTTCTACGACAAGCCCGAAGTCGTCGAGGCGCTGCAGTACTGGGTCGATCTGTCGACCAAGCACAAGGTCATGGCGCCGGGCGTCATCGAGTGGGGCACCACGCCCAAGGACTTCTTCGAGAAGAAGACGGCCATGATGTGGACCACCACCGGCAACCTGACCAACGTGCGCAAGAACGCGCCGTTCGAGTTCGGCGTCGCCATGCTGCCGGAAGGCAAGCGCCGCGGCAGCCCGACCGGCGGCGGCAACTTCTACGTCTTCAAGAAGAGCACGCCGGAGCAGCAGGCGGCGGCGGTCAAGTTCATCCAGTGGATCACCTCGCCCGAGCGCGCGGCGCAATGGGGCATCGACACCGGCTATGTCGCCGTCCGCCCCGAGGCCTGGGAAACGCCGGCAATGAAGAAATACGCCGAGGAGTTCCCGCCGGCGGTCGTGGCGCGCAACCAGCTGCAGTATTCGGTCGCCGAGCTGTCGACGCATGAGAACCAGCGCGTCACCAAGGCGCTGAACGACGGGCTGCAGGCGGCGCTGACCGGCGCCAAGACGCCGGAACAGGCGATGAAGGACTCGCAGGCCGAAGCCGAGCGCATCCTGCGTTCCTATCGCTAGAACGCACAAGGGCCGCCGCGGCTTCTATCGTCGCGGCGGCCCATCCGTTTCCGCAACAATGCCCCGCCGTTTCGACGTCCACCTGCATGGCTGGCTGCTGCTGCTGCCGGCGATGGCGTTCCTCGCCCTGTTTACGCACTATCCGGCGGTCGCGACGCTGATCGACAGCTTCTTCTCGACGCCCCGCGGCTCGCGCCCCTCGCGCTTCGTCGGTATCGACAACTACCGCGCCATGTCCGACGACCCGGTGTTCTGGCAGTCGCTGTGGAACAACGTGATCTTCGCGCTGGGCACGATCCCGCTGTCGATCGCGCTGGCGATCGTCATGGCGGTGTGGGTCAACGACCGGCTGTCCGGCCGCGCATTCCTGCGCACAGCCTTCTTCACCCCGACCGTGCTGCCGATGATCGCGGTGGCCAATATCTGGCTGTTTTTCTTCACGCCGCAGTACGGACTGCTGGAACAGATTTCCAGCCTGTTCGGATTCGCCTCGCAGAACTGGCTGGGAAGCCCCGAGACGGCGCTGTTCTGCGTCATCGTCGTGGCGGTCTGGAAGGAGGCGGGGTTCTTCATGATCTTCTATCTCGCCGCCCTGCAGCAGATACCGCCCAGCCTGGCGGAAGCGGCCTCGCTGGAAGGGGCCTCGCGCTGGACCTATCTGCGGCGCATCGTGCTGCCCTTGTTGATGCCGACGACGCTGTTCGTGATGATCAACGCCATCATCAATTCCTTCCGGCTGGTCGACCACATCATCGTCATGACGCGCGGCGGGCCGGACAATGCCACCTCGCTGCTGCTGTTCTACGTCTACGAGGTCGGCTTCAAGTTCTGGGATACGAGCTATGCTGCGGCGCTTACCATGATCCTGCTGCTGCTGCTGGCGCTGATGGCGATGGCGCAGTACGTCTTTCTCGAGCGAAGGATCCACTACCAGTGAGCCAGGAGGGGCGCCCGCATCCGTTCGAGCCCGCCGGTTTCGCTCGCGGGGTCGACACGCTCGCCGCCTGGACGCTGGCGATACTGTGGGCGCTGCCGCTGCTCTATGCGGTATGGACGGCGTTCCATCCATCGGAGTATTCGGCCCGGTTCGAGCTTCTGGCGCCTTTGACCCTGGAGAATTTCGTCCGCGCCTGGGACGCCGCGCCGTTCGCGCGCTACCTGTTCAATACCGTGCTGCTCGTCACGCTCATCCTCGTATGCCAGTTCGTGCTGTGCACCCTGGCGGCCTATGCCTTCGCGCGCTATCGCTTCTGGGGCGCCGACCTGGCGTTCTTTCTCGTGCTGCTGCAGCTCATGGTGATGCCCGAGATCCTGATCGTCGAGAACTATGCGACGATGAGCGTGCTCGGCATTCTCGATTCCATCCCCGCCATAGCGCTGCCCTACATAGCGTCCGCCTTCGGCATCTTCCTGCTGCGCCAGACCTTCAAGACCGTGCCGCGCGAACTCGACGAGGCGGCGCGCGTCGAGGGGGCTTCCTCGCTGCAGGTGCTGTGGAAGGTCTACGTGCCGCTGGCCAAGCCGATCTATCTCGCCTACGGGCTGGTGTCGGTCTCCTTCCACTGGAACAATTTCCTGTGGCCGCTGGTGGTGACCAACTCGGTCGAGGCGCGGCCGCTGACGGTCGGGCTGCAGGTGTTCTCCTCCACCGATCAGGGCATCGACTGGTCGATCATCACGGCGGCGACCTTGATGACCTCGGCGCCGCTGCTGCTGGCCTTCCTGCTGTTCCAGCGCCAGTTCGTGCAGAGCTTCATGCGGGCGGGCATTCGATGAAACTGATCACCTGGAACATCCAGTTTGGCGTCGGCGTGGATGGGCGGCTCGATCTGGCGCGCATCGTGGCGCATGCCAGAGCGATGGCCGATTTCGACGTGCTTTGCCTGCAGGAAGTCTCGGACAATTTTCCCGATCTGCAGCAGGGCGCGACCGGAAACCAGTTCGCGGAAATAGCGGCGCTGCTGCCCGGATACACGGCGATCGAAGGGGCCGGCGTCGACGTGCCGGACGACAAGGGCAAGCGTCGCCGCTTCGGCAACATGTTGCTTTCGCGCTATCCGGTGGGGCGAATCCTGAGGCATGCGATGCCGTGGGTGACGGACGGCACTCGCTCCATGCCGCGATTGCTCATCGACGCGGTGGTGAGGGCGCCCTGGGGGCCGCTTCGCGCGATGACCACGCATCTGGAGTACTACTCGCCGAAACAGCGGATAGGGCAGGTGGAGACCATCCGACGCGCGCTGCAGGAGGGCAGGGCGCGGGCCGCCGTCGCGCCGGTTCAGGGACCCGGCGGCTTCGCACCGACCGATGAAACGGCGTCGGCGATCGTCACCGCCGATTTCAACATGGTAGCGGGTGATTCGAGGTTCCGACGCCTGCTGCAGCCGGGCGATGACGGGGCGCCGGGGCTGATCGATGCCTGGTCGGTACTGCACCCGACCGTTCCGCACCCCCATTCGTTCTGCATCTACGACCAGCGCTACGACAAGCCGCATTGCTGCGACTTCATCCTGCTGACGACCGATCTGCAGCCGCGTCTGCGCCGGATCGTCTACGACACCGAAACCCAGGTCTCGGACCACCAGCCGGTGCTGGTGGAACTCGACGACGCCTGACTTCCGGCCTCAATTGACGCGGACGTACTCGAAATCCGCCGGCTGGTTGTTGATGCCGCGCACCGGCGGGGCGATCCAGTTGGCGTACTTGCCGGGTTCGATCACCGCCTTGCCCATCAGCGAGGTCACGTAGGCGCGGTCCTCGGCGCTGGGCAGGAAGCGGTCGACGTTCTCGCGCCACTCGGCCTCGGTCATCACCTTGCCGTCGGGCGAGAT
>JBFWZG010000160.1:0-6575 GCA_050185515.1 Reyranellaceae bacterium
CTGGCCGGGCTGCAGCACTTCGACTCCGTTGCGACGCAGGACCGCGGCATGGACGAACACGTCCTTGTCGAGTTCCTGCGGGCAGACGAACCCGTAGCCGCGCTCGTTGTTGAACCACTTGACCACTCCCGGGACGAATCCCGGACCGTCTTCCGCCGGATCGCTCGCGGCGGTGTGCTCGAACCCGTTGCGCGGCTCCTGCGCCGGCGTCTCGACGCTGGTGGAAAGATCGAGATCGACGATCTTCAGCACCTGCAGACCCTTCGGCCCGCGCGTCGCTTCGCACGTCACAGTAGCGCCTGGCTTGATGTCCTCGCGACCGACCTGACGCAACACCGTTACGTGCAGAAACGCGTCGCGCGAGCCATCGTCGGGTGTAAGAAACCCGTAGCCCTTCACTGCGTTGAACCACTTCACGACTCCGCGCATTTGCGTCGTCGTGAGACCTCCCTGTATTTCATTTTCCTGGGTCGTCATTCGATCGATCCCATGTTTTTTCTTTCGACAAGCGAAAAACTTTAACACCTATTTTCAGCCAAGAGAATAACCCTTACCGCATCATGGACTGATGCGGACCAATCTCGCTGTTCGCATGGCAAAACCGTTGATGTTGCTGCTGGAATTCGCTTGTCACGGGCCCGGACGGCTGACTGTATAGCCTCCAATTCGCGACGGCCTGACGCCTCCGACGGCAGCCGGCCGGAATCATGCTTGGGAGAGAACGATGTTCAGGACGGATCTGTTCAAGGGCAAGAAATTTCTGGTCACCGGCGGCGGCACCGGGCTCGGTCGGTCGATGACCGAAAAGTTCGTCGAGCTTGGCGCCGAGGTCGTCATCATCGGACGACGCAAGGAGATGCTCGACAAGGCAGCCGAGGAGATCACCGCAAAGCACGGCGGCAAGGTGACGCCGATCCCCTGCGACATCCGCGTCGCCGAGGCGATCGAGGATACGGTCGCCGAAGTCTGGCGCGCCGGTCCACTCGACGGGCTGATCAACAATGCCGCGGGCAACTTCATCTCGCAGACCAAGGACCTCAGCCCGCGCGCCTTCGACGCCATCGCCAACATCGTCTTCCACGGCACGTTCTACATGACCAACTCGGTCGGCAAGCGCTGGATCGCGGAGGGCCGCAAGGGCTCGGTGCTCAGCATCCTGACCACATGGGTGTGGACCGGCAGCCCGTTCGTCGTACCGTCCGCCATGTCGAAAGCCGGGGTCGCGGTGATGACGCAGAGCCTGGCGGTGGAATGGGGCCATTACGGCATCCGCCTCAACGCCATCGCGCCCGGTCCCTTCCCGACCGAAGGCGCCTGGGCCCGCCTCAATCCCAACGGGCAGGACCGCGAATGGGCCGAGCGCATTCCGCTGGGCCGGGTTGGCAAGCACAGCGAACTCGCCAACATGGCCGCCTTCCTGATGGCGGACGAGGTCGAATACATCTCGGGCGAGGTCATCGCCATCGACGGCGCCCAGGGGATCATGGGCAGCGGCACGTTCTCGAACCTGCTGAAGATGACCGAAGGCGACTGGCAGAAGGCGCGCGAATCGATCAAGAAGACCAACGAGGCCGACAAGGCCAAGCGGACGGTGTAGCGCTCAGAGCTTGCGTGGCAGGCGCCTGATCCAGGCGCCGAGCGCGACACCGAGCGCGACCCCGCCGAGATTGGCGATCAGATCGTCGTATCCGAACGAACGGCCAGGGACGAACCCCTGGCCGATCTCGTAGGCGAAGGCGGCCAGCAGCACGATCGCCACGGCGACCGACAGCCGGTCGCGCCGGGCCAGCGCCAGCATGGGAATGCCGGTCAGCCCGCCATAGGCGAAGACGTGGAGAAACTTGTCGAGCGAGAGATCGACGTCCCACACGCCGGTGGGCGGCGCGGTGCCGGGCAGCAGGCTGAGCGGCGCCAGCGCGACAAGTCCGCCGAGCCACACCAGCATGAACGGAACCGAGTGGCCGGCGACCAGATCGCGCAGCTGCGCCAGTGCCGCCACCGGCGGCGCCAGCGGCCGCAGCGCGGCGTCGCCGTCAGTCACGGAAGTTCACGAACTGCAATGGCTGCTCGATCTTCAGCGAACGCACGTGGGCGATGGCGTCCTGCAGATCGTCGCGCTTCTTCCCGGTGACGCGCAACTCGTCGCCCTGGATCGAGGTCTGCACCTTGAGCTTGGAATCCTTCAGGCCCTTGACGATGGTCTTGGCCAGTTCGCGATCGATGCCCTCCTTGACCACGACGACCTGCCGCACCATGTCGCCGGAGGCGCGCTCCTCGTCCTTGAACTCGAGCGCGGCGGGATCGATCTTGCGCCGCACGAAATAGGCTTTCACGAGTTCCTGTATCTGCCGCAGCTTCATCTGGTCGTCGGCCAGAATGGTGATGGCCTGCTGCTCGCGGGTGATGGTGCTTTTCGTGCCCTTGAAGTCGAAGCGCGTGTTCATCTCGCGCCGCACGCCATCGAGCGCATTGTCGACTTCGGCGAGCTCGGTCTTGGAAACGATGTCGAAGGACGGCATTGACGATCCATTGGCAGTTGTATCGCGCGCCCACCATGCCGCCGCGCCATGGCCGGCGCAACCCCGTCTACTTTTCCGGCCGCACGCAGTCCAGCAGCGGGCCGAGCTGCTCGACGCGCCGGCGGATGGTGGCGCCGCGGCCCGAGACATAGGGCCCCGGCCGGCCGGCATTCCACACCCGCGGATTGGGCAGCACCGCCGCCATCAGCGCCGCCTGATAGGGTGAAAGATCGCCGGCCTGGCGGTTGAAATGGTGGCGCGCGGCGGCCTCGGCGCCGTAGACGCCGTTGTCCCATTCGACGATGTTGAGATAGACCTCCATGATGCGCCGCTTCGACCAGATCAGGTCGAGGTAGTGCGCCAGGTAGATCTCGATGCCCTTGCGCAGCGGATCGCGGCCCGACCACAGCACCAGGTTCTTGACCGTCTGCATGGTGATGGTGCTGGCGCCGCGGGTTTCCTCGCCGTCGCGGTAGCGCTCGATCATCTCGCCAAGCTCCTCCCAGTCGACGCCGGGATGCTGGCAGAAGCGGTTGTCCTCGGCGGCTATGGCGGAATAGGCGAGATAGGGCTGGATCTCTTCGAGCGGCACCCAGTCCTTGCTCAGGCCCTCGCCCTGAACCAGACGCCAAATCATCAGGGGCGTGATCGGCGGCGGCACCACGGCGTAGAGCAGCAGCAGCACATGCGGCGCCAGGAACACCACCAGCGCCACGCGCAATGCCCGCCGCCACCACGACCGCTTGCGCGAGGACGCCGACCGCCTTCCGCTCCAGAACCGCTTCACGCCCACACGCCCCGCTGGCCCGGCATTGACGCCGCGCGCGACAGGAAGGCAGAGTCGCTTGTCGAAATTGTGGCTTCCGCTCCCCCCAAAAGGTCCCCCTCCCCATGCAGCCGCACCAGGTCCGCACCGCAGCCGATGCTCGCAAGATCGTACTCGAACGCGATCTCGCCTATGTCAAGCTCGGCGTGTTCGACATAGACGGCATCCTGCGCGGCAAGTACGTCAGCCGCGACAAGTTCTTCTCGGCGCTGGACGGCGGCTTCGGCTTCTGCGACGTGGTGCTGGGCTGGGATTCGGGCGACGTGCTCTACGACAACGTCACCTATACCGGCTGGCACACGGCCTATCCCGACGCGCCGGTCCGCATCCTGCCGGAAACCTGTCGGTCGCTGCCGGGAGAGATGGACGGCAAGGGCCTGTTCTTCCTGGGAGAATTCGCCGAGCCGGCCGACACGGTCTGTCCCCGCGCCGTGCTGCGGCGGGTGATCGAGCGGGCGCGCCGCATGGGCTTCGAGGCGACCGCGGCGGTCGAGTACGAATTCTTCCTGTTCGACGAGACGCCGCATTCGATCCGCGACAAGGGCTATCGTAACCTCAAGCCGATCACGCCCGACATGTTCGGCTATTCGGTGCTGCGGGCCGGCGTGTGGTCGGAGTTCTACGAGGCGCTGCTGAAGATGTGCACGGCGATGGACATGCCGATCGAGGGACTGCACACCGAGACCGGACCCGGCGTGCTGGAAGCGGCGATCACCTACTCCGATGCGCTGAAGGCGGCCGACCGCGGCGCGCTGTTCAAGACCTTCACCAAGATACTGGCGCAGCGCCACAAGCTGATGGCCACCTTCATGGCCAAGTGGTCGCGCGACTATCCGGGCCAGTCGGGCCATATCCATCTGTCGCTGAAGACCAAGGCCGGCAAGTCGGCGTTCCACGACGGCAAGGCCGAGCACGGCATGTCGAAAACCATGCGCCATTTCGTGGCCGGGCAGCAGAAGCTGATGCCGGAATTCCTCGCCATGGTGTCGCCGACGGTCAATTCCTACACCCGCCTGATCCCGGGCTTCTGGGCGCCGACCAATTCGGCCTGGGGCGTCGAGAATCGCACCTGTGCGTTGCGCGTCATCCCCGGCTCAGAAAAATCGCAACGGGTCGAGTACCGGGTGGCGGCGGCGGACGGCAATCCCTACCTTGCGATCGCCGCCGCCCTGGCCTCGGGCCTTTACGGCATCGAGAACAAACTGGAGCTGAACAAGCCGATTGCGGGCAACGCCTACGAGGCGAAGCTGCCGAAGGAAAGCAAGCTGCCGGAGACGCTGTGGGACGCGGCGCAGCGGCTCAAGGTATCGAAGCCGGCGCGCGACTGGTTCGGCGACGCCTTCGTCGAGCATTTCGCGGCGACCCGCGAATGGGAGGAGCGCGAGGCGCGCAAGCAGATCACCGACTGGCAGCTTGCGCGCTACTTCGAGATCATCTGATATCCCGACGCCGCAACAGACCCGAACCGAAAGCCCTCCCCGCCATGAGCGATCTCGCCCGCTTCACCGTCAACTGGAACTACCCGACCCTGGTGCGTTTTGGCATCGGCCGCATCAGGGAGTTGCCCGACGCCTGCCGGGCGCTGGGCATGAAGCGGCCGCTGCTGGTCACCGACCCCGCGCTGGCGGCTCTGCCGATGATCGCGGCGGCGATCGACGCCAACAAGGCGGCCGGGCTGCCGACCGGCCTGTTCAGCGCCCTGCAGCCCAATCCCGTCGAGCAGAACGTCAGCGACGGCGTCGCCGCCTTCCGCGCCGGCGGCCATGACGGGGTGATCGCCTTCGGCGGCGGCAGCGCGCTCGATACCGGCAAGGCCATCGCGCTGATGGTCGGCCAGACCCGTTCGATCTTCGATTTCGAGGACCGCGAGGACTGGCACACGCGGGTAAACGTCGCCGGCATGGCTCCGGTGGTGGCCGTGCCGACGACGTCGGGCACCGGCTCGGAGGTGGGCCGCTCCTCGGTCGTCACCGATCCGCGCGACCATCTGAAGAAGATCATCTTCCACGCCCGGATGATGCCGTCGATCGTGGTCGCCGATCCCGAGCTCACGGTCGGCCTGCCGGCCCACATCACGGCGGCGGTCGGCATGGACGCGCTGTCGCACAATCTCGAAGCCTATTGCGCCAGCTTCTACCACCCGATGGCCGATGGCATCGCCGTGCAGGGCATGAAACTGATCTGGGAATGGCTGCCCCGGGCGGTGCAGGACGGCAAGGATCTCGAGGCGCGCGCGCACATGATGGTGGCCTCGATGATGGGCGCCACCGCCTTCCAGAAGGGGCTGGGCGCCATGCATGCGCTGTCCCATCCCTGCTCGGCGGTGCTGAATACGCATCACGGGCTGACCAACGGCGTGGTCATGCCCTACGTGCTGGCGTTCAACCGCGCCGCCATCGCCGACCGGCTGGCGGCGCTGGGCCGCTATCTGGGGCTGGAGGATGCCAGCTTCGCCGGGGTGCTGGAGGCCGTGCTGGAGCTGCGCCGGCGCATCGGCATTCCCAACACCCTGGCCGAGATCGGCGTTACGGATGACCGCATCCCGGAACTGGCGCCGATGGCCGCTCTCGACCTGACGGCCGGCTCCAACCCGGTGCCGGTCGGCGAGAGGGACATGGTGGCCCTGTACCACGCTGCGGTTTCGGGCCGGCTCACGGTCTGATCTGCCGCGATTCCGTCCAGATCGGACCTTAATGGAGCCATTGTGCTGGGCGCATATGCACGCCCATGTCCCTCCTGGCCTATACCCAGAGCCTTGGCGCGCGCCTGCCGCGCCTGCGCCGGCCCCGCATCGGCTGGATCGTGGTGCCGATGGCGCTGCTCGCGGTTCTGGTGTTCCTTTCGACCACCGTGTTCCTGCCGGTCGAGGCCGGCAACGTGCCGGCGCGCCAGTGGCGCGGCCTGCAGGAAGGCGGCCCGCAGGGCCAGGTGCAGGTCATGCGCAGCAACGAGCAGTGGCAGGCGCAGTGGCGATCGATGGGTCGCGAGGCCCCGACGACGCTCGACGTGCAGCGCCAGATCGCCGTGTTCGTCGGGCTGGGTAACCGGCCCAGCGCCGGCTACAGCGCCCGGCTGGTCTCGACCACCGCGCATGATGACAGGCTCTTCGTGGTCTGGGAGGAAGTCGAGCCGGCGCCGGGCAAGATGTCGGCGCAGGTCGTGACCCAGCCCTGGCTGTTCGTGGTCGTCAATCGCGGCGATCTGGCGCCGGTGATCGAACAGCGCGTCAG
>JBFWZG010000161.1:0-6553 GCA_050185515.1 Reyranellaceae bacterium
CTGGAGAACGGCGGCGCCATCTGCGAGGTCAACCCGACGCCCGGCATGCCTTACGTGGAGGATGTCGATCGGTTGCTCGACTTTCTCACCGAGGGCGGCCGAACCGATTTGCGGATCCCGATCATCCATTTCGTCGGTCTGGATGACGAAGCCGTCGCCTGCCAGCAGGCCCTCGAAGATCTGGCGCGCGAGTTCTCGTTCACCCTGACCACAGAGAGATCGGCAACGCTGTATCAGGGCGGCCGCCGCATCTCCACGAAATGCCCAACACCGCAGATCGCCATGGAGATGGCGCTGCGCGATCGCTCGACCGACATGCTGCTGCTGTGCCACGAGGACGCGAATTTCGGCGGCCTGCCGCTGGCGATCGACGCGGTCGACGTGGCTTTCGTTTCGAATGCCTGCCGCGCCGCGCTCGACGACGACTCCCGCCGCACGCTCGCCGACATGTCGCTGACAATCGTCGAAGGAGACGAGGCGAGGCTGAAGGAGGAAGTCCGGCAGCGACTGTCGCGCCTGAAGAACGGGAACTGATCGACACGATCCCGCCATCGAGGGCGCGATGTTCTCCTGTCCCGCGCTACCGCCGCTCCGAAATCCGCCGCAGCGACTGCGCCGCGGCGACGCCCAGAATGGCGGCGTAGGTGACGGCGACGGCCGGCATCTGCAGGCTGAAATCGACCAGCGCGTGGATCGCCACCATCAGGCTGGCCGCGAGCCCGGCCAGCGCGAAGCGCACCGCGCGGCGCCGCAGCAGCGCCAGAACGCAGAGCATGGCCAGCGCCAGTATCGCCGCGGTCATCGCCAGCATCGCCGGAATGCCCGCTTCCAGCGCCAGTTCGAGATAGGTGTTGTGCGCCTTGTCGATGAAATAGCCCTGACGGTACAGCGTGCCGTCGTTGACCGCCTCGAACACGCCCTGGAAGCTGCCGCCGCCATAGCCGGTGAGTGGCCGTTCCTTGATCGCCGCAAGCGCCGGGCCGAACAGCGCGCCGCGCGAGGTTTCGACATCGGCCGCGCCGCGCTCGATACGGCCGGCCAGCTCGCCGCCGGTGGCCAGCAGCAGCGCCACGCCGGCCACGGCGCCGAGACCGATCACCCCCGCCAGTCGCCAGCCGCGCAGCAGATTGGCCACCGCCAGCAGAACCACGACGATCGCCAGCGTCGCGGCGAGGCCATAGAAGCCGCCGCGCGAGCCGGTGAGAATCAGGGCCGCGCCCATGGTGGCGACGGCGATGGCGAGCGCGCCCAGCCGCAGGTCGCTGCCGTGGTCCTGCCGGCGCGCGCCGCGGTCGGCGAGGCGGGTGCTCCCGGCATGGCGGGCGGCGCGCAGCCGCCGCCATTCCGAGAACATCAGCGCCAGCGCGCAGAGCAGGCCGAGCGCGGCATAGGTGGCGTAGCTGTTGCGGTTGATGAAGGTGCTGGTCAGCGCTTCGCGATAGGCGGTCTTGGGAAACCACAGCACCGTCTGGTAGCCGCCGAGATGCACGATCAGCCCGTAGGCGGCATAGGCGATGCCGGCCACGACCACGGCGTAGAGCATCGTCTGGGCGCGCTGCCGGCTGCGGCCGTACTCCCAGGCCAGCACGAACACGCCGCCATAGGTCAGCAGCCGCATCACGACATGCCAGGCGCCGCTGCGATCGAGGCCGATGCCGTCCTGCGGCGCGGTCTCGAGCAGCGCGGCGGCGCGCTCCATCGCCGGCGGCCGCCATTCGCCCGGCAGCGGGCCGGTGGTTTCCAGCACCATCCACGCGATGCCGGCGCAGAACAGCAACCCGACCGGCAGCAGGAAACGGTCGGCGACGCGCCCGCCCGGCGCCCGCCGTCGGAACGCGGTCAGTGCCCATAGCGCCAGCAACAGGCCGGTGGCGATGGCGAGCGCCGACCATGGCGCCGGACGATTGCTCGCCAGCGGCAGCGGCGCGAGCGCCACCAGGGCGATCAGCGCCCAGAAAATGAAGCGAGACATTGGCGCGGGCGTGGCTGCGGATCGAATTCCTCGGTCCGGCAGTCTAGAGCAGATCGCCGTTCGACGGAATCGCTTGCGATCCGGTCCGATCGTGATCCGCTCCAGAGCAGATCGCCGTTCGACGCGATCGCGAACGATCCCGTCGAACGGCGCTCATCTGCCGGGGCGGATCGATCGTCCGCCCGCCCGCGGGATCAGCCCGGCTTGGTGGCCGTCTCGCCCGATTCGGCGGCTTCGGTGGCGCAGGCGATCGCCACGGCGGCGCGGTAGTCCTCGTCGACATCGGCGACCCAGCCCGCCTTTTCGACGAAGCTGTCGCGCGACCACGAGCTCTCCTCGCGCAGCTGCTCGAGCTGGTCGGGCGCGGCTCTCGCCTTCTGCACGCAATAGGGCGTGACGGCGGCGACGACCGCGCTCTGCGCCCGCGCATTCGCCATTTCCTCGGCGGTGCCCTGGGTTACCCATCCTCCCACGGTGAATCCCAGCACGAGGACGAGAGCAGCGCCGCCTATGGCACCGTAGAGAGCGTGCTTGGCACCTGCAGATATCTGCATTTTCCGGCTCCTTCTGGTGGATGGACGGGAAGGCGTCCCGTCCTTCTGCATTCACCATAGGGAGCGAAAACCATATGGCAACCCTGCCGCGCGATTTTCGCAGGCGTATCGGAGCAAGGAATTTCAATGATGGATTGCAGGAACGCGGTCCCTGGGTGCCGCGTTGCCGGCGGCGTTGCGGAGCGTCATCATGCCTCGCCATGGCCGAACTGACCGTACCCCAACCTGTCGCCGAATTCTGGCAGGCGCTGCTCGACGGCGGCGCCATGCATGGACAGGAGCGCGCGTTCTGGCCGGGCCGCGACTCGTGGATCGCCGCTTTGACGCCGGCGCTAATCGAAAGCCTCGCTCCGGGATCGATGGACGCGGAACTGCTGCGCGAGAACAGGCTCTATGGCCGCTTCCAGCAGGCGGTGCAGACCCAGGCGCTGGGCTGGATCGCCGAGGCCGGCATCGACTGCGTCGTGCTGAAGGGTTTCGCCGCCGCGTTCCTCTACTACCCCGAACCGGCGGCGCGGCTGATCGGCGATCTCGACCTTCTGGTGCGGTCGCGCGATCTGCCGCGACTGGTCGAAGCGCTCTCCGCGCGCGGCTTCGGCTTCGGCGGCCTGCCCGACCCGGCCTGGGGATTTCTCAGCGATGCCAGCTTCCTGCCGTTCCACTCGGCCGACGGCAACTGCAATCTCGATCTGCATGTCGAACCCGATTCCTATCCGCTGCATCTGGGACTGGACGTCGAGGCCGTGTTCGCGCGCGCGCGGCAGGTGATGGCCGGCGAGCGCATGGTGGCGGCGCCCTGCGCCGAGCACATGGCGCTGATCGTCGTCGCCAATCTGGCAAAGGACAAGTTCGCGCCCAACGGCCTGCGCAAGCTGCTCGATCTCGCCCGCCTGCTGGCCCATGAGAAGGATTTCAACTGGGCGGCGCTGCGCGGCACGGCGGCCAGGGCGCGGCTGTCGCGCGCTCTGGCGACGACGCTCGGCCTGCTGCTGGCGCTGGGCACGCCGGCGAAAATCCTGCCGCCCGACGCGGCCATTCCACGCAGCGCCGCGTTCGCGGCATTGCTGCGCGACTGGATCGAGCCGCGCGATCCGACATTGCTGCAGCGGCTGCGCCGCGAATGGGTGCTGGCGGCCGATCCGGCCACCGCCGCCCGGCTGGCGCTGCGTCGCGTCGTCGGGCTGGTGCGTCCGCGCAGCGGCCTGCCGAAACTGCCGGGCTGAACCGGCCGGGCCGAACCGGCCGAGCCAAATCGAGCGCAACGGGCGGCTCGACGGGGGCGGCGAGTTGCGCCAGAATGGCCGGCAAAAGCAATGGCAAAACAGTGATTTACCACCCGCCATTCGAGGCTGCGCCATGCCCCGCCGGTTCATAGACATCTCGGTGCCGCTGGAGAACGGGGTCAAGTCGGATCCCGACGGCTTCGTGCCGGAAATCACCTACATGAACCACCAGCAGACCGCCGGCCAGATCGCCGGCTTCTTCCCGGGACTGAAGAAGGAAGAGTTGCCGGACGGCGAGGGCTGGGCGGTCGAATTCGTCAAGCTGATCACCCATAACGGCACGCATCTCGATGCGCCGTACCATTTCCACTCGACGATGGATCGCGGCCAGCGCGCCATTGCCATCGACGAGGTGCCGCTCGACTGGTGCTTCCGGCCCGGGGTCAAGCTCGACTTCCGCCACCTGCCGGACGGCTACGTGGTGACGGCCGCCGATGTCGAGGCCGAGCTCAGGCGCATCGATCACGCGCTGCAGCCTTTCGACATCGTCGTCGTCAACACCCGCGCCGGCCAGGCCTACGGCCAGGACGACTACGTCGATGCCGGCTGCGGCATGGGGTACGAGGCGACCATGTACCTGCTCGAGCGCGGCGTGAAGGTGACCGGCACCGACGCCTGGAGCTGGGATGCGCCGTTCTCGCACACGCGCAAGAAATACGAGGCGACCCGCGATGCCCGGCTGATCTGGGAAGGGCACAAGGCCGGGCGCGACATCGGCTACTGCCATCTGGAGAAGCTGCACAATCTCGAGGCGCTGCCTTCCAGCGGCTACACCATCGCCTGCTTCCCGACCAAGATCCGCGGCGCTTCCGCCGGCTGGACGCGGGCGGTGGCGATCATCGACGAATAGGGCGCATCGTGCTCGACCTCGACAAGTTCTTCGCCACCGAAATAGACGCACATCGCCAGGCGCTGGACGGCGTGCGCCAGACGCTGGCGCCGGAATTCGCCCGGCTGGTGCGAGCCTGCGCCAGCGCGGCGAACAAGGGCGGCAAGATCCTGTTCTTCGGCAATGGCGGCTCGGCCGCCGACGCCCAGCACCTGGCGACGGAACTCTCGGTGCGCTACGTCGCCGACCGCGCGCCGATCCCGGCTCTGGCGCTGACCACCGACAGCTCGGCGCTGACCGCGATCGGCAACGACATGGGCTTCGACCAGCTGTTCGCGCGCCAGATCGCCGCCATCGGCCGGCGCGGCGACGTCGCCATCGGCATCTCGACCTCGGGCCGCAGCGCCAACGTGCTGCTCGGCCTGAAAGAGGCGAAGGCGCACGGGCTGCTGGCCGCCGGTTTCACTGGCGGCAGCGGCGGCGACATGGTCGGGCTGGCCGATCCGCTGCTGATCGTTCCGTCCACCGTCACCGCCCGCATCCAGGAAATGCACATCATGCTGGGCCAGATGCTGTGCGGCGCGCTGGAGATATCGCTGGGCCTGGTCCCGGCGGACGGTCCGGCATGAGCGACGGCATCGAGACGCTGCTGGCGCGCATCGCCGGCGCCCGCGTGCTGTGCGTCGGCGACGCCATGCTCGATCGCTTCGTCTACGGCGCGGTCGAGCGCATCTCGCCGGAAGCGCCGATTCCGGTGCTGCATGTCGGCCGCGAAACCGCGATGCCGGGCGGCGCCGGCAACGTCGTGCGCAACGTCGTGGCGCTGGGCGCACAGGCGGGATTCGTGGCGCCGATCGGCGCCGATGCGGCCGGCGGCGAGCTGCGCTCGATGCTCGTCGGCATGGCGGGCGTCGACGCCGAGCTGATCGAGATCGCCGGCCGGCAGACCACGGTCAAGACGCGCTACATCGCGCAGGGCCAGCAATTGCTGCGCGCCGACAGCGAAACGGCGGCGCCGCTCGATGCCGCCGCGCGCGCGCAGCTTGTCGCGCGCGCCAGCGCGGCGCTGGGATCGTGCCAGGCCGTGGCGCTGTCGGATTACGGCAAGGGCGCGCTGGGCGAGGGCGTGGCGGAGCGGATCATCGCGGCGGCGGTGCAGGCGGGCCGGCCGATCGTGGTCGATCCCAAGGGCGCCGATTATCGTCGCTATGCCGGCGCCAGCGTCGTGACGCCCAACCTCCGCGAACTGGCGCTGGCCAGCGGCCTGCCGGTGCAGGGCGACGAGCAGGTGATCGCCGCCGCGCGCCGGGTGATCGAAAGCTGCGGCGTCGGCGCGGTGCTGGCGACGCGTTCGGCCGAGGGCATGAGCCTGGTCGCCCGCGACGGCGCGGTCAGCCACGTGCGGGCGCAGGCGCGGGCGGTGTTCGACGTCGCCGGCGCGGGCGATACCGTGGTCGCTTCCGTCGCCGCCGCCCTGGCCGCCGGCGCGACGCTGGAGCAGGCGGCGCTGCTGGCCAATCACGCCGCCGCCATCGTCGTCGGCAAGATCGGCACGGCCGTTGCGACGCTGCCGGAGCTGCGCGCCGCCTTCGAACTGCCGGGCGGCATGGCGCACGCGGCCAAGCTGATGACGCTCGACCAGGCGGCCGAGCGCGCCGCGCGGTGGCGCGAGGCGGGCCAGCGCGTCGGTTTCACCAATGGCTGTTTCGACCTGCTGCATCCGGGCCATGTATCGCTGCTGCATCAGGCGCGCGCGGCCTGCGACCGGCTGATCGTCGGCATCAACAGCGACGGCTCGGTGCGGCGGCTGAAGGGCGAGGGGCGGCCGGTGCAGAGCGAGGCCGCGCGCGCGGCCGTTCTCGCCTCGCTGAGCGACGTCGATGCCGTGGTCGCCTTCGACGAGGACACGCCGCTG
>JBFWZG010000162.1:0-6535 GCA_050185515.1 Reyranellaceae bacterium
CCTTCTGGCCCGTCAATCCGCATGCCACGGAGTTCGCCGGCCACAAGGTCTATCGCTCGATCGCCGCCCTGCCCGGCGCGCCGGAACTGGCGGTGATCGCCACCCCGCCGCAAACCATTCCCGGCATCGTCGGCGAACTCGCCAAGCGCGGCACCAGGGCGGCCGTCGTCATCACCGCCGGCTTCTCCGAGAGTCGCGACGAGGAAGGCAAGCGACGCACTCAGGCCATGCTGGAGGCGGCGCGGCCGGCGCTGATGCGGATCGTCGGGCCGAACTGCCTCGGCATTCTGGCCCCCGGCGCCGGGCTCAACGCCTCCTTCGCTCATGTCCATGCCCGCAAGGGCAGCCTCGCCTTCGTCACCCAGTCGGGCGCGGTCATCACCGCCGTCCTCGACTGGGCGGTCGACCGGCGCATCGGCTTCTCGCACGTGGTGTCGCTGGGCGACATGTGCGACGTCGATTTCGGCGACATGCTCGACTACCTGGCGCTCGACCCCGACACCAGCGCCATCCTGCTCTACATCGAGGCGATCAGCGACGCGCGCAAGTTCATGTCGGCCGCGCGCGCCGCCGCCCGCGCCAAGCCGGTCATCGTCGTCAAGGCCGGCCGCAGCGCGGCGGCGCAGCGGGCGGCGCTGTCGCATACCGGCGCGATGGCCGGATCGGACGCCGTCTACGACGCCGCCTTCCGCCGCGCCGGCATGCTGCGCGTTGCCGATATCGACGAGCTGTTCGAGGCGGTGGCGACATTGGGCACCGGCCACCGCATCCACGGCGAGCGGCTGGCCATTCTCAGCAATGGCGGCGGGCTGGGCGTGCTGGCGACCGATGCGCTGGTCGAGCTGGGCGGGACGCTGGCGGCGCTCGAGCCGGCGACGATCGAACGTCTCGACGCGGTGCTGCCCCAATCGTGGCCGCGCACCAACCCGATCGACATCATCGGCGATGCGCCGCCAGCCCGCTACGGCGCGGCGCTCGACGCGCTGCGTGGCGATCGCAACGTCGACGCCGTGCTGGCGATCAACGCACCGACTGCCGTAGCCTCTTCCGAACAGGCCGCGAGAATAGTGGCCGAGCGCGCCGCCGCCATGCCCTGGCCGGTGCTGACCAGCTGGGTCGGCGCGCATGCCGCGGTGCCGGCGCGGCGGGTGCTGATCGAGGCCGGGCTGCCGACCTTCGAGACGCCGCGCCAGGCGGTGCATGGTTTCCTGCATCTGGTCAACTTCCAGCGCAACCGCGAGGCGCTGATGGAAACGCCGGTATCGGCGCCGGAGGAGATCGCCATCGACGTGGCGCGCGCCCGGGAAATCATGCGCCCGGTCGTCGAAGCCGGCGGCGGCATGCTGGGCGAACCGCAGGCCAAGGCGGTGCTGGCGGCCTGCGGCATCCCGACCAACCGCACCCTCGTTGCGCGCGATCCAGCGGAAGCGGCGGCGGCGGCGCGCGCGCTCGGCGGCAGCGTGGCGCTGAAGATCGTGTCGCCCGACATCACGCACAAGAGCGATGTCGGCGGCGTCCTGCTCAATCTGCCGCCGGACGAAGTCGGCGCGGCGGCGGCGGCGATGACCGAGCGCATCCGCGCGCGCCAGCCCGGCGCGCGGCTGGCGGGGTTCTCGGTGCAGCCGATGGTGCGGCGCGAGGGCGCGCACGAACTGATTCTCGGCATGCATGTCGATCCCACCTTCGGGCCGGTGCTGCTGTTCGGCCATGGCGGCATCGCCGTCGAGCGCATCAACGACGCCGCGCTGGGCCTGCCGCCGCTCAACATGGCGCTGGCCACCGCCATGATGCGGCGCACGCGCGTCTTCCGCCTGCTCGAGGGCTATCGCGACCGGCCGCCGGCGGCGCTCGACGCCATCGCCATGACCCTGATGAAGCTGGCGCAGGCGGTGATCGAGCTGCCCGAGATCGTCGAGCTCGACATCAACCCGTTGCTGGCCGACGACAAGGGCGTGATCGCGCTCGACGCCAGGCTGCGGGCCATGCCGGCCACCGCGCCCGGCGAGGCGCGGCTGGCGATCCGTCCCTATCCGCGCCAGCTCGAGCACGCCGCGACCTTGCGCGACGGGCGCGAGATCTTCCTGCGGCCCGTGCGGCCGGAAGACGAACCGATCTTCCAGGCGCTGTTCACCCGCCTGGATCGCGAGGACGTACGCATGCGCTTCTTCGCCCCGATGGGACGCCTGCCGCACAATCTCGCTGCGCGACTGACCCAGATCGACTACGACCGGCAGATGGCTTTCGTCGCCATCGGCCGCGACGCGCAGGGCCGGCAGGACGGGCTGGGCGTGGTGCGCATGTCGGCCGACCCAGACAACAGGCGCGCCGAATACGCGGTGATCGTGCGCTCCGACGTAAAAGGCTCCGGCCTGGGCTACGTGCTGATGCGGACCATCATCGACTACGCGCGCAAACGCGGCATCGGCGAGCTGTTCGGCCTGGTGCTGCGCGAGAACGAGCGCATGCTGGCGATGTGCCGCGAGATGGGCTTCGCGCTGCGCGCCGTGAAGGAGGATCCCACCCTGGTCGAAGTGGTGCTCGATCTGCGCGGGACCGCCTGAAAAAATGGGGACGCCGCGACCGCTACTCTGGTCCCGGCGCCCCCAGTCGGGGACGTCACTCTACGAGCGGAAAATCAGCTGCCGATCTCGCCGCCGTCGTTCCTGGTGATGGCGACGACCGAAGGCCGCGGCGGCATGCCCGGCTTGAAGTCGGGCCAGCGCGTCGCTGGCGTGGCGAAAGTCGAGTCCTTGAGACCGTCGGCCCCGGGATGCTGTACGGCCACGAACAGGGTGCGCCCGTCGGGCGTGAACTCGGGGCCGCACATCTCGGCGCCGATCGGTACGCGGAACAGACACCGCGTGGCGTAGGCGGCCGGTCCCTCGACGTCGCAGCCCCAGATGCCGTCGGTGGTGCCGGACTTAGTCCATCCGCTGCCCTGGTCGGTGGCGACGTACATGCGCCCGCGCGGATCGAAGGCGACGTTGTCGGGCGAGCCGAACCAGCCATTCTTCGACATTCCCTTGCCGTAACGGGCGCCGGTCTCCGGCTGGCCGGGATCGCCGGCCAGGATCGGGATCGACCAGGTGTAGCGGCCGGCGGCATGGTCGGCAGCAGCGCCGCGGCCGCCCGGAGGGACCATGGCGACGATATGCCCGTAAGCGTTGGCCGCCCGCGGGTTGGCGGGGTTGGTCTCGGTCGTCCTCCGTCGCGCATTGCCTGTCAGCATGACGTAGACCGCGCCCGTCACCGGGTTGGCCTCGATGTCCTCCGGCCGGTCCATCTTGGTGGCGCCCAGCAGATCGGCGGCGCGGCGCGCCTCGATCGCCACATCGGCCTGGCCGCGGAAACCGTTGGCCGGCGTCAGCGGCCCCCTGCCATAGACCAGCGGCAGCCAGCTCACCGTGCCGTCGGCGTCGAAGCGGGCCACCGACAGCGTGCCCTCGTCGAGCAGCGTCATGTTGGCCTTGCGGTCGCGCGGGTTGACCCTGCCGGCGCTGACGAAGCGATAGACGTATTCGTTGGCCTCGTCGTCGCCGGTATAGACCACGACCCTGCCATCCTTGTTCGGCACGCAGGTCGCCGCCTCGTGCTTGAAGCGGCCAAGTGCCGTGCGCTTGACCGGCGTCGAAGTCGGATCGTACGGATCGATCTCGACAATCCAGCCGAAGCGATTGGCCTCGCGCGCCTCCCTGGCCAGATCGAAACGATCGACATGTTCGGCCCACCAGCTGTAGATCGGCCGGCCGACGCCGTAGCGCCGGTAGTTGCCGGCTTCGGCCGTCCGGTCGGGATCGCCGGTGAAGTAGAAGTGGAAGTTCTCCTCGCCGGTCAGCACCGTGCCCCACGGCGTCTTGCCGCCGCCGCAATTGTTCAGCGTGCCCAGCACCCGCCGGCCGCTGCGATCGGCCGAGGTGGTGAGGCGTTCGTGCCCGGCGGCCGGACCCGAAATCGTCATCGGCGTGTTCATCGTGATGCGCCGGTTGAAGCGGCTGTCCGGCACGGTCCGCCACTTGCCGTCGCTCTTGCGCACCTCGACGATCGAACCGCCATGGGCGTTGAGCTCCACCTCGACCCGATCGCGGGTCATGCCGGCGCCCTTGCGGTCGACGCCGGAAAACATCAGACCGGTGCTGGTGAATTCGTGATTCACCCACAGAAGGCCATGGTCGGATGCGTCCGACCCGGCCGGCAGCGGCATGAAGGCGAGATAGTCGTTGTTGTAGCCGAACTGCGCCGCCTGGGCGGCCGGCGTCTGCCGGTCGGGATCAAAGGCGGGGGCATCGGCCGTCACCGGATCGCCCCAGCGGATCAGCACGTCGGCGCTGTAGCCCTTGGCGACGTGATGACGCTCGTCGGCGCCGTGGGCGAGCTCCTCGAAGCCGAGCGTCGAAGCCGCGACCTCGGCCGCTTCGGCGCCGCACGTCAATGCGACGCCCAGCGGCCCGCTCAGCGCCGTCCCGGCGCCCAGCGCCATCAGCCCGCGCAACGCGGCGCGGCGGGTCAGCCGCGCCTCGACCACCGACGCGAAGTGGGGATTGTCGCTTGGGTTGCGGCCGATATCGTCCTGCGGGTCGTCAAACTGGGCGTCGGTCATCGCACTGCCTGGACCGGTGTTCCTGAATGGCGCCACCCTAGCCGGCGGCCGTAAAGCGGCAATGACCGGCGCATGATTGCTGCGTGACGGCCTGTGGAAAACCGGTCAGGTCTCGGCCGAATCGAGCGCGTAGCCCGCCGCCCGCACGGTGCGGATCAGGTCGGGGCTGTCGTCTCCGTTCAGCGCCTTGCGCAGGCGGCGGATATGGACGTCGACGGTGCGGGCCTCGACATAGACGTCCTTGCCCCAGACCGCATCGAGCAGCTGCTCGCGCGAGAAGACGCGGCCGGGATGCTCCATCAGGTAACGCAGCAGGCGGAACTCGGTCGGCCCGAGATGAACGTTGCGCCCGTCGCGGGTGACGCGGTGGGCCGCCAGGTCCATGCGCAGATCGGCATAGGCCAGCACCTGGTCGGTCAGCGCCGGGCGGATGCGGCGCAGCACGGCGCGGATGCGGCTGATCAGCTCGGTGGGCGAGAACGGCTTGGCGACGTAATCGTCGGCGCCGGCGTCCAGTCCGCGGATGCGGTCGCCCTCCTCGCCGCGCGCCGTCAGCATGATGATCGGCAGATTGGCGGTCTCGGCCTGGCGCCGGATCTGGCGGCAGACCTCGATCCCCGACATCAGCGGCAGCATCCAGTCGAGCAGCACCAGGTCGGGACGATGCTCGGCGATCGCCGTCATCGCTTCCTCGCCGTCGCCGGCGACGCCGACCTCGAAACCGGCCCGCTCCAGATTGTAGCGCAGCAGCTCGACGAGGCCGGTTTCGTCCTCGACGATCAGCACCGAAGGCTTCACGGCATTCACGAGTCCCGCTCCATCCATCATACCGCCTCGACCTTGGCGTAGTTGGCCCGGTCGCCCTTGGGCCGCTCCTCGGTCATCTCCTTGCCGGTGACCTTGAAATGGATCAGCTCGGCGACGTTGGTGGCGTGGTCGCCCATGCGCTCGATGTTCTTCGCCATGAACAGCAGATGGGTGCACGGCGTGATGTTGCGCGGATCTTCCATCATGTAGGTCAGCAGCTCGCGGAACAGCGAGGTGTACATGTCGTCCACCTCCTCGTCGCGCAGCCAGACGGCGTACGCCTTCTCGACGTCGGAACTGGCGAAGGCATCGAACGTGTCCTTGAGCAGCTCCAGCACCAGCCGTCCCAGCCGCTCG
Source organism: Reyranellaceae bacterium (assembly GCA_050185515.1). Lineage (GTDB taxonomy): Bacteria > Pseudomonadota > Alphaproteobacteria > Reyranellales > JAQSWP01 > JAQSWP01. Next base: position 5,762 of record JBFWZG010000162.1, read on the forward strand.
ATGCCGCCGATGCTGCGCATCGGCGGCATCTGCGACAGCACCAGGGAGCGCTTGGCGAGATTGGCGGCATAGTCGGCGATGCGCTCGATGTCGGAGGAGATCTTCAGCGCCGAGACGATGGCGCGCAGGTCGATCGCCATCGGCTGGCGCAAAGCCAGCAGGCGAACCACCTGCTGCGCCACGTCCTTCTCGAGCTTGTCGACGCGGGTGTCGCCCGAGATCACGCGCTGTGCCAGGTCCGTGTCGCGCCGGGCGATGGCGTCGAGCGCCATGCGCAGCTGCGATTCGGCAAGCCCGCCCATTTCGCTGATCCAGGAGTTCAGCTTCTCCAGTTCCTCGTCGAACGACCTTACCAGATGCTCGGGTGCCATGACGTTTCCTCTGATGGGCGCGCCGCGATGCGGCTCAGCCGAAGCGGCCGGTGATGTAGGCCTGGGTGCGCTCTTCGCGCGGGTTGGTGAAAATCTGCTCGGTGTCGCCCACCTCGACGATGTTGCCGAGATGGAAGAAGGCGGTGCGCTGCGAGACGCGGGCTGCCTGCTGCATCGAATGGGTGACGATGACGATGGTGAAGTTCTGCCGCAGCTCGTCGATCAGCTCCTCGATCGTCGCGGTCGCGATCGGATCGAGCGCCGAGCACGGCTCGTCCATGAGAATGACCTCGGGCGACACGGCGATGGCGCGGGCGATGCACAGGCGCTGCTGCTGGCCGCCCGACAGGCCGGTGCCGGGCTGGTCGAGGCGGTCGTGGACCTCCTTGATCAGGCCGGCGCG
>JBFWZG010000163.1:0-6493 GCA_050185515.1 Reyranellaceae bacterium
CTGATCGCGCGCCTCGGCCACACCGGCGAAGGTCAGCGCGGCCAGGGTCGCCAGTGCTGCAGTTTTGATCCGCATGGATAGAACCTCCTGGAGTTCGCTTCGTGGCCCTGGAATGAAAGCGACGGGCCGCTGATCGCGCTGCGACTCTTAGAGACCAGTGGCAATAGATTTACTGCATTTTTGTTACGCTTTTATGAATAGTGCGCCCGCGGAAATCCGCGAGCCCGCCCATTACCAATCTGAAATCAAAAGATAATTTGCCTGTGGACTTCTCGTGTCAGGCCCTGCGGCGATCCGTTGCAGCCGCTTCGGTCTGTAACTTTTCCGCGGGCGGTGCCAGCGGCAGGGTGACCTTGATCGTCGTGCCCTCGCCGACCGTGCTGTCGATCTCGAGCTGGCCGCGATGGCGGTTGACGATGTGCTTGACGATGGCCAGCCCCAGGCCGGTGCCGCCCAGCTTGCGCGAGCGGGCATCGTCGACCCGGTAGAAGCGCTCGGTCAGCCGCGGCAGATGCTCGGCGGCGATGCCCTCGCCCTGGTCGGCGACGGCGATGCGCAGGCTTTCCGGCCTGCCGCCGGACGCCGCCACGCGACTGATGGTGCAGCGCACTGTGCTGCCCTGGCGGCCGTACTTGATGGCGTTATCGACCAGGTTCTGGAACACCTGGCCGAGCTCGTCGCGATCGCCCAGCACCAGCGGCGCGTCGCCCCCGACCTCGAGCTTCAACGCGATGCCGCGCTGGCGGGCGCGCAGTTCGAGCAGGTCGAGCACCGAGCGCAGCACGGCCACGGCATCGACCGCGTCGGAGGGGCGCGAATGCTCGCGCAGCTCGATGTCGGACAATGACAGCAGATCGCTGACCAGCCGCGCCATGCGCTGCGCCTGCTCGTCCATGATGGCGAGGAAACGCTCGCGCGCCGCGGCGTCCTCGCGCGCCGGCCCGCGCAGGGTCTCGATGAAGCCGATCAGCGTCGAGATCGGCGTCTTGAGCTCGTGGCTGGCATTGGCGACGAAATCGGCGCGCATGCGCTCGGTGCGGCGCAGCGCCGTGACGTCATGGAACACCAGCAGGGCGGCGGTGCCGTCGCCCGCCGGCTGCGCCAGGGCGGCGACATGGCAGATCATGGAAGTCTCGACGCGGTCGTTGCGCGCGAACTCGACCGCCTCCGCCCGCTTCTCCGCCAGGGCGGCGTCGACGGCGGCCAGCACCTGCGGCTGTCGCAGCACGGCGGCCAGGTCTCGACCCAGCGCCTGGCCGCCGAACAGCGAAACGGCGGCGGCGTTGACATGGGTGATGCGACGATGGCGATCGACCGCCAGCAGGGGGTCGGGCAGCCCGTCGAGGATCCGCTTGCTGGCCGATGAGGCGGCGAGCAGCGCCTCGCGCTGGACCTGCCAGCCGGCATGCAGGGCGGCGGCGGCGCGCGACAGTTCCTCGGCCGCGACCGAAAGCTTGAAGGTCGGCGGCTCGGACGCCCCGCCGCCGACTGTGGCGTCGCCACCGGACAAGCGGGCGATGAAGCCGGCGAAGGCTGTGATGTCGCCGAGATAGAGCCGCACCAGCGGCCAGGACGCCGCGAACAGCGCCGCCGCCGCGACGAGGGCCGGGACCGGGGCCAGCCAGCCGCCCAGCACCAGCCCGCCCAGCGCCAGGAATCCCGGCAGGCAGGCCAGGAACGCCGCCAGGAACTGGCGGCTCAGCGGCAGATTGGGACGCAGCATGCCGGGCTCGGCCTCGTGCCAGAACGCGAAACGGGAAGCCAGTATACCAGCTTCCCGTTACAGCCGCATTGCGACGGCAGTTGAGCCTCAGTCGCTAAGGGCTTCGTAGGCAACGAGTACGCCGGCGTTGACCAGATCGTTGACGGTCGAGCCCATCTGCACGATCTGCGCCGGCTTGGCGAGGCCCAGCAGGATCGGCCCGATCACCGTGCCGCCACCCAGCTGGGCGACCAGCTTGGAGCCGATATTGGCGGCGTTGAGCCCGGGCATGATCAGGATGTTGGCCGGCCCGCTGAGGCGGCAGAACGGGTAGACGCTCTTCATCAGCTCGTGGTCCATCGCCACGTCGGCCTGCATTTCGCCGTCATACTCGAAATCGACCTCGAGCCGGTCGAGATGGCGGATCGCCTCGCGGATGCGCTCTGTGCGCTCCATCAGCCGGCCGCCGAAATTGCTGAACGACAGGAAGGCGACGCGGGGGTCGTTGCCCATCTGCCGCGCCAGCGCCGCCGCCTGGCGGGCGATGCCGGCGAGCTGCTCGGAAGTCGGCGTCTCATGCACCGAGGTGTCGGCGATGAACACCGCCTTGCCGCGCGACACGGCGATCGACAGGCCGAACACGACCCGCCCGCGCTGGCCCTCGATGACGCTGGTGACGTCGCCGTAGCATTCGCCGAAGCTGCGCGTCAGGCCGGTGACCATGGCGTCGGCGTCGCCCGACGCCACCATGCAGGCGGCGAAGACGTTGCGGCCCTGGTTGACGGCGCGCTGCGCGTCGCGCCGCAGCATGCCCTGGCGCTGCTGGCGCTTGTACAGCAGGTCGGTGTAGCGCGCGTTCGAGTTGGAAAGCCGCGCGTTGTGAATCTCGATGCCGGCGGTATCGCCGGCGATGCCGATCTGCGCCATGGTCTCGAGCACGTTCTCCTCGCGGCCGATCAGGATCGGCGTGCCGTAGCCGGCGTCGCGGAAGGCCAGCGCCGCGCGAATGGTGCGCTCCTCCTCGCCCTCGGCGAACACCACGCGCTGCGGCCGCGCCCGCACGGCGTCGACGATGCTCTGCAGCCAGGCGGCGGTCGGATCGAGGCGGCCGGAGAGCTGCGCCTTGTATTCCTTCATGTCGACGATCGGCCGGCGCGCGACGCCCGAATCCATCGCCGCCTGCGCCACGGCCGACGACACCGCCGAGATCAGGCGCGGATCGAACGGCACGGGAATGATGTATTCGGCGCCGTAGCGCAGGCGCCTTCCGGCATAGGCGCGGTCCACCTCGTCAGGCACGTCCTCGCGCGCCAGCTTGGCGATGGCCTCGGCGGCGGCGATCTTCATCTGGTCGTTGATGGTCGAGGCCCGCACGTCGAGCGCGCCGCGGAAGATATAGGGAAAACCCAGGACGTTGTTGACCTGGTTGGGATAGTCGGACCGGCCGGTGGCGACGATCGCGTCCCTGCGCGCCGCGCGCACGTCTTCCGGCGTGATCTCCGGATCGGGATTGGCCATGGCGAAGATGATCGGCTTGTCGGCCATCGACTTGACCATTTCCTGCGTCATCGCGCCCTTGACCGACAGGCCGAAGAACACGTCGGCGCCCTTGACGGCCTCTTCCAGCGTGCGCGCCTTGGTCTTGACCGCATGCGCCGATTTCCACTGGTTCATGCCCTCGGTGCGGCCCTGGTAGATGACGCCCTTGGTGTCGCACAGTATGACGTTGTCGTGCGGCATGCCCATGGACTTGATCAGCTCGATGCAGGCGATGCCGGCCGCGCCGGCGCCGTTGACCACCATGCGCGTGTTCTCGATCTTGCGCCCGGTGAGGTGCAGGGCGTTGATCAGCGCGGCGGCCGAGATGATCGCCGTGCCGTGCTGGTCGTCGTGGAACACGGGGATGTCGAGCAGCTCGCGCAGGCGCTGCTCGATGATGAAGCACTCGGGCGCCTTGATGTCCTCGAGATTGATGCCGCCGAAGGACGGCCCGAGATAGCGCACGCAATTGATGAACTGGTCGACGTCGGTGGTGTCGACCTCCAGGTCGATGCCGTCGACGTCGGCGAAGCGCTTGAACAGCACCGCCTTGCCTTCCATCACCGGCTTCGACGCCAGCGCGCCGAGATCGCCCAGCCCCAGCACCGCGGTGCCGTTGGAGATCACCGCCACCAGGTTGCCCTTGGCCGTGTAGTCGTAGGCCAGCGACGGATCCTCGTGGATGCGCAGGCAGGGCGCGGCGACGCCGGGCGAGTAGGCCAGCGCCAGGTCGCGCTGGGTGGTGAGCGGCTTGGTCGGGGTGATCTCGATTTTTCCCGGCCGCCCGGAGGCGTGCATGATCAGCGATTCTTCGTCGAGACTGCCGGTTTCGGTGACCATTGCTTCTGTATCGCGACGCGCCGTCGCCATGGGAGGACTCCAAACGTCTTGTTCGTGCGCATGATGCGGCGAACGGCCAGTCTAGCCGGTTTGCCTGCCGTCGTGGCGGGAAAAAAACCGCCATGCTACGGTCGGACTTGGCTTTTTTCCCTTTCGCCGACCGGAACAGAATTGCACGCCAAGCCCGTTTCACCCGCCGCGACCGAGCCCGACGCCGCCCTCGTCCCGGCCGGGGCGACTCCGATGATGCAGCAGTATCTCGCCATCAAGGCGGCGCATCCGGACCACCTGCTGTTCTATCGCATGGGCGATTTCTACGAGCTGTTCTTCGACGACGCCGCCCGGGCCTCGGCGGCGCTCGACATCGCCCTGACCAAGCGCGGCCAGCACCAGGGCCAGGACATCCCGATGTGCGGCGTGCCGGTGCACAGCCACGAAGCCTATCTCTCGCGGCTGATCCGCCGCGGCTTCAAGGTGGCGGTATGCGAGCAGACCGAGGACCCGGCCGAAGCCAGGAAGCGGGGCGCCAAGTCGGTGGTGCAGCGCGCGGTCGTGCGCGTCATCACGCCGGGCACGCTGACCGAGGACGCGCTGCTCGATGCGCGCGCCCACAACTACCTCGCCGCGCTGGCCGACGCGCAGGGCGAACTGGCGCTGGCCTGGCTCGACCTGTCGACCGGCGAGTTCGCGGTGCAGAGCCTGGTGCCGGCGCAGGCCGGCGCCCTGCTGGCGCGGCTCGAGCCGGGCGAAGTGCTGCTGCCCGACAGGCTGCTGGCGCGCCCGGAGCTGGAAACGGCGCTGGCCGATCGCCAGGCGGCGCTGACGCCGCTGCCCGGCGCGCGCTTCGACAGCGACAACGCCCGCCGCCGGCTGCAGGAGATCTTCCGCGTCGGCACGCTGGAGGGCATCGCCAGCTACAGCCGCGCCGAACTGGCCGCCGCCGGCGCGCTGATCGATTACGTCGAGCTGACCCAGGCCGGCAAGCTGCCACGGCTGGCACCGCCGCAGCGCGTCGCACCCAGCGACGCGATGGAGATCGACGCGGCGACGCGGCGCAATCTCGAGCTGATGCGCACCCTGGACGGCGCACGCGCCGGCAGTCTGCTGGCGGCCATCGACCGCACTCTGACCGGCCCGGGCGCCCGGCTGCTGGCAGCGCGGCTGTCGGCGCCGCTCACCGATCCCGCCGCCATCGCCGACCGGCTGGACGTGGTGTCGCTGTTCGTCGATCGCCTGCGCCTGCGCCAGGACTTGCGCGAACTGCTGCGGCGCTGCCCCGACATGGAGCGGGCGCTGGCGCGGCTGACCCTGGGCCGCGGCGGACCGCGCGATCTCGCCGCCCTGCGCGAGGGGCTGCGCCAGGCCGCTGCCCTGCGGGCGCTGCTGCTGGCGGACGAGGGCGAACTGGCGGCGCAGCCGGCGCAGATCGCCGAAGCCATCGAGGTGCTGGGCGGGCACGACGAACTGGTGTCCCTGTTCGATCGCGCGCTGGCCGAAGAGCTGCCGCTGCTGGCGCGCGACGGCGGCTTCGTCGCCGCGGGCTACCGACCCGAACTCGACGAATTGCGCGCGTTGCGCGACGAGAGCCGCCGGCTGATCGCCGCGCTGGAACAGAAGTACCGAGCGGCCAGCGCCATCGCCTCGCTCAAGATCCGCCACAACAACGTGCTCGGCTACTACATCGAAGTCTCGCCTGGTAACGCCGAGAAACTCGACATCCAGGCGCATGGCTTCATCCATCGCCAGACCCTGGCCAGTGCGGTGCGCTACACCACGGTCGAGCTGGGCGAGCTGGAGAGCAAGATCGGCCGCGCCGCCGATCTTGCGCTCAATCTCGAGCTGGAGATTTTCGCCGAACTGGCAGATGCGGCGATCGCCCGCGCCGAGCCGGTCTGCGCCGCCGCCGCCGCGCTGGCGGCGATCGATGTGGCGGCGGGCCTGGCCGAACTGGCGGGCGACGGCCAATGGGTGCGGCCGGTCGTCGACGACGGCGTCGAGTTCGCCGTCGAGGGCGGGCGGCATCCGGTGGTCGAGGCCGCCCTGCGCGCGCGCGGCGACGGTGCCTTCGTCGCCAACGATTGCACGCTTTCGGGCGAGCGGCGGCTTTGGCTGGTGACCGGCCCCAACATGGCCGGCAAATCGACGTTCCTGCGCCAGAATGCGCTGATCGCCGTGCTGGCACAGATCGGCGCCTACGTGCCGGCCCGCGCCGCCCATATCGGCGCGGTCGACCGGCTGTTCAGCCGCGTCGGCGCCGCCGACGATCTGGCGCGCGGGCGTTCGACTTTCATGGTCGAAATGGTCGAGACCGCCGCCATCCTCAATCAGGCAACCCCGCGCAGCCTGGTGATTCTCGACGAGATCGGCCGCGGTACGGCGACCTATGACGGGCTGTCGATCGCCTGGTCGACG
>JBFWZG010000164.1:0-3670 GCA_050185515.1 Reyranellaceae bacterium
CGACGGCTCGGTGCGGCGGCTGAAGGGCGAGGGGCGGCCGGTGCAGAGCGAGGCCGCGCGCGCGGCCGTTCTCGCCTCGCTGAGCGACGTCGATGCCGTGGTCGCCTTCGACGAGGACACGCCGCTGGCGCTGATCGAGGCGGTGCGGCCCGATCTGCTGGTCAAGGGCGCCGACTACACCGAGGAAACGGTGGTCGGCGCCACGTTCGTGCGCGGCTATGGTGGGCGGATCCTGCTGGCCGAACTCAGCCCCGGCCACAGCACGACGGCGACGATCCGGCGTCTGCGTCCCGGCGCCTAGCCGAACCGGGCCAGAAAAATTGCCTAAGCCTTTGCAATAAGGTGCAAATTACCACTTTACCGAATTCCCCTGCTGTGGCATTCTGTAATCAATTGAAAATGCTGCCTTCGCTGCCGGACAGCGCGGGCGTTTTCACTTGGGGTGCAATTTCCGTCATGAGCGAAGCGAATAACGAGAAGCCGACGACTGTCAGCCGCCGCCGCGCATTGGCGCGACTGGGTCTGGCCGCGGGCGTCGCCTATGCCGCGCCGACGGTTCTGCCGATCAGCCGCAATCGCCACGCCTTCGCGGCGACGACGCCGTGCTTTCAGGTCAACAACAATCCCAACGACAATCCCAACGTGCCGAGTTGCCCGCCATAGGATCGCAGACGTCGGCACGCGAAAAAGCAAACGGCCCCTGCGGGCCGTTTTTCTTTTCGCGCGATCGTTAGCGGCGGCGCACCCAGCGCACCGGGCTGGCCCATTCCAGGCGGGCGTTGTCGAGCGGCGAGGCGTTGTAGGACAGCAGCAGGAAAGTGCCGCGCTCGCTGCCGCGCATGACGCGCTTGAGCAGGGTCGGGCCGTTGACCAGCTTGACGACGCATTCGCGGCCGAGATAGGCGGCCTCGTCGTCGACGCCGTCGCGGGCATAGAAGATCACGTCGCCGTCCTGGTAGACGGGATACATGCTGTCGCCGCGCACGATGACGGCGACGGTCGACAGCGTTTCGCCCGGCGGCGACTCGACGACTTCGAGACCGGCGCCCTGGGCGTGATCGTCGACCGGATTGACCTGGGCGCCGGCGCCGATATAGCCGACGACGTTGACGGTGCGCGGCCCCGGGCCGAGCGCCTGCTCGCCGTAGCGGAAATAGGCCGGCGGCAGATCCGTCATCTCCGACAGGCGCTGCAGCGCCCCCTCGTCGGGATCGTAGAAGCCCTTCTCCCAGCGATGCACCGTTGGCTGGGTCACCTCTAGCCGTTCGGCGAATTCCTGCTGCGTCAGACCGAGATCCTTGCGAGCCCGGCGAATCCGTTCGCCCATGGCAATATTCTTGTTGGACATGATGTTAGCTTATCTCGCTCATGGAATACATAACAAGCATTATTTGCTTGCTGCTAATGCCAGTAGAGCATAATATTTCCGCCAACTTCGAAAACCTCGGCAAAAAATGCTCCCCATGCATTATCGCCGTCGGCCCGGACTGGGGGCCTGTCGCGAAGGGCCGAGAATATACAGGATGGTGCTGAAATGAAATGGACCTGTTTGCCCAAAGTCGATTTGCGCCCCGCGGGCGCCCGCGTGCTCAGCCAGGCCGAGGCCGAGCAGATGATCGAAACCCTCGGTCCGGGCGAGAGCATGGTCTGGTATTGCGGCTACCTGCCGATCGACCGGCTGCATCCGCGGACGCCCGAGGCCGGCACCACGCGCGAGCAGTGGCAGAGCCGGTACGCCCGCGAGCGCGCGGTCGAGAAGCTGGCGCGCTTCATGCTGCGCCAGGGCGCGCCGCCGGGCTTCGTGGTCGCGGTCGAGCGCGGCGGCTACAGCGTCGACGGGCTGGCGCGCGGCCAGCTCAGCCAGCGCCGGCTCGGGCCTTTGTTCTACGAATATCTCTTCACCCGCAGCGCCTGAACCCGGCCCGAGAGACCGAAGCGGCGCAATGGCAGCGGGAGTACCGAGTATGGCGAACGACAGGAAATCGACGCGCGAGAAAATCATCGCGCGGGCGACGGCGCGGATCGGCGACGTCGCCTAGCGGGCCGGCATCGATGCCGGTCCGCGCCAGCGCCTGCGGCACGACGCCGTGACGCTGGAGACGATGCCGCGCGAGGACGGCGCGGGCCTGCGCGCGCGCGTCCGCACGCAACGGCCGCTCGACCGCTACGCGATGCGCGGCGAGATCAGCGAGCCGCAATTCCAGGCCGGCGAAAGGCTGCGGGCCGATTTCGAACGCGCCGGGCTGCAGCCGCGGGTGATCATGCACTACGCCCCGCGCCTGCCGGCGAGCCGGGCCGAGGCGCGCGATTCGACGATGGATGCGCGCCGCCGGCTCTACGCGGCGATCGACGGCGTCGGGCGGCTGGGCGAGGGCGTGCTGTGGGCGGTGTGCTGCGTCGGGGAAAGTGCGGGCGACTGGGCGCATCGCCACGGCCGAGGGGTTCGCGACGGGATCGTGTTGCTGCGGGCGGCGCTGGACGAGCTGGACCGCCACTACAACCCGCCGTCGCAACGTCGCTCCACGGCAAACCACGGTCAGACGGCAGCGCGGTCGACGCCGTCAAATCACGATCCGCTCTAGCGACGATGCAACTGCAAAGGCGCACCGCTGGCCGGCGGCGGCGCCGGGCGCGGCGGCGGGACGATGACCGGTCCTGTTGCTGTCGGTGCGGTCGGCGGTCGCGACGTGCCCGTCTGCGGACCCGCTTGCGGGGTTGCCGACGGCGGGACGACCGGCCCGGAAGCAGGTGGAAGGGCGGCAATCGCGCCGGCGCGTTCCGACACCGGCGCGAAGGCGGCGACCTCGGCATCGGCGGCGCGCAGCTGCGTGCGGTTGAGCTGCTTGGCGGTGGCGGCACGGACCTCGACGGCGCGGCGGAAGCCGCGCGCCTCGGACAGGGCGAACCACTTGTAGGCTTCCTGCGGCCGGCGCGGGCCGGCGACGCCGCCGGAATGGAAAATGCCCAGCAGGTACATGGCCTCGGCGTCGCCCTGCAGGGCGGCGCGGCGATACCAGCCCAGCGCGGTCGGCAAATCGCGCGTCACGCCGGTGCCGGTGAAATAGGCGTTGGCGTATTTGAGCTGGGCGGTGGGATTGCCGCGCTGGGCCGCCTCGCCGTACCAGCGCACCGCGTCGCCGACGCTTTGCGCCGTGCCGATGCCGGCGGCGTGCATGTCGCCGAGACTGAGCTGGGCGCCATCGTCGCCGTTCGCGGCCAGCCGGCTCATCAGCGCGAAGGCCGCGGCCGGATCGCGGGCGCCGAGGCCGCCATTGGCCAGCGCCAGGGCGTAGCGGTATTGCGCCGGCGCATGGCCGAGATCGGCGGCGCGGCGATAGAGCCGCCGCGCTTCGGCCGGATCGGCGATGCCGGGGCCGCCGGTCTCGCGCAGCTGCGCCAGTGCGGTGAGGGTGGCGGGATCGTCGGTGCGCTCGGCCTCGGCGAACCAGTACGCCGCTCGCGCCTCGTCGCGCACGACGCCGCGGCCGGTGGCGTAGGCGAGGCCGGCGTTGAAGCGGGCGCGGGCATGGCCCAGCGTCGCCGCCTGCTCGAAAAGCTGCACCGCGCGGGCCTCGTCGCGCGCCACGCCGCTGCCGGCGGCGTAGAGGAAGCCCAGCTGGTTGGCGGCCTCGGCGTCGCCCTGCTCGGCGGCGCGGACGAACCAGCGCGC
>JBFWZG010000164.1:3770-6420 GCA_050185515.1 Reyranellaceae bacterium
CTGGCGCGGGCGGAGCAGGGGGATGCCAGCGCGCTGCCATCGCTCCATGAGAACGATCAGCCAGTGGAGCCGACAGAATAGATCGCGCTCGTTGCCTGCACTCCGCCAGCACCCATGGCGTCGAGGCATGGCTATCTGCATACCCACGCATGACGTGCATAGGATTGACTAGTACGACTGGAGCGAGTATCCTTTCCTAGCATCGAGCCAGTGTCGATGCTGTCTTCCTTGTGACTGTCTTCGTCCCAACGCCGCGCCCGGAACGCCCAGGTTCCGGGCGTCGTGCGTTTGGGCTGTCGCCGTACCCGTTTCCCCGAATCTTCCCCAGGACCGAAATGAACGCTGCCGCTTCGACCGGCGAGCGCGCTTTGGCGCGCGCGCTGGGCCGCTTCGCGCATGACCCGCTGGGCTTCGTGCGCTTCGCCTTCGCCTGGAACCAGGGCGCGCTGGCCGGCGAGGCCGGACCCGATCGCTGGCAGGTCGAACTGCTGGCGGAACTGGGCGCGGCCAGCCGGCAGGCGGCTTCGGGAGAAGAGATCGGGCAGGCGGTGCGCTTCGCCGTTGCCTCGGGCCATGGCGTCGGCAAGACCGCGCTGGTGGCGTGGCTGGTGCTGTGGTTCCTCTCGACGCGGCCCCATCCGCAGATCGTGGTGACGGCCAACACGGCGGCGCAGCTCAACGCCAAGACCTGGCGCGAATTGTCGAAATGGCACCGGCTGGCGATCAACCGGCACTGGTTCGAGTGGACGGCGACGCGGTTCGCGCTCAGGCGCCAGCCGCAGACCTGGTTCGCCGCGGCGGTGCCGTGGTCGAAGGAGCGCTCGGAAGCCTTCGCCGGCACGCATGAGAAGCACGTGCTGGTGATCTACGACGAGGCCTCGGGCATCGACGACGAGATCTGGGAGGTGACGGAAGGGGCGATGAGCAGCCCCGGCGCCATGTGGCTGGCCTTCGGCAATCCGACGCGCAGCGACGGGCGCTTCGCCGAGTGCTTCTCGCGCTTCCGCCACCGCTGGCGCTCGCGCCACGTCGATGCGCGGCAGGCCTCGCGCGCCGACCAGGCGCAGATCGCGCGCTGGATCGAGGATTACGGCGAGGACAGCGATTTCGTGCGGGTGCGGGTGCGCGGCGTCTTCCCGCGCGTTTCGGCCAGCCGCTTCATTCCGGCCGAAGCGGTGGCGACGGCGCAGACCAGGCAGGAACACCAAAGCCACATGCCGCTGGTGATGGGCGTCGACGTGGCGCGGTTCGGCGACGATTTCTCGGTCGTGGTGGTGCGCCAGGGCCGGCGGCTGCGCGAGATCGTGCGCTTCCACGGGCTGGACACGATGCAGCTGGCGGGGCGGGTGTCGGAGATGGCGCGGCTGTGGCGGCCGCGCACCCTGTTCGTCGACGGCGTCGGCGTGGGCGGCGGCGTGGTCGACCGGCTGCGCCAGCTCGGGCACCGGGTCAGCGAGGTCAATGCCGGCGCCGCCGCGGCCGATCCGCGCCGCTTCGCCAATCTGCGCGCCGAGATGTGGAGCCGGCTGCGCGACTGGGTGGTGCAGGAAGGCGCGCTCCCGGCCGACGACCGGGCGCTGGCCGAGGAGCTTTGCGCGCCGGGCTACGGTTTCGATGCGAAGAACCGGCTGCAGCTCGAGAGCAAGGACGACATGAAATCGCGCGGCGAAGCCTCGCCTGATGCTGCCGACGCGCTGGCGCTGACCTTCGCCTTTCCCGTCAGCGAGGCGAACGATGCGCCGCGCCAGGAAGTGGCGCTGTCCGACTACGACCCCTTTGGCTGATCGGGCTGGCTGATCGGCCTGCCTGATCGGGCTGCCTGATTCGGCCATCCAGTTCGACCGCCTGAAACCAACGCAAGAACGCACGACGTCCGCTCGTCGTCGGCGCAGGCCGACGGACGCGGCGGGGAACGCGCGCGCAGGGAGTGTCCATGAACAGATTCAAGCTCGATCCGGAAGCCCTCGGCAGCGGCGCGAACATTGCGCCGACCGCGACCTCGCCCAACGGGCTGGCGCGCGCGGCCAGTGCGGCCGGCATCGCCGCCGTCTCCGACGCCGAGCGCCGCGTCGCCGACCAGCAGGACGCGATCTTCCGTTCGGCCGGCGTGGCGCGGCTGGAGCGGCAGTGGCAGGAGCTGGCCGAAGCGCAATGGGAGAGTTTCGATCCCGAGGAAGAGGATGTCGGCTCCTCCTATGCCGGCATCGTGGCGCGCGAGATCGACCGCACGATGGAGGAACAGGCGCGGCGCGCGCCGAGTGCTGCGGCCGGCGAAGGGCTGCTGCTCGATGCCGGCGAGGTGGCGGTGGCCGGCAAGCGCCAGGCGCTGCTGCGCGAGCGCGGCGCACGGCTGGCCGGCGCGCGGCGCTCGGTGAAGGCGCGGCTGGATGAATTGCAGGCGATGGTCGAGCGCGAGCCCGAGCTTCTGGCCGAAGCGCTGACGCGGGCCGACCGGCTGCTGGGCGACCATCGGGCGCTGCTGGCCGGGCGGGATCTGGCGAAGGTGCGGCTGGGCGCGCACGAGACGCTGGCGCGGCGGGCGATCGCCGGGGCGCTGGCGATCGATCCGCAGGGCGCGACGGGCAGGCTGCCGGGGCGGGCGGTGCTGGCGCGGGCCGAGATGGAGGCCTGGGATGCGGTGGCGCGCTCG
>JBFWZG010000165.1:0-6393 GCA_050185515.1 Reyranellaceae bacterium
CTCGCCGCCGCCCGCAACGGCGCGCCCAACGGCGCGCGCTGGTCCGGCAACGCGGAACTGCAAGGGCAGCATTATCCCGACCTCGCGCCGCTGGTGCTGCCGCTGCCGCCCGATCAGGCGATGGCGCGGGTGCGGGCGGCGGCGGACGCTTTGGGCTGGACCGTGGTGGCGAGCAATGCGAACGACGGCAGGCTCGAGGCGAGCGATCGCACGCTGTGGTTCGGTTTCGTCGACGATATCGTGGTGCGGCTGCGGCCGCAGGAGGGCGGCACGCGTATCGACGTGCGCTCGGCGTCGCGCGAGGGGCTGGGCGATCTCGGCAAGAATGCAGCGCGTATCGAGACCCTGTTCGACCGGCTGTCCGAGGAGCCCGGTTAGGCCACCATCGGGGCGGCGCGGCGGCGGCGGCCAAACCTCCGCCATGCCCGCTCGTGGAAGAAGAAGACCAGCGTGTTCAAGGTCGGCTCGATCAGGGCCACGCCGGTGGCGATGGCGAGCGAGCCGGTCAGTGCGTAAGTGACGCCGAAACCGACGGCGAAATGCAGCATGGCGAAGCTGGCGGTCTTTACGAGGTCTCTGCTCATGGCGGCTCACGATGGCAACTTGTTAAGAACGATTCTCAATTAAGGTGTGGCGGCCTCGCGGACAAGGCCATTCTCGAGAATTTTTCCGATCAGGCTAATCGACGGAAACGAAAACGGCGCGGCCGAAGCCGCGCCGTCAGAAGAAGCGTAAGTTCTTGATTTTCAATACATATGCTGGCCGCCGTTGATCGACAAGGTCGAGCCGGTGACGAAGCCGGCGTCGTCGGCGACGAGGAACAGCACCCCGCGGGCGATCTCGTCGGCCTTGCCCAGCCTGCCGACCGGGATCTTGGCGACGATCTTCTCCAGCACGTTGGCCGGCACCGCGGCCACCATGTCGGTGTCGATGTAGCCCGGGGCGATGGCGTTGACCGTGATGTTCTTGGACGCGCCTTCCTGGGCCAGCGCCTTGGTGAAGCCGTGGATGCCGGACTTGGCGGCGGCGTAGTTGACCTGGCCGTACTGGCCGGCCTGGCCGTTGATCGAGCCGATATTGACGATGCGGCCGAAGCCGCGCTCGTTCATGCCGTCCCACACCAGCTTGCACATGTTGTAGCAGGAGCCGAGATTGGTATCGACGACGGCGTCCCACATGTCGCGGCCCATGCGCTTCATGGTGCCGTCGCGGGTGATGCCGGCATTGTTTACCAGCACCTCGACCGGGCCCAGCTCCTTGACGATCTGCTCGAGCGCGCCCTTGCAGGCGTTGAAATCGGCGACGTCGAACTTGTAGACGTTGACCCCGGTTTCGGCCTTGAATTTCTGCGCCGCCTCGTCGTTGCCGGCGTAGGTCGCGGCAACCTTGTATCCTGCCGCCTTCAGTCCCTTGGAAATCGCCGCGCCGATGCCGCGCGTGCCGCCGGTGACGACTGCAACTCGTGCCATGCTCAAGCTCCCTGTGCTGCTTTGTTGTTTAGCCGTTTCTTGTTCTTGACGCCGGCGGCCAATTGCGACCGCCGGCGCTCTCGTCGGTATTCTCTGTTACTGGCGTTCGACGCACATGGCGATGCCCATGCCGCCGCCGATGCACAGGGTCGCCAGGCCCTTCTTGGCGTCGCGCTTCTGCATCTCGTGCAGCAAGGTCACCAGCACACGCGCGCCAGAGGCCCCGATCGGATGGCCGAGCGCAATAGCGCCGCCATTGACGTTGAGCTTTTCGGGATCGAGGCCCAGCTCCTTGCCGACGGCCACGGCCTGCGCGGCGAAAGCCTCGTTGGCCTCGACCAGGTCGAGATCCTTGACGCTCCAGCCGGCCTTCTCCAGCGCCTTCTTGCTGGCGGTAACCGGACCGATGCCCATGATGGCGGGATCGACGCCGGTGGTGGCCCAGGACACGATCTTCGCCAGCGGCTTGACGCCTCGCTTCTTCGCCTCCTCGGCCGTCATCAGCACCAGCGCCGCTGCGCCATCGTTGATGCCCGAGGCGTTGCCGGCGGTGACCGACCCTTCCTTGGCGAAGGCCGGACGCAGCTTGGACAGCGAGTCGAGAGTGGTGCCATGGCGCGGGAATTCGTCATCGGCGACGACCACGTCGCCCTTGCGCGTCTTGATCGTCACCGGAACGATCTCGTCCTTGAACCGGCCGGCCTTCTGCGCCGCCTCGGCCTTGTTCTGCGAGGCGACGGCGAACTTGTCCTGCTCCGCGCGCGTCACCTGATAGCGCTCGGCGACATTCTCCGCCGTGTTGCCCATGTGGTAGCCGTGGAACGCATCCCACAGCCCGTCCTTGAGCATGGTGTCGACCATCTTCATTTCGCCCATCTTGGTGCCGTCGCGCAGATGCGCGGCATGCGGCGCCTGGCTCATGCTCTCCTGGCCACCCACCACCATGATGTTGGCGTCGCCGGCGGCGATCTGCTGCCAGCCGAAGGCGACGGCGCGCAGTCCCGAACCGCAAAGCTGGTTGATGCCAAGCGCCGTCTTCTCGACCGGGATGCCGGCGTTGACTGCCGCCTGACGGGCCGGGTTCTGGCCGGCGCCGGCAGTCAGGATCTGGCCCATGATGACCTCGTCGACGTCGGCGGCGTCGACCTTGGCGCGCTTCAGCGCCTCCGAGATGGCGATCTTGCCCAGATCATGGGCCGGTACGCCGGCCAGCGCGCCGTTGAACGAGCCGATCGGCGTACGCGCGGCGGCGGCGATGACGATTTCCTTCGACATACGGAATTCCTCCTGAAACGGCCGGCCCCGAGAAGAGGCTCCAATAGGCCCAAGCTCCCTTGCGGGCCACTTTAGGCCCCCCGCCGCAGCCTCGGCAAGGTGCTGCGGCTGCGAAGAAAAGCCCCGGTTTCAGGCCGCCTCCAGCCGCGCTTTCGGCGCTGCGGCGGATTTTGGCGCCATGCCGAACAGCAGCCGCAAGACCTCCAGACGGCGGACCAGCAGCGCGTAAACCAGCCAGGTGCCGGCGAAAGTGAGGATAGCGGTGGCGACGTACTTGGCCGGCGCCGACCAGCCAAGCTGCACCAGATAGAACGCGGCCGTCACCGCCACGGTCTGGTGCAGGATGTAGAAAGGATAGACGGCCGGCGAAGCCCATTGCAGGAAGCGGGCCGGCCGGGCATGCCGGCGGGCGAAACCGGCAATGGCCACGAGCCATGCCATGACATTGACGGCCGACAAGCCGCTATAGGCGAGCCAGCCATCGCCGGCGGACCGAACCGGACCGGCGCTGAAGAACGAGATCTCAAGAACGGCGAAACAGACGATCCCGGTCGCCAACGCCGCAAACCGCGCCCGCTCCAGCCACGCCATCAGATCGCGACTGCAATAGAGCAGCGCGCCCATCAGCAGCAGCGTGCCGTAGTAGACCAGCCCGTGCCAGTCGCCCCACAACCCGTTACGGTTCTCCGATACGGGCTGCAGCCAGTACTGGCTGGCGAACAGCGGCAGCGCCATCAGCGGCACGAGATGCCAGCGAACGGCGAACGACGACCAGCGGTCGAGCGTCGCCCGGCCGACCTGGCTGCGCATCCACAGCAGCAACGGCAGCAGCACCAGAGTGAGAACAAGCACATAGGCGAGGAACCACAAATGATGCCAGGAGATGTTGCCGGCCGGATAGGCGCCGCCATCGAAGGCATGCGGCAGGAATTCGAGGAAAGAGCCCGCGAACTGCCCCTGCTGGCGTCGCTCGAAATAGAGCTGCGGCGGGACGACGACCAGCATGCCGAAGCCCAGCGGCAGCAGCAGCCGCTTCAGCCGGTCGAGAACGAACGCCCCCGGTTGGCGTCGGCCCAGCGAAATCATGATGGTGGCGCCGGCGATCAGGAAGATCAGCGGCATGCGCCAGCGATTGACGAAGCGCATGGCCTCCTGCAGCGCCGGCCAGTGCTCTACGTTCTTGATGTGCCAGCCCCATTCAACGTAGGGCATGCCGGCGTGGTAGAGGATGAGCAGCGAGAAGGCCAGCACGCGCAGCCAGTCGATATCGGCCTAGCGCGCCGGGGAAGAATGGTCGGTCATGAGCGGTTCCTGCGGTCGGAGACGGCAGAGATGTGACGCAGAAAGCCGCTGAACTGCGGGCGAAAGTGACGAGCGGCGGGCCGGTGGGACGACCGGCCGGCGCGCAGGGACGAGCGGCGGCGGACGGTTCGGTGCGCTCAGCGCCTGACCGGTACGATTTCCTCGAAACGCGCGCGGTAGCGGCGACTCAGCGCCACCACGGTGCCGTCCTGCAGATGGATGCGCCAGTCGCCGTTGAACCACGGTTCGACCTCGCGTACGCGGGCAATATTGACGATCGAGGATTTGTGCACGCGCACGAAGCTTGCCGCGTCGAGGTCGGTCTCCAGCCGCGTCAGGGTTGAGCGGATCTCGTGCCGTTCCGGGCCGACATGCAGGATGGCATAGTTGCCGGCGGCCTCGATCCAGTCGATGTCGTCGACCGATACCAGCACTTCGCGATCCTTCTTGCGTACAGCGATGCGCCGCAACCGCGCGCCGGCCGGAAGGGGTTCGGGCTCGACGACCGGACCGGCAGCCGGCTGCGTGGCCCGGTCAGGGGCCGGGGTCGACGTTTCGCCGTCGAGACGAGAGAAGACGAAGTCCAGCGCCACGTAGGCCGCGGCGAAGGTGTGTAGGTCATCAAATCCTTGCGGTACTCGTAAAGCAGGTGCTCGACGGTGAAGGCGTAGGAAAACGGCACGTTCAACGGCCCGGCGAAGATCCAGCGCAGGGCCACCATGCCCAGGACATGAGCCAGGCTGACCGGCACGGTCGCCAGGGCATGAACGGGAATGCTGGAAAGCCTCTGGATCGGAAAGCGCCGGTTCAGCCAGTAGATCGCCGGCAGCAGCATCAACCACATGAAATGACTGCTGATCTCGCGCAGCAGGGCGCCGGTCAGGCTCATCTCGAACCCGACCTTGCGCGCGTCGTCGAGCACGGTGAAGGTCTGCACCGCCGTCGAAATCGCCAGGATGGCGATCCAGACCAGCGGCAGACGCCAGCGCCGCAGCACGCCCCGGAACCGCTTCAGGCTCATGCCGGCGCCTTTTGCCGCGCCAGGAACCGGCGCACCGCCTGCCGCGCCGGCGCCTCGACCAGCCGGTAGAGCCCCGTCGCCGCCACCAGGCTGACGATCGTCGCGATCGCCGCCACCACCAGCGTCCAGCCGCCCTGGGGCGGGCCGAACGCGAGCGTCCAGAGCTTCACGGAAGCGCCCATGGCGAGCCAGTGGATCAGGTAGAGGCTGTAGGAGATCTCGCCAAGGAATCGCATCGGCGGGCTGGCCAGCGCGCGGGCGACAAGCCCCCGTTCCTCGCCAAGACCGAAGACCAGCAGCGCGAACAGCGCCAGATAGAGAAAATCGATCGCGTCAGCCGGCGGCGCGATGAACGCCAGCAGGACGATGCCGAGTGCAGCCGCGTCTCCCGCCCAGGCCGACAGCCTGGCCGGCGGCCGCGCCTGAGCCAGCCGCCACATCAGGCAGCCCAGGGCGAATCCCAGGGCGGTGCGCGCCAGCACCAGACGGTCATAGGCCATGGCCGGCGCGTCGAGCGACAGCAGCACCGCGAAGGAGGCCGCCAGTAGCGCACCGGCGGCCACCGCGATCGCCGCCGGTCCCCGCAATGGCCGTACTGCCGTCGCGAACAGCGGAAACAGCAGATAGGCGAACCACTCGGCGCTGACCGACCAGGAAGGCGGGTTGAAGTCGTGCACCGCGTACATGCCCCAGGCATGCACCATCGTGGCGTAGGCCAGGACGTAGGCGCCGAGGCCATGCTCGCTGTCGGCATTGAAGGGGATGCCGGCGAGACTCGCGGCCGCGATCGCCAGCAGCCACAGTCCCAGCACCGCCAAATGCGCCGGCCAGATGCGGCCCAGCCGCAGGCCGATGAATCTGGCATAGGAGAAAGCGCCTTGTGCGTATTCGGCGAAGTGGGCGTGGCACATGACGTAGCCGCTGAGCACGAAGAACAGGTGCACGGCGAGGTAGCCGCGCTCGCCCGCCAGATCGTCGGCCGGCCCGCCAATGGCGCGCAGATGGAATGCCAGCACCACCAACGCTGCCACTCCGCGCAGCCCGGTCAGCGCCTCGATGCGCCGGCCGCCGGTCATGGGCGCTCCGCCGCCGTTGCCGCCGGCGGGACCGGCTCGCTCCGCCCCACATGGCGCCGCATCGCCGCCCGCGCCGGCCGCTCGACCAGCCGATGCAGCAGCACCGCGCCGAACAGGCTGGCTAGACCGACGCAGAGGCCGTAGGCCAGCGGGCTGTCGATCACTGGATCGGGCACGTAGCGCCACAGCTTGATGATCACGATCAGCGCGAACCAGTGGACGAGATAGAAGCTGTAGGAGATCTCGCCGA
>JBFWZG010000166.1:0-6374 GCA_050185515.1 Reyranellaceae bacterium
GCATCTGGCGCGACAGCATCAGCCGATTGCCCAGCCCTGTGAGGGCGTCGGTCTGCGCCAGTGCCGTGGCGCGGTCGAGATGGGTGTGCAGCAGCGAGATGTCGTGCACCACCGCCACGGAGACGATGTCGCCGCCAGACAGCGGCAGGTTGCACAACGAGATCGATACCGGCACCAGTCGGCCGCTGCGGTGCATCGCGCGCAGCACCGGACGCGAGCCCATCATGGTCGGCGCGCCCGATTGCAGGTACTCGCCGACCAGCATTTCGTGCCGCTCGCGTGCCGCAGGCGGCACGAGCAGGGACAGCGGCTGGCCGATCAGTTCCTCGCGCAGGTAGCCCAGCAGGTTGCGCACCGCCGGGTTGGTATAGACGACGCGCCCGCAGGCATCGACGGCGACCACGGCGTCCGGCAGGATGTCGAGCAGGTCGGCGATGGCGGAGGGCAACCGGTTCGGTTCATCCATGGCCCGCCATTAGGGCCCCGGCCGCCCCCGGACCGATTGCGCCCCCTCAAGCCGGGCGGCCCATCGGCAACGATTCACACAGCGCAGCCAACGCGCCGGCCTCCGTGGCCGACAGCTCGCCCGCCTTCATCATTACCGCGCGCTGCACGCCGCGCAGGCGGAAGTAGAGCTCGTCTTCCATCGCCTCCACCTCCGCCGCATCGAGCCCTGTGGCCGCCTGCGGATGCCACAGGCCGCTCTCGTTCCAGCCGATGCGCAGCCGCGCGACGAGGAACGAGGCCAGCTCCAGCGCCTGGGCCATCGCCGGCGAGCGGTCACCGACCGCCAGCAGCGCGATGTTGTCTTCCGCGCTCTGCAGCACCTCGCCGAGCGCTTCGCGGCGCGCGCGGATGTCGGCCGGATCCATCACCGGCGGCAGCATCGGCTCGCCGCGCGCGGCCCGCGTCAGGTGCCCCACCCAGGCCAGGTCGAACTCGCCCGGGACGGCGCGCAGCGCCACGCTGGCGCGCGGCAGCGCATCGTGCGTGCTGCGCAGCGCCGCCAGCGCGGCATCGGCCACGGCGACGAGGCGGCCGAGCACCGAGATGCGGTCGCCCGACAGACGGTGCGGATAGCCGGAGCCGTCCAGCCGCTCGTGGTGCTCGGCCACAGCCCGCGCCACCGCGCCGGGATAGTTGGTCAGCTGCGCCACCAGCAGCAGGCCGACGTGCGGGTGCACTACGAGCTGCCGGTAGCTGAGCGTGTCGAGCTCGCGGTCGGCATCGGCTTCGCCGAATTCGGGCGCGATGTACATCTCGCCAAGGTCGTGCAGCAGGCCGCACAGCATGGCCAGCCGGATGTCGGGTGTCTGCCCGCCGTGCTGTGCCATCAGCGCGCCGGCCAGGCCCATGGCCGACACGGCATGCTCGAAGGCGACCGGCCGCGCCGCCTGCGCAGCTGAGAGCAGCAGCTGCGCCACCGGATGCAGGTGCAGGTGGGTGACTTCGCGCAGCAGCTTGGAGGCCTGCGGCCGCAGCAGCGGCGCCAGGCGCGCCTCGCGTTCGACGAGCTCGGCCAGGGCGCTGCCCAGCGAGGCCGGGGTCACGCCATCTTCGGCGAGCAGGCAGGCCTCCAGCGGCTCGCGCAGCTTGCGGTCGAGCAGCTTGCGCTGCAGCTCGGCCGACACCGGCTGGTTGCGCGCCCACAGCTTGGTGCCGGCGAGGTCGAAGATATCGGTGGCCGCGATGATGCGGCGCGTCTCGCTGGCCTCGAGGATGGTGGCCAGCGCATGCGGATTGGCGGTGCTGAAGGCCGAGGCGGTGCGGTTCGTGGTGGACATGGGCGATCCCTTCTCCTGTCCACCGGCCTATCGGCGCGCCGCGGCGCGGCTGAAGCGCCGGGCTGCGCCGGCGCGTTTCCGGATGCAACCGCAGCGGTCTACGGCGCCGGCCGGCCGGGCGGCTGCGTGCCCTGGGCGCGCGCCGACAGCCAGGCATAGAGATCGGTGATGTGCGCCTGCACGCGCGGCTCGCCCTGCCAGGCCGGCATCTGCAGCGCGCCCTGGCGGCGCTGCAGGATTTCGTCGACCAGCGCCTCGCGTGCCGCGCCCTCGCCGGCCGCCTGGGCCGCCGGCAGGCCCCAGTCGTAGCGGTAGAGCACGCGGCTGACGAAGCTGCGCGCGCCCATGGTCTGCACGCGCGACAGCAGGTCGGGCGCCTTGTCGCTGCCGGTGCCCGCTTCGCCATGGCAGCCGGCGCAGCGGTCCTGGAAGACGCGCCAGCCGGTGTAGACCGAGCCCGGCGGCCGGGCGGCCTGCGCCAGTTCCTGCGCCGGCTGGCGGTTCTGCAGTTCCACCGCGCAGCCTGCCGCGAGCGCGGCGGCGGCGGTGACGACGAACAGCAGCGTGGGAAAGCGGATGGCCATGACAGTCCTCGGCGAGTGCGGTTGTCCGAGCCGATTCTGGTCAGCGGTGCCGCGGCGCGGCTTGCCGAATGTCAGGTGCGGCGACCGTTGCGCCCAAGCCGCAGCCGGCGTTGCCGTTACTTGCACCTTCCCCCGCCGCGCCGGCCGGATCCGGGCGCATCTCACGGCCGGCCGCGAACAACTGTTTCCGGCGCTGCAGTGCCCGCGCCGCGCGCCGTTCACTGCCGGCATGGCCCATCGATCTTCCCTGGCCCGCAGGCTGAGCGCCGCCGCACTGCTGCTGGCCGCCGCCTTGCTCGGCGGCTGCAGCAGCCTGCGCCTGCCCGGCCTGCCGCTGCCCTGGCCGGCCAGCACCCCTGCGCCGGCCGAGACACCCGTCGCCGCTCCCGCCGCGCCGAAGGCACCGCCGGCGCCGGCCGCCGCGCCACGGCCGCATCCGCCCGATGCCGTACCGCGAGTGGTCGCCATCCCGCAGGGCGCGCCCAACCTGCCGTACGAGATCAAGGGCGAGGTCTACGAGCCCGAGAACGAAGATCTGCCGCTCGTCGAGACCGGCATCGCCTCGTGGTACGGCCGCCCGTTCCACGGCCGGCGCACTGCCACCGGTGAGGTCTACGACATGAACGCCATGACGGCGGCCCACAAGACCATGCCGTTGCCGAGCTACGCGCTGGTGCGCAACCCGAAGAACCGGCGCGAGGTGGTGGTGCGGGTGAACGACCGCGGGCCCTTCAAGCCTGGGCGAGTGATCGACCTCAGCCGCGCCGCGGCGCGCAAGCTCGGAATCTCGGGCATCGCGCCGGTCGAGGTGCGGCGGCTCACCCATGCCGAGATTCGCAGCGGGAGCTGGAAGCTGCCGGCGCAGCGGATGGCGGGCGCCCCCACGGGTGGGGCTCCCCGTTGACGAGTGAGGTAGTCGACAAATGCGGAATCCGACGCACAAGAAGTGCGTCTCCTGTCAAGTCGACGTCATGACGACCGATAAGTGACGAACTGTCCCTCGGACGCCACCTCACGCAATCGTCATGTCACTTCTGACTTCGATGGGTATCGCCCGCCGCCTCGCTCTCGTCTCGATCGTGCTCTCGCTGGCCCTGGCCGGCGTAGCCGCATTCGCCTGGGTCAACCTTCGCGACATCTCGGAATCGGCTGACCGCACCGAGAAACTGCGCGTGCCGCAGATGCGCCGCATGGCTTCGCTGGAGCTGCAGGTCACCCGGGTGTCGCTGCAGCTGCGCCACATGATGCTGTCGCGCACCCCGCAGGAACAGGCCGAGACCCTGGCCGATGTCGGCAGGAAGCGCGAGGAGATCGCGAAGCTGCTCGCCGACTACGAGAAGGACCTCTACACCGCCGAGGGCAAGGAGCGCTTCAAGGCGCTGCCGCCCATGGTGGCTCGCTTCTGGGAGGTCGGCGCCGAGAATATCCGGCTGATCGAGGCCGGCCAGCGCGAGGCGGCCTTCGCCTTCCTCGTCGATAGGACGATTCCGGTGCGCAACGAGCTGCTCCGGGCCATGGCCGAGACCATCGACTACCAGCAGGAATCGATGGCCAAGGACATCGACGGCATCGAGAAGGAGGCCGCCTCGACGCTGCAGACCCTGGTGGCGCTGGTGGTGGCCACCATCGTCGGCCTGGCCGTCTTCTCGTGGTCGATCGCCGGCGTGCTGCGCCGCCGCGTCGCGGCCTCGCAGGCGGTGGCCGAACGCGTGCGCGACGGCGACCTGACGGTACCGGTGCATGACGACGCCCGCGACGAGTTCTCGCCGCTGCTGGCGGCGCTGTCCGACATGCAGTCGGCGCTTACCCGCGTGGTCAGCGACGTGCGCCGCAACTCCGACAGCGTGGCCACCGCCAGCGCGCAGATCGCGCAGGGCAACCAGGACCTCAGCCAGCGCACCGAGCAGCAGGCCAGCGCGCTGCAGCAGACCGCGGCGACGATGGACGAACTCGGCGCCACCGTGCGCAACAACGCCGACAACTCGCGCCAGGCCAACCAGCTGGCCAGCGGCGCCAGCGAAGTCGCCCAGCGCGGCGGCGAGGTGGTCGGCCGCGTGGTCGAGACCATGCGCGGCATCGACGCGAGCAGCAAGAAGATCGCCGACATCATCGGCGTGATCGACGGCATCGCCTTCCAGACCAACATCCTGGCGCTCAACGCCGCGGTGGAAGCGGCGCGCGCCGGCGAGCAGGGCCGCGGCTTCGCGGTGGTGGCCGGCGAGGTGCGCACGCTGGCCCAGCGCAGCGCCGAGGCGGCGCGCGAGATCAAGTCGCTGATCGGCAGCAGCGTCGAGCAGGTCGAGCAAGGCACGGCGCTGGTCGGCCAGGCCGGCCAGACGATGGAGGACATCGTCGCCTCGATCCGCCGCGTCAGCGACATCGTGGCCGAGATCAGTGCCGCCAGCCAGGAGCAGAGCTCGGGCGTCGGCCAGGTCGGCCAGGCGGTCACGCAGATGGACCAGGCCACGCAGCAGAACGCCGCGCTGGTCGAAGAAAGCGCCGCCGCGGCGGAGAGCCTGAAGCAGCAGGCCGAGCAGCTGGTTCGCGCCGTCTCGGCCTTCCGGCTGGCCGCCTGAAGCGGCGCGCGGCTGGCCGCTCAGCGCTGGCTGCGGCCCTTCTTCGCGTCGACCTCGGCGAGCTGCTGCTTGAGCAGCAGGTAGAGCACGCGGGCGTTCTCCACGCTCATCGCCAGCACGCTGCTCGGCTCGCCCTCGTCGCGCGCGGGCTGCGGCTGCACCAGCGCATCGACGCGGGCGCGCAGCATGCCGTGGCTCTGCGTCATCGCCTTGATGCGCTGCAGTTCGATCGAGTGGGTCTTCATGGGGCGAGCGTAGCGCACGGGCGGACAATGCAGGCCTGCCCATGCAAGCCGTTCCCGACACCTTCGAGCATCCGCTCGACGCCGCCGAGTTCAAGCGCCCTGCGCACCGCGAGGGTGTCGAGCTGTACCGCGCCCACATCGTGCGCCACGCCTTCGAGCCGCACACCCACGAGGCCTTCGGCCTGGGCGCCATCGAATCCGGCGTGGAACGCTTCCGCTACCGCGGCGAGGAGCACCTCGCGCCGGCCGACACGCTGGTGCTGATGAACCCCGACGAGCTGCACACCGGCCGCGCCGAGACGAATGCGGGCTGGCGCTACCGCATGGCCTACCTCGATGCGCCGGTGCTGGAGGAACTCAGCGGCGAGCGCGGCTGGTGGTTCGCCGAGGCGGTGCGCCGCGACGCGCCGCGCGCGCAACGCGTCAGCCGGCTGCTGCGGCAGCTCTGGCACGCCCACGAGCCGCTGACCTTCGATGGGCTGCTGCAGGACCTGGTCGACGAACTGCGCCCGGCCGCGCGCCGCGCCGCGCCGGCGCGCGACGGGGCGCTGCCCCGCTTCGCCCCGGTGATCGAGCTGCTGCGCGAGCGCCTGGCCGAACGTCTGACGCTGGAGGACCTGGCCGCGGCCGCCGGGCTCAGCCCGTTCCACTTCCAGCGCCAGTTCAAGCGCGCCCACCACGCCACGCCGCAGCAGATGCTGATGGCGCTGCGCCTGTTCGAGGCCAAGCGGCGGCTGGCCGCCGGCGACGCGCCGGCCGACGTGGCAGCGGCCACCGGCCTGGCCGACCAGGCCCACCTGACACGGGCCTTCGCGCGCCGCTACGGCGTGACGCCGGCACGCTACCAGCAGCAAGTCGGTACAAGACCGCGCCGCTAGCGGCCGGCGACACTCGCGGCTTTGACAGGCCCCAAGCTCGCTGCGCTCGCTGCCCCCGAGGGGCGCGTCGCTGGCTTCGGGCGGCCGTACGCCACCGACATGTTTGCCGCGCCCCTGTTCACCGGAACCCTCTTCGCCCTCGCCGCCGGACTGCTCTGGGGCCTGGTCTTCGTCGGCCCATTGCTGGTGCCGGAGTACCCGGCCGCGCTGCAGAGCT
Source organism: Reyranellaceae bacterium (assembly GCA_050185515.1). Lineage (GTDB taxonomy): Bacteria > Pseudomonadota > Alphaproteobacteria > Reyranellales > JAQSWP01 > JAQSWP01. The sequence continues at coordinate 6,285 of JBFWZG010000166.1, forward strand.
TCGGCCGCTACCTCGCCTTCGGCCTGATCGCGCTGCCGCTGGCCTGGTTCGACCGCGCCGCGCTGCGCCAGTTGACCCGCGCCGACTGGC
>JBFWZG010000167.1:0-6290 GCA_050185515.1 Reyranellaceae bacterium
GCCTTTCGCCAGGAGCGTCTTGCCCGACCCGCGGATGACCATGGGGCCGTCTACGACAAGGGTATCGCGCTTCAGGCCGCCGATCCCGGCACGACGCCCGCAACCGGCGCGACGGGGTCCGTCGTTGCCGCGGTGCTGACCGTCATCGGCGGTCTGGCGCTCGTGGTGTTCGGCGGCGCCCTCCTCGTCGATGCCGCGGTCTCGATTGCGCGGTCCTTCGGAATATCTCAGACCGTGATCGGTCTGACGATAGTCGCGGTCGGCACTTCGCTGCCCGAACTCGTGACGTCCGGGCTCGCGGCAATCCGCCGTCAGGGCGACGTGGCCTTCGGCAACGTGGTCGGCTCGAACATCTACAACATCCTCGGCATCGGCGGGGCCACGGCGCTGATCGCTCCCGGCGATGTCCCGGCCGAGATCGTCCAGTTCGACAACCTGATAATGGTCGCGGTTTCGCTGCTGCTTGTGGCGTTCGCCTGGACCGGCCAGAGGATCGCCCGGTGGGAAGGCGTCGCGCTTCTGCTGGGATACATCGCCTATGTCCTTGTGATCTGGCCATAAGTTGGGCCTGCTGTCCGCAGGCAACTAGACAGGCCGCGCAACTCTCCATGCATGGGGCTGGATCGTCGGGAGGCGCGAGTACCTTCTCTGGAGGGACGCCGGATTGCCTTCGCCACTGCCTTGCCTTCTCCTGCTGTGCTACTTTTTTCGCATGCGAGAAGGCACGAAACGGCGGTTGGCGGCGATCGTCTACGCGGACGTGGCCGGCTACTCGCGCCTTATGGGCGAAGACGAGGAGGGCACGGTCCGCAAGCTGCGCCTGCTGAAGACTGATTTGATCGTACCGCTGATCTCGGCCCATGGCGGCCGCATAGCAAATACCGCAGGCGACAGTCTGCTGCTCAAGTTCGCCAGCGCCGTCGATGCCGTGCGCTGCGCGATCGCCTTGCAGGAGGGGATTCCCGATGCACAGGGCGAGGCGCCTGCCGAGCGGCGGCTGGAGTTCCGCATCGGTGTGCATACGGGAGACGTCATCTCCGAAGGCGCCGACCTCCTGGGCGACGGCGTGAACATGGCGGCGCGGATTCAGGGACTGGCCGATACCGGCTGCGTGGCGATTTCCGAAGACACGTATCGGCTCGTGCGCGACCGGCTGGCGCTGGAATGGCGCGATGGCGGCGAGCATGAGGTGAAGAACATCGCTCGGCCGGTGCGAATCTGGCGCTGGTCACCCGCCTCGGCGACGCAGACCTTAGGAAACTCGCGGGCGCCGCTCACCCTGCCCGACAAGCCTTCGATCGCGGTGCTGGCCTTCGACAACATGTCCGGCGACGCGCAACAGGAGTATTTTTCCGACGGCATTACAGAGGACATCATTACCGGCCTGTCGAAGACGCGCGGCATCTTCGTAATCGCACGCAACTCCAGCTTCGCATACAAGGGGCAGGCCATCGACGTGACGCGCGTCGGCCGCGAGCTTGGCGTGCGCTATGTGCTGGAAGGCAGCGTGCGCAAGAGCGGCAACCGGGTGCGTATCACCGCCCAGTTGCTCAATGCGGCGAATGGGAGCCACGTCTGGGTCGAGAGATTCGATCGCGACATGACCGATCTGTTCGAAGTGCAGGACGAGATCACCCGCAGCATCGTCGGCGCGGTGGCGCCCGAAATGCTGGCGGCGGAGATGCAGCGCGCCCGGCACAAGGATCCCCGCAACCTGGATGGCTGGGAGCACGCAATCCGCGCCCAGTGGCATCTGGCGCGGCTGACCCGCGAGGATAACGACCAGGCCCTGAGCCTGGCGATGAAGGCGACCGAACTCAATCCCGCGTCGACGGCCGGCCTCAACATCGCTGCATTCACACATATTTATCGCGTGACGTTCGGCTGGGCGCAAGCTGCCGAGGCGGTGGGCGCGGCGTACGAAACGGCGCGCCGCGCCGTTCTTCTCGACGAACTCGACGAGGTTTCGCAGACCGTCCTTGCCGTAACCGAGCTTTTCATGGGCCGGCACGACGCCGCAATCGCCCGGCTGCGCGATGCCGTGCAGCTCAATCCGAACTTCGCTTGGGCGCATGGCAATCTCGGGCTGGCCCTGGCTTTGTCCTGCCGGTGCGACGAAGCCGATGCTCCGTTCAAAACGGCAATCAGACTGAGCCCGCGCGATCACTTCAATTTTCTTTGGATCTACCTGCTCGGTTTCAACGCCTTCCTTGCCGGCCACTATCAGAAGGCGCTCGAACATGTAATCAACTCGCTGCGGCAGAATCCATCTTCGCCTGGATCGCACCGGCTGCATGCAGCCTGCCTGAGCAAGCTCGGTCGCATGGAGGAAGGCCGCGCGGCCATGTCGGAGTTCCTCCGCCTGGTGCCGAATGCTTCCGTCCGCGGCCTGCGGGCGCAGGTGCCGCTGAAGATAGACGAGTACTTCGAGCGTTATGCCGAGGCCCTGCGACAGGTGGGGCTGCCCGAGTAGGAGCGGGGTGGCCACCGACGAACCCCACCTCGGTCCCACGAGTCGCAATCCCGCCCTGCCAGGACCGCAACCCGCCGAGGGAAATACCACCTTAAACTTCGGGCATTCCGCGGCCGGAGACATGCCAGATGCGAATCGCAATCCTCACCTTCGACGGCTTCAACGAACTGGATTCCTTCGTCGCTGCCGGCATCATGAATCGCCTGCACGGCAAGGGCTGGGCGGCGCATGTCACGTCGCCGACGCCGGAAGTCACCTCGATGAACGGCGTGACCGTCCGGCGCCAGCAGCCGCTGGAGTTCGTCGCTGAGGCCGACGCCGTTCTGATCGGCAGCGGCATCCGAACGCGCGAGATTGCCGCCGATGCCGCCCTGCTGCGGCGCCTGCAGCTCGATCCCGCCCGCCAGCTGATCGGCGCGCAATGCTCCGGGACGCTGATCCTGGCGAAGCTCGGCCTGATCGGCGACCTGCCCGCCTGCACCGATCTCACCACCAAACCGTGGGTGATCGAGGCCGGTGTCCGGGTGCTCGATGAGCCCTTCGTCGCCCACGGCAACGTCGCCACCGCCGGCGGCTGTCTCGCCTCGCAGTATCTGGCGAGCTGGATGATTGCGCGACTAGCCTCGCCGCGCGACGCAGAGGAAGCGCTGCACTACGTCGCGCCGGTGGGCGAGAAGGAGCTTTACGTTCGGCGGGCGCTCGATACCGTAATGCCCTACGTGGCGGCTGGCGCTACAGTGGCCGCCTGACGATCGCGCCTTGCGGCCTGAATGGACTACGGACAGTTCAACGCGTTCTGCGCCTCCCTGCCTGCCACCACCTATGTGGTGCAATGGGGCGGCGCGCATGTCTGGAAGGTGGGCGGCAAGGTCTTCGCCATCGGCGGCTGGGAAGGCCGCGCCTGGCCCGGCATCACCTTCAAGGTGACGCCCCTGTCATATGACATGCTCAAGACCCAGGCTGGATTGAGGCCGGCCCCCTATCTGGCCTCGCGCGGGATGAAATGGATCCAGCACTACGGCAAGCCGGGTCTGTCGGCGAAGGAACTGAAATCATACCTGTGCCTGTCGCACAGGCTGGTCGGCCTCGGGCTGAGCAAGAGGAAGCGCGCCGAACTGGGGTTGCATTTCGACTAGTTGGGCCTAGCATTTCCCCCATAAGAAGCGATGGGAGGAATGCGATGAGCCAGGCGATGCGCGCGCAGGCCACCGACTACGGCAGCGAGGAAGCTGCCATGCAGGCATATTTGCGCGAAGGCGAGGAACGCGCCTATGCGCTGGGCAATCGCGGGCCGATGCGCTTTACCGCCGACGGCAGTGTCCATCCCGACATTCTCGAAGCCTACTGGCGCACCGGCTTCTACGTCTTCGAGGGCGTGCTGGGCCAGGAGGAACTGGCCGAGATCGAGGCCGATTTCCGGAACCTGCTCGAGCGCCTGCCGGTCGAGAAGGACGCCACCGTCGATCGTCACGGCTGCCCCGCACTCGGCGTCGGCCACAAGGCGCAGACCCTGTTCTGGTCGAAGCCGCTGGGCGATCCGTTCGGCGGCACCGAACTCGCCAATGGCCGCCACCCGGTCAAGATGTTCGAGCCCAAAGCGCGCGCGGATGCGCCGAAGGAAATCGTCTACCTGATCCTGGGCTCGCTGCAGTTCCTCGAAACCCAGCTCAGGGTCTATGGCCATCCGCATCTGCTGGCGATGGCCGCCGCCGTCAACGGCGACGACTTCACCCCGTTCAACGAGGCGCTGTTCATCAAGGAGCCGGGGCTCGGCGCTTCCGTCGCCTGGCACCAGGACGGCATCACCCACTGGAACACGCCCAACTGGGACGAAGGCGTGCACGGCTTCAATTTCATGGCGCAGCTTTACGGCTGCACGCCCGCCAACGGCGTGTGGGTGGTGCCGGGCTCGCACAAGATTCCCGGCAAATGCGACATCAGGGCCATGGTGGCGGCGGCCGGCAGCGAGCGTCTGCCCGACGCGGTGCCGATGGTCTGCAAGCCAGGCGACGTGGTGATCAACAACCGCCAGGTCGTGCACGGCTCGTTCGCAAACACCAGCAGGGACTGGCGCGTCACCCTGAATTTCGGCTTCCACCGCCGCAGCTCGGTGCTGGGCGTCGAGGCCGGTGGCATCCACAACGCCCGCGCGGTCTACGACGAGGCGCGCATCCGCGACCGCGCCCGCCTGATCGGCTACGCCATCGACGCCCGCCGCCAGCGCTTCCCGGACGAGACGCCCTACGCCTACAGGCCGCATGTCGAGGCCGGCCTTGCCTATCGCTGGGACGAGAAGGCGAAGGCCGACATCAGGGACTACAATTTGCTCGATCTAAGTATCTGAGAGGGAGCGAAGGACTAAACCCTTACCATCCGCTTGCCGCGGTTCTCGCCCGCCAGCAGCCCGATCAGCGCCCTGGGCGCGTTCTCCAGCCCGTCGACGATGTCCTCGACGACCTTGATTTTCCTCGTCTTCGCCCAGCCCAGCAGCTTGTCTTCCGCCTCCTTGTCCTGGTCGGCGTAGTCCATGACGATGAAGCCTTCCATGCGCAGGCGCTTGACCACCAGCAGGCCCGGCACGCCGCGCGGCGACTGCAGGTTCGACGTGTCGTATTGCGAGACCGCGCCGCAGCACACCACCCGTCCGCGCTGGTTCATCTGGAACAGGGCCGCTTCAAGAACCGGGCCGCCGACATTGTCGAAGAACACGTCGATGCCCTGCGGACAGGCGGCGGCGAGATCCTTGCGGAAGGACTTGGCCTTGTAGTCGACGGCGGCGTCGTAGCCCAGTTCGTCGACCAGCCACTTGCACTTCTCGGCCCCGCCGGCGATGCCGACGGCGCGGCAGCCGACGGCTTTGGCGATCTGGCCGACGAAGGAGCCGACCGAGCCGGCGGCGGCGGAGACCACCACCGTCTCGCCCGCCTTCGGACGGCCGACATTGATCAGCCCGTGATAGGCGGTCTTGCCGGCGATGCCGATCAGCGACAGCAGATGCGATTCAGGCTCGTAGGCGCGCGCCTTCTCCAGCCTGCGCGCCTCCATGGCATAGAATTCCTGCCAGCCGCCCTCGCCGAACACCTTGTCGCCCTTGGCGAAGCCCGGCGCCTTGCTTTCCACCACCTCGCCCAGCGAATAGGCGTGCATGATGTCGCCCGCCTTCACCGCCTGGCGATAGGTGGCGCCCTGCATCCAGGCGCGGTTGGCGGCGTCGAGCGAAATGAGCCTGCTGCGCACCAGCACCTGCCCTTCGCCGATCGCCGGCATCGGCCCCTCGACCAGCCTGAAATGCTCTTCGCCCAGCCGGTCGGTCGGCAGGGTCTGGATCACGATCTGCCTGTTGCCGGCCATTGGCTGTCTCCTGCTTGAGTCTCGCTTTGCGAGCAGATTCACGTCACGACGCCATCGCTGCGCGATCTCGTCATGACGATTTGCTCTTTGTTATCCGCGATTGAGCTCGCGCATCGCCTTGTCCAGCCCCTCGAGCGTCAGCGGATACATGCGATCGGACATCAGCTGCTTCAGCAGCTGGATGGAGGGCGTATAGGGCCAGTGCCGCTCGGGCACCGGGTTCAGCCACACTGCGCTCTGGTAGATGTCGGCGACGCGCTGAATCCAGGCCTGGCCCGCCTCCTCGTTCCAGTGCTCGACCGAGCCGCCGGGATAGACGATCTCGTACGGGCTCATCGAGCCGTCGCCGACGAAGATCACCTTGTAGTCCGACGGGTAGGTATGGAGCATCTGCCAGGTCGGCAGGAAGTCCGAATGGCGGCGGCGATTGTCCTTCCACACCTTCTCGTACAGGCAGTTGTGGAAG
>JBFWZG010000168.1:0-6242 GCA_050185515.1 Reyranellaceae bacterium
TGGTGACGAAAAGCGATCCCTCGGCGCGCGTAGCGCGGGCGACGCGTTGCATCATGGCGCGCGCATCGCGTGGACCGAAGCGGAACGGGCGGGTCTGGGCGCCGACCAGCACGGCGGTCAGCGGCCGCGTCATCGCGTCGAGTTCATCGCGCCATTCGGCGCTGGCGGCTGCGATGCGCTTGCGGTCCGGGAACAGCAGGGGCAGGGCGAGATTCAGGACATTGTCGCGCGGCGGCAGGCGGTACTGAGGTGCGGCGATCACCAGATCGCAGCCCTCGAAATGCCCATGCGGCCGGCCGACCAGGACCAGCTTCGTGCCGGGCGAGCGCGCCTTGATCCACAGCGCGGCGTTGAACAGGCGACGGCCGGAGGTGACGATCAGGTCGGGCCAGGGCGGCTCCAGCGGATCGCCTGCCGCCAGGTCGAGATGGGTGATGTCGCTGGCGATGTCGGGCTTGGCGATGCGCCATTCCGGCCGCATCGCCAGGCGTCGGCGCTGCCAGGGCAGGCCGATGGCGTTGGCGACCGCCTCGATCTGGGCATTGTCGCCGGGCTTTTCGGCCTCGAGCGTCCAGATGACCGCTGAGCGGCCAGCGGCGGGTTCAGTCGATACGGACAAGCCCTTCTCCAGGTGGCACGGGTGCGGCCCGCGGCGGCGAGGCGCGGCGAACCATACATTGAAAATGCCCGGCTTTAGTGATCTAAGAAGCCCGCCGCGAGCGGGCGCAATGCCGGCGCCCGACGCAAGATCCAGGCGCAAGTCATTCAGGACATTGGAAAATCCAAGATTTTCCGACTTTGCTCCGGCGATCGATGGCATAATTGAGGGCTTGTTTGCGCCGCCCGTCCGGCAAGCCCCAGTGGGAGTACCTGCGTGACCCGTCGCAAGGCCAGTCGGAAGAAGAAGCATCGCGGCTCGACGATGTGGCGCATTGCCACGACCGTGCCGCTGCAGCGCACGCTGGTGGTGGTCTTCTGTCTGGCCGTCGCCGGCGTCGTCGAGGGCATCGGTATCGCCAGCCTGGTGCCGATTCTGGCCTTTGCCGGCGGCGAGACCGGCGGACAGGTCTCCAGCCTGGGCCGCATCGTAACCGAGAGCCTGGCGACGATCGGCCTGCCGTCGACGCCGCTGGTGCTGATCGGCCTGCTGATTTTCGGCATGGCCGGCAAGGCGGCGCTGATGATCCTCGCCATGCGGGAGGTGGCGCGCGCGGTGGCCGAGGTCGGCACCAGCATGCGCCTGCGCCTGCTGCAGGCGCTGCTCGACGCGCGCTGGGGATTCTTCACGCGCGAGCCGCTGGGCCGTTTCGCCAACGCGCTTGGCAACGAATCGCATCGAGCCGGCGACGCGTTTACGGCCGTGGCGCAGTTCGCCGCCCACAGCATCCACGCTCTGGTCTATCTGGGGATTGCCGCTCTGGTGTCGTGGGAACTCGCCGCGCTGGCGCTGGCCGCCGGTCTGATCATGGTGCTGTCGCTGCAGCGTCTGGTTGCCATCACCAAGCACAATGCGCGCAAGCAGACGCGGCGCATGAAGGACATGGTCACGCGGCTGGCGGACGTGCTGGTCGGCCTGAAGCCTGTCAAGGCCATGTCGCGGCATGCCCAGTTCTCGCGCCTCGTCACCAACGACGTGCGTTCGATCGAGCGGGCGATGCGCCGGCATTTGACGGCGAGACACGCCAACCGCGCCTTGCAGGACCCGATCATGGCTGTCTGCCTCGGGGTCGGCGGCTATTTCGTGCTGACGACGACCGCCATACCCCTGGCCGAGCTGCTGGTCATGGGGCTGGTGCTGGTCAAGACCATTTCGGTGATCGGCAAGGCGCAGCAGGATCTGCAGGCGGTGCGCGGCACGGAGCCCAGTTTCTGGTTCGTCGAGGACGCCATCGCCGACGCGCAGCATGCGCGCGAAAGCGAGCACAAGGGCCTGCCGCCGAGCTTCGAGCGCAACATCGTGATGCGCGACGTTTCGCTGAGTTTCGGCCGCAACGACGTGCTGGTGGACGCCAACTGCGTCATCGAGGCAGGCAAGGTTACGTCGATCATCGGTCGCTCCGGCGCCGGCAAGACGACGCTGGTCGACATCATTCTCGGCCTGCACCGGCCCGACAGCGGCGAGGTGCTGATCGACGGCGTCAGCCAGGACGAGATCGACACCGCGCTGTGGCGCGGCATGATCGGCTACGTGCCGCAGGAACTGATCCTGTTCCACGACAGCATCGCCATGAACGTCGGCCTGGGCGACCCGGCCTACTCTCGCGAGGACATAGAGCGGGCGCTGCGCCTGGCGGGCGCCTGGCCGTTCGTCGTCGCCCTGCCCGACGGCATCGATCACGTCGTCGGCGAGCGCGGCGCGCTGCTCTCGGGCGGCCAGCGCCAGCGCATCGCGCTGGCGCGCGCGCTGGTCCACAAGCCCAAACTGCTGGTGCTGGACGAGGCCACCAGCGCGCTCGATCCGCAGACCGAGACGACCATCGTCGAGAACGTCTGCCAGATCTCGCGCGATACCGGCCTGACCGTGCTGGCCATTACCCATCAGCCGGCATGGGTGCGGCTTGCCGACAGCGTCATCCGGATCGACGGGGGACGCGTTTCGCAGGCGGCCGACGCGGCGCTGCGTCCGACCGTGGTCGAGGCCCACCCGGCCGAATAAGCGCGGCGGTCAGGCGAGCGGCGCTACAGCCGCCAGAGTTCGATGCCGTCGGGAATGGCGGCGCGATCCAGCGCCGCCTGCACGTCGATGGCGAGCCCGCGCCCGTCCTTCAGGCAGCCGCGCACGAGTTTCCAGCCTTCCGCGAGAAACGCCGCATGCCCGACGGCCAGGATCGCCGCGTCGGCCGGGGCCAGCGCGTCGCGGGCGCTCAGCGCGATGCCGTAATGCGCCTTCATTTCGCCGGCGTCGGCCAGCGGATCGTGCAGCTGCACCAGAATGCCGGCGGCCTCCAGCTCGCGCGCGATGTCGACCACCCGCGTGTTGCGCACGTCGGGCACGTTCTCCTTGAAGGTGGCGCCCAGGATCGTCACCACAGGCCTGCCGCTCAGGCCGCGCGCCATCAGCCGCTTGATGGTTTCGGCGGCGACGAAGCGGCCCATGCCGTCGTTGACCCGCCGCCCCGCCAGGATGACCTGCGGGTGGTAGCCGATCTGCATCGCCTTGTGCGTCAGGTAGAAGGGATCGACGCCGATGCAGTGGCCGCCGACCAGGCCGGGTCGGAACGGCAGGAAGTTCCACTTGGTGCCGGCGGTCTCCAGCACGTCGCGGGTATCGATGCCCAGCCGGTGGCAGATCAGCGCCATCTCGTTGATCAGCGCGATGTTCAGGTCGCGCTGGGTGTTCTCCAGCACCTTGGCGGCTTCGGCCACCTTGATGCTGGCGGCGCGGTGCAACCCGGCCTTCACGACGCTGCCATAGACCTGCTCGACGATGTCGAGCGTCGCGCCATCGGAGGCCGCGATCACCTTGCGCACGCTGTCCAGCCGGTGCGTGCGGTCGCCGGGATTGATGCGCTCGGGCGAATAGCCGACGGCGAAATCGCTGCCGCAGGCCAGCCCCGATTCCCTCTCCATCGCCGGCACGCATTCCTCTTCGGTCAGGCCGGGATAGACGGTCGACTCGAACACCACCACGTCGCCGCGCTTCAGCCCGTGCCGGCCCAGCGTGCGCGCCGCCTCGAGCAGCGGCTGCAGGTCGGGCACGTTGGCCTCGTCGATCGGCGTCGGCACGGTGACGATGTGGAAGTCCGAGGCGCGCAGTTCCTCGGCGCGATCGGTGACGCGGAGGCTGGGCTGCCGCAGCTCGGAAAGCTCGATCTCGCCGGTGCGGTCCTGGCCAGCGCGCAGCTGCGCCACCCGTTCGGGATCGTGGTCGTAGCCGGTGACCACGCCATGGCGGGCGAAGGCGACCGCCACGGGCAGGCCGACATAGCCGAGCCCTGTGACCGAGACCTTGCGCGAATGGGCCATGGCAGCCTGCCGCGCTATTTCAGCGTCGCCAGATAGGCGATCAGGTCGGCGCGTTCGTCGGCCTTGCGCACGCCGGCGAAAGCCATCGAGGTGCCGGGCACGACCACGCGCGGCTCGGCCAGGTACTTGTCGAGGATGCCAGGCTCCCAGACGATGTCGGCGTTCCTGTTGGCGCTGGAATAGCGGAACCCTTCCACCGAGCCCGACTTGCGGCCTATCAGACCGAACAGCGTCGGACCCTGCCGCGAGGGGCCTTTCGCCGCCGTGATGTGGCAGGTCATGCAATAGCGCTTGAAGACTTTTTCGCCGTTCTCCGGGTCGGCGGCGCGGGCCGGCATGGCGGCGGTCAGGGCAAGCAGCATTGCGGCGGAAATAACGGGCAGACGCGGCATCGGATCACTCGCTGAAGTCGGGCGCGCGCCCTTACTAGGCTCAGCGCACGACGTAGTAAAGCACCACCATCGCCAGCGCCGCCAGCGGCAGGATCCATAGACCCTGGCGGCCGCGGTTGCGCAGATTGAAGGCATGCCGCACACCCGCGCCGACCAGCATCAGCGCCGCCAGCAATGCCCAGTTCCATTCGCTGCCCCAGGTGCTGGCGAAATGGGTGCTCAGCATGATGAACACCACCGGCAGGGTCATGTAGTTGTTGTGGATCGAACGCTTCTTGGCCTCCTTGCCCAGCCGCGCCTCGGGCTTCGTGCCGGCTTTGGCCGCAGCCACCAGCGCCCGCTGGGCGGGGATGATCCGCATCCAGACATTGGCGGTCATGATGGTGCCCAGCACGGCGCCGACATGCAGATAGGCCGCCTGGCCGGTCATGCAGAGCGACAGGCCCCAGGCCAGCGCCACCAGCAGCACGAACAGCAGGCCGCCCGTCAGCATCGCGTTGTCGCCCATCGGCGATTTCCAGGCGAAGTCGTAGACGGTCCAGGCAATGGCCAGCATCAGCACCACCGCACCGATGCCCAGCAGGTCGGAGAACCCTTCCGGCGCCTCCTGCAGGAAGGCGCCCTGGCCCAGATGGTAGAGCAGGATCAGCAGCACGAAGCCGGAGATCCAGGTGAAGGCGGCTTCCCATTTGAACCAGTGCAGTTCGGCCGGGATCTCCTCGGGCGCCACGTCGATCTTCTCGACGCGGTAGAAGCCGCCGGAATGCACCAGCCAGGCCTCGCCCTCGACCTTGCCGCGGCCCGGCGCCGGCGGGCGCAGCTTGGAATCCAGCCAGTTGAAGTAGAAGGACGAGCCGATCCAGGCGATGCCGAAAATGACATGGGCCCAGCGGATGACGAGGTTGAGCCACTCGCCGACAAGCGCGTCCATGAAGTCCCCCGAGAACTGCGACGAAATCCAGTCTACAGGAAGCAGGAAGCGTGCCGGTAAGGTCAAAATAACCCGCGCCGAGCCTTGCGGGCGCATCGCCGCTGCCTATAATCGGCGCCGTCGGGCCGACCGGACCCTCGAGCGGGTATGATGTAGTGGTAGCCTGTCAGCTTCCCAAGCTGAACGTGCGGGTTCGATTCCCGCTACCCGCTCCAGTCAATAGCACCCCGCCGTCCGCGCCCTGACGATCAGCATCGGCAGCACCGTGTCCAGCACCGGCGTCGAGACCTTCGCCTGGCGGGCGAAGTCGCGCAGGATGGCGAGCTGGCTGTCGATCTCCATCGCCCGGCCGCGTTCCAGATCCTGCAGCATTGAGGGCTTGTGGTGCAGGCCCATGCCGGCGCGCAGGGCTTCGGCCGGGTCGGGCAGCAGATCGGCGAAGCCGTGCGCGGCGGCGACCGCAGCAGTTTCGCGCATCAGCGCCGTCGCCAGCGCGCCGACCGCCGCATCGCCATAGGCATCGGCGACGGTCGAGCCGGTCAGGCAGCACAGCGGCGAGCTCGCCGCGTTGCGCACCAGCTTGGCCCACATGTCGCGGCGAATGTCGGCGAGCGCATTGCTGACGAAGCCGCACCCGTCGAGCGCCGCCGCCAGTTCCGGCGCGCGATCCTTCGCTCGATCCGGCATGGCTTCGCCGATATTGAAGCTGTTGGCCGCGCTCTCGTTGCGCACCACGCCGGGCGCCACGACCTCGTTGGACGAGCGCACCACGATGCCGAGCGACCGCTCGACGCCGATCAGCCGGTGCAGGCTGCCGTCGCGATCAAGCCGGCCGGTGTCTGGGATCAGGCCGTTGGGCCTGAAGCCGTCGCCGTAGAACCAGAACACGCCGTTGATGGCGAAGGCCACCGCCGTGTCGGCATGCTGCAGCGGCGCGATGCCGGCGGCGACCT
>JBFWZG010000169.1:0-6138 GCA_050185515.1 Reyranellaceae bacterium
CCCCCGGAACCGGGCCCCCCGCGAAGTGATTGAATTCCCATCGGGATTGGGGCAAAACTGACCGTGGGGCGGTTCCGTATAACGGGACGGGCATTGCTGTAGCCAATTCAACGACTTAGGAACGCATCGTGAGCCAGGCTGCCGAAAAACTGGACGACGTCGCGACGATCGACATTGGCAGGATCGTGCAAATGATCCCGCATCGCTATCCGTTCCTGATGGTCGATCGGGTGCTCGAACTGCGCCCGAACGAGAGCGCGACCGGCATCAAGAACGTCTCGATCAACGAACAGTTTTTCCAGGGCCACTTCCCGGGCATGCCGGTGATGCCCGGCGTGCTGATCATCGAATCCATGGCCCAGACTGCCGCCGTTCTCGTGGTGCAGACGCTCGGCCCGGCGTTCGAGGGCAAGAAGGTCTATTTCATGTCCATCGACCGCGCCCGGTTCCGCAAACCCGTGGTTCCCGGAGACCGCATGGAAGTGCATGTCCGCAAGGAGCAGAATCGCGGCCCGGTGTGGAAGTTCAGCGGCGAGAGCAAGGTCGACGGCAAGCTCGTGGCCGAGGCGACTTTCGCCGCCATGATCATCGACGGCTAGGCCGCATGTCGGTGACCGAGCCGCAGTCCCAGCAGCAGACCCACTCGGCCGACGCTGCCGGCTATCGCATGCTGCACACCATGATCCGGGTGAAGGATCTCGACCGTTCGCTCGATTTCTACACCCGGCTGATGGGCATGAAGGTGCTGCGCAAGCGCGACGTTCCGGCCGGCAAGTATTCGCTGGCCTTCGTCGGCTACGGCGAGGAGCGCAGCAATGCCGTCATCGAGCTGACCTACAACTGGGACCAGAAGGACGGCTACGAGCTGGGCACCGGTTTCGGCCATCTCGCCATTGGCGTGCCCGACGCCTATGCCGTGTGCGACCGTCTGGCGGCGGCCGGCGTGAAGATCCCGCGCCCGGCCGGGCCGGTTCAGCACGGCACCACGGTGATCGCCTTCGTCGAGGATCCCGACGGCTACAAGATCGAGCTGATCCAGACCGGCGCCGCCTGACGCCTCAGAGCAGCCCCGCGGCGAAGGCCATCGCGCCCAGCGCGCCGATCGCCGCCGCGGCCAGCGCCAGCCGCAATCCGGTGAAGCGCAGCACCCCGAGATCGATGCCCTTCGAACGATTGTCGTTGGCCGGCGGCGCCATGCGCACCAGCCGCGCGCGCTGACGCGGACGCGGCGGATTGCCGTCGCTGGGCGGCTTCAGTCCGGAGAAACCCTGTCGACCGGCCACGCTGACCTCCCGTGGAGTTTGCGGCTCTGGCGGCCGCCATTGCCGCGAGCATAGCCTGCGCGCCGCCTGGCGCAAAGTGCGCTGCCGCCGCCAACGGAAAACGGCGGCCCGCGGGCCGCCGTTCCAGCGTTTGCCGTCTTGAAACGGACTACTTGCGCTTCTTGACCGGCACGTAGGGGCGGGCGGGGGCTCCGGTATAGAGCTGCCGCGGCCGGCCGATCTTCTGCGATGGGTCCTCGACCATCTCGGTCCACTGCGAAATCCAGCCGACCGTGCGCGCCACGGCGAACAGCACGGTGAACATGCTGACCGGGATGCCCATGGCCCGGAAGATGATGCCCGAATAGAAATCGACGTTGGGATAGAGCTTCTTCTCGACGAAGTAGTCGTCCTGCAGGGCGATGCGCTCCAGTTCGACCGCCAGTTGCAGCAGCGGGTCGTTCTTGACGCCCAGCTCGGACAGCACCTCGTTGCAGGTCTTCTGCATCACCTTGGCGCGCGGGTCGTAGTTCTTGTAGACGCGATGGCCGAAACCCATCAGTCGGAAATTGTCGTTCGGGTCCTTCGACTTCTTGATGAACTCGGCGATGTTCTTCTTGTCGCCGATCTGCATCAGCATGTTCAGGACCGCCTCGTTGGCGCCGCCATGGGCGGGCCCCCACAGCGAGGCGATGCCGGCGGCGATGCAGGCGAACGGGTTGGCGCCCGAGGAGCCGGCCAGACGCACCGTCGATGTCGAGGCGTTCTGCTCGTGGTCGGCATGCAGGATCAGGATACGGTCCATGGCGCGCGCCAGCACCGGGCTGATCTTGTAGGGCTCGGCCGGCACCGCGAACATCATGTGCAGGAAATTGTCGGCGTATTTCAGGTCGTTGCGCGGATAGATGAAGGGCTGGCCCAGCGAATACTTGTAGGCCATGGCCGCGATGGTCGGCATCTTGGCGATCAGCCGGTACGAGGCGACCATGCGCTGGTGCGGATCGTTGATGTCGAGCGAATCGTGGTAGAAGGCCGACAGCGCGCCGACGACGCCGCACATGATGGCCATTGGATGCGCATCGCGGCGGAAGCCGCGATAGAAAAACGAGATCTGCTCATGCAGCATCGTGTGGCGCGAGATGTCGTATTCGAACTTGGTCTTCTCCGCCTCGTTCGGCAGCTCGCCCTTGAGCAGCAGATAGGCGACCTCCATGAAGTCCGACTTCTCGGCCAGCTCGGCGATGTCGTAACCGCGATGCAGGAGCACGCCTTCGTCGCCGTCGATGTAGGTGATCTTCGACTGGCAGGAGGCGGTCGAGGTGAATCCCGGATCGTAGGTGAAGGCGCCGGTCTCGGCGTATAGCTTGCGCACGTCGATCACGTCGGGACCGACCGTGCCCGACATAACCGGCAGCGAATAGCTCTTGCCGCTGTTGTTGTCGGTCAGCGTCATCGGCTTCTTGCCGGCCGGCTTGGCGGCAGAGGTCTTGGCGGCGGGCTGTGCGGATTTGTTCGTGGTTTTGGCCATTTTTTCCTTCCTGGACTTAGCCGGCAGCCGGAGACTGGCGAGGAACCGCCTGTTGGCGCAGGGTTGTTGCGATTTTGTCGGTACCTTAGTGGGTTTGGGGCCTATTCGCAATTGCAGCAGAAGCCGGTCCGTTTCAAGCGGACGCCTTGATTCGACTGAGCGAATCGGCCCGTCCCAGCACCGCCAGCACCTCGAAAATGCCCGGTGAAACGGTCCCGCCGGTGAGCGCCGCGCGCAGCGGCTGGGCGACCGATCCGAGTTTGACGCCGCGGTTCTCGGCAAAGGCCTTGACCGAGGCTTCGATCGCCGCCTCCGACCAGTCGGACACGCCTTCGATGACCGGAACCAGCGCCCCCAGAACCGCCCTGTTCTCGGCCGTCAGCAGGGCTGCGGCCTTGGCATCCGGGGTTATCGGCCCGCGCATGGCGTAGAAGCGCAGATTGTCGGCCAGTTCCACCAGCGTGCGCGAGCGCTGCTTGACGCCGTTCATGCCGGCAATGACGCGCGCGGCCATTTCCGGATCGAGCGGGCCGCCCAGCGCGGTCTCGAGCCGCGACCGCACCAGTTCGAAAAGCGCCGCATCCGGCGTCTGCCGCAGGTAATGCGCGTTGAGATTGGTCAGCTTGTCCATGTCGAAGCGTGAGGCGGCGCGTCCGACATTGGCCAGATCGAACCACTCGATGGCCTTGTCGGTCGGGATGATTTCGTCGTCGCCGTGGCCCCAGCCCAGCCGCAGCAGGTAGTTGCGCAGCGCCTCCGGCAGAAATCCCATGTCGCGATAGGCGTCGACCCCCAGCGCGCCGTGGCGCTTGGAGAGCTTGGCGCCGTCGGCGCCGTGGATCAGCGGAATATGGGCGAAGCGCGGCACGTTCCAGCCCATGGCGCGATAGACCTGGATCTGGCGGAAGGTATTGTTGAGATGGTCGTCGCCGCGGATGACGTGGGTGATGCCCATGTCGTGGTCGTCGACCACCACCGCCAGCATGTAGGTCGGGGTGCCGTCGCCGCGCAGCAGCACCATATCGTCGAGCTGGGCGTTCTGCACCGTGACCGTGCCCTGGACCAGGTCATCGACCACGGTCTCGCCGTCCAACGGGGCGCGCAACCGGATCACCGGCTTGACGCCGGCTGGCGCCTCCTTCGGGTCGCGGTCGCGCCAGGTGCCATCGTAGCGGATCGGCCGTCCCTCGGCGCGCGCCTTCTGGCGCATCGTCTCCAGTTCTTCCGGCGTCGAATAGCAGTAATAGGCCTGGCCCTTGGCCAGCATCTCGCGCGCCACGGCGGCGTGGCGCTCGGCGCGGGCGAACTGGAACACCGGATCCTCGTCCCAGTCGAGGCCGAGCCAGGACAACCCGTCCAGAATGGCGTCGATCGCCTCTTTGGTCGAGCGCGCCCGGTCGGTATCCTCGATGCGCAGCAGGTAGCGTCCGCCGTGATGGCGCGAGAACAGCCAGTTGAACAGCGCGGTGCGGGCGCCGCCGATATGCAGAAACCCCGTCGGCGAGGGGGCGAACCGGGTGACGACTTTCATGAACGATCCTGAAGGCTTGGCTGGGCGCCGGCGCGGGCGGCGCGAAGGCGCTGTAGCATAGTGACCGATCCGGCCCTGTCAAAGGTCCAGCCGGCGAGCGCAATTCCCGTCCGGCCGACGCGGATTGCGGCCTGGCTGGCGGCGCAGGCGGCCGAGGAACGCGGCCGCTGGGCCCTTTGGCTGCCGGCCGCTTTCGGGAGCGGCATTGGCGTCTATTTCGCCCTGCCGTTCGAGCCGCCGCTCTGGCCGGCGCTGACGTTCTCCGTCGTTGCGGCTGTGCTGGCGGTGCTGGCCCGCCGCACCGCCTTCATCGGTCTGCTGCTGGTCGCGGCGGCGACGATTGCCGCCGGTTTCGCCGTCGCCAAACTGCGCAGCGATGCCGTCGCCGCGCCGGTGCTGGAACGCGAGATGGCCAGCGCGCTATCGGGGACCGTTGCCAATATCGAACCGCTGCCCAGCGGCCTGCGGATCCGGCTCGAGGAGTTGCGCGTCGAGCGGCTGGAAGAGGTCGCGCAGCCGGGCGCGGTCCGCGTCACGGTGAGGCGGCCGCCGCCTGATCTGGCGATCGGCGATCGCGTCAGCCTGCGGGCGGTGCTCATCCCGCCATCGCCGCCCGCCGCGCCGGGCGCCTACGACTTCCAGCGCGATGCCTGGTTCCGCGGGCTTGGCGCCGTCGGCTACGCCATCTCGCCGGTCGCGATCGAGAGCAGGGCGACGCGTTCGGGCTGGCGCCAGTTCGTCGACGGCATGCGGCAGGAAGCGACGCGCCGCATCATCGCCGACGGCAGCGCCGAATCGGCCATGGCGGCGGCCCTGCTGACCGGCGAGCAGAGCGGCATCCCCGAAGCCGATCTGCAGGCGATGCGCGATTCGGGCCTGGCCCACCTGCTGTCGATTTCCGGCCTGCATATGGTCCTGGTGGTGGCGCTGCTGCTGGGCGGGCTGCGCCTGCTGCTGGCGCTGATCGAGCCGGTCGCCTTGCGCTGGCCGATCAGGAAATGGGCCGCCATCGTGGCCTTCGCGGGCGCGCTGTTCTACCTGCTGCTGGCCGGCAGCCCGATCCCCGCCCAGCGCGCCTTCATCATGGCCGCCGTCGTGCTGCTCGCCATCGTGATCGACCGCAATGCGCTGTCGATGCGGACCGTCGCACTGGCCGCGATGGTGATCCTGATCCTCGCGCCCGAAAGCCTGCTCAGCGCCAGTTTCCACATGTCCTTCGCCGCGGTGCTGGCGCTGATCGCCGGCTGGGAATGGCTGCAGCCGCGCCTGGCGCGGTTTCGCGCCGCCCGCCCGCTGCTGGCGCCCGGCCCGCTCGACCGCATCGGCTACTATCTCGCCGGCGTCGTGCTGACGACGCTGATCGCCGGCACCGCCAGCGGCCTGTTCGGCCTTTATCACTTCAACCGTCTGGCGCTGTACGGCGCCATCGCCAACATGGCGGCCGTTCCCATCACCGGCTTCTGGGTCATGCCCTGGGGCATCCTCGCCATGCTGCTGATGCCGCTGGGCCTGGAGCAACTGGCGCTGGAGCCCATGCGCTGGGGCCTCAGCGCCATCATCTGGGTTGCCGGCACCGTCGCCAGCTGGCCGGGGTCGGCGCCTCTGGTGCCGGCGCTGCCGTCCTACGCGCTGCCGCTTTTTGCCCTAGGTGGCCTGTGGCTCTGCCTGTGGCGACGGAGTTGGCGTCTGCTTGGCATTGGGCCGATCGCGATCGCTCTGTTGTCGCTGCTGTGGACGCGCGCGCCCGATCTTCTGATCTCCGAAGATGCCGAATCGGTGGCAGTGCGCACCGACACGGGAGCGCTGATGCTGTCGCG
>JBFWZG010000170.1:0-6127 GCA_050185515.1 Reyranellaceae bacterium
GCGATCGTCACGGGCGCCGGCACGGGCATCGGTCGCGCCGTGGCGCTGGCTCTGCTCAAGGCGGGCTACAGCGTCACCCTCACCGGCCGGCGGCGGGAGCCCCTTGAGGCCACGGCCGCCATGGCCAAGGGCAGGACGCTCATCGTGCCGGGCGATGTCGGCAAGCCCGACGACGTGAAGAATATCTTCGCGGAGACGAAGAAGACGTTCGGGCGGCTCGATCTGCTGTTCAACAATGCCGGCATGGGCGCGCCGCCGATCAATCTGGAAGACCTCACCTACGAGCAGTGGAAAGCGGTGGTCGACGCCAATCTGACCGGCGTGTTCCTCTGCACCCAGGAAGCCTTCCGGATCATGAAGGAGCAGAGCCCGCGTGGCGGCCGCATCGTCAACAATGGCTCGATCTCCGCCCATGCGCCGAGACCGAATTCGGCGCCCTATACGGCAACCAAGCACGCCGTCACCGGGCTGACGAAGTCGACGTCGCTCGATGGGCGCAAGTACGACATCGCCTGCGGCCAGATCGACATCGGCAATGCCGCCACCGAGATGACTGAGCGCATGAAGGCCGGCATCATGCAGGCCAATGGCAGCATCGCCGTCGAACCGCTGATGGACGTCAACGACGTCGCCTCGGCGGTGGTCTACATGGACAGCCTGTCGCTCGATTCCAACGTGCAGTTCATGACCATCATGGCGACGAAGATGCCCTTCGTCGGGCGCGGCTGAGCCGCTTCCGCCCGACCGCAACGACGGGAGGGCTTCGCGCAGGGGCGGCATCCGGGAACCGTCGGCGTCCGGCGGCGTTCAACTGCACGCACCGCCCGATATCAGCGCCGGGAAGGCGATGGCCTGCCCCGCGATCCTCGCCGATATCCGACGGCGCCGTGCCGGCGTCAGACGGCACGTCCATCCGAAAGGACGCTTCGTCATGCTCGGCACCATCCTGCTCATCGTGCTCATCCTGCTGCTGCTCGGCGCATTGCCGGCATGGCCCTACAGCCGCAGCTGGGGCTACGGCCCGTCGGGCGTGACGCTGGTGATCGTCATCATTCTGGTCGTCCTGTTGCTGACCGGACGCGTCTAGCACGCAAGGAGGGTTGCCATGGCCCGCGGCGACAAGTCGGCTTACACCGGCAAGCAGAAGCGCAAGGCCGAACATATCGAGGAAGGCTACGAAAAGCGTGGCGTCTCCAAGAAGGAGGCCGAACGCCGCGCCTGGGCCACCGTCAACAAGGAAAGCGGCGGCGGCAAGAAGAGTGGCTCCGGCCGCGGCACCAAGGACAACAAGAGCGCCTCGAAGAAGGGCGGCCGGCTGGGCGGCAAGGCCAGCGCCGCCCGCTCCAAGGCGGCGAAATCGGCCTCGGCGAAGAAGGCCGCCGCCACGCGCAAACGCCGCGGTCACTGACCTGCCGGAATGGTCGACCGCCCTGCGGAAACGCGGGGCGTTTGCGCTTGATCGGGTGCAATGCGCTCTGATTGACTCGGCCCGACAAGTCGCAAAAGACGGGCCGCGCATCGCTTCGGCCATTTCGGAGGAGACATGGCCGAACAGCAGAATTCTCCGCGCGTCGATCTTACGCGCCTGCAGCACCTCTCGCGCGCCTACTGGCAGAGCGGCGCGCTGTTCGCCGCCATCGAACTCGATATCTTCACGGCGATCTCGCAGGGCGCCGATACGGTGGCGGCGGTCGCCAAGGCCAGGCAGCTCAGCGAGCGCCAGGCCGGCCGGCTGATCACCGTGCTGACGGCGATGGAGCTGCTGCACAAGGAGGGCGAGCGCTATCGCAATGCGCCTGACGTCCAGCGCTTTCTCGTCAGCACGGAGGAGCGTTTCGCCGGCCCCTGGATGCTCTTCACCAAGCCGCACTGGAACGAATGGGGCCGGCTCAGCGAACACCTGAAAAGCCGCGAAGAGGCGCAGCTCGGCCTGTACGAGAATTTCACCGTCGAGGATGCGCGCAAGTACCACGAGGCGACCTATTCGATCGGCACCGGCTCGGCCCGCCATTTCGCCCGCACCGTCGATCTCAGCGGACGCCGCCACCTGCTCGACCTGGGCGGCGGCTCGGGCGCCTACAGCATCATGGCGACCAAGGCCTTTCCCGGCCTCAAGGCCACCGTGTTCGACCTGCCGCCGGTCGCCGTCGTGGCGCGCGAGTTCATCGCCAAGAACGACGCGGCCGATCGCGTCGAGGCCGTCGGGGGCGATTTCACGCGCAACGAGTTCCCCCAGGGCGTCGACGTGGTGTTGATGGCGTCCAACCTGCCACAGTACTCCGCCGAATTGATCCAGCTCGTGGTCAAGAAGGCCTTCGCCGCCCTCGTGCCCGGCGGCGAGATGCATCTGGTCGGCGAGGCGCTGAACGATGAGCGCACCGGTCCGCTCGATCCCGCCATCTGGGCGCTGAACGAGGCGATCTGGAACAGCACCGGCGAAGCGCATTCAGAAGCCGAGTGCCGCGAGTTCTTCCGCAAGGCGGGCTTCGTCGACGTCAAGTCGGAGCCTTTCATTCCCGGCGTGCTCAGCCGCATCTTCGGCCGCAAGCCGGCATAGGAGCAGCAATGGTCGATTACCGGTCCGTTTTCCGTCCCGGCCTGTTCGAGGGCCAGACCCTGATCGTCACCGGCGGCGGCAGCGGCATCGGCCGCTGCATCGCCCACGAGCTGAAATCGCTGGGGGCGCGGCTGGCGCTGATCGGCCGCAATCGCGACAAGCTCGAGGCCGTACGGGCGGAGCTCGGCGGCGGCGACGACGTCTTCATCCATACCTGCGACCTGCGCCAGGAACAGCCGGTCAAGGACATGGTCGCGGCGGTGCTGGGATGGGGCGGCCGGATCGACGGGCTGGTCAACAATGCCGGCGGCCAGTTTCCCTCGAAGCTGCGCGACATTAGCCTCAACGGCTGGAACGCGGTCGTCGCCAACAACATGACGGCGACCTTCCTCGTCTCGCGCGAGGTGTTCGTGCAGTGGATGGAGAAGAACGGCGGTTCGATCGTCAGCATCGGCGCCGACTGGCCGCTGGGCATGCCGGGCATGGGCCATAACGGCGCCGCCCGCGCCGGCCAGGAGAACTTCACCATCACCGCCTCGATCGAATGGGCGGCCTCGGGCGTGCGTCTCAACCAGGTGATCCCGGGCTTCATCGCCTCGTCCGGCTTCGACAAGTATCCCGAAAGCGCGCATGAGACGCTGCGAAACGTGGTCAAGCGCGTGCCGCTCAAGCGCCACGGCACCGAATCGGAGATAGCCGCCGCCGTCGCCTTCCTGCTGTCGGAAGCCGCGGCCTACATCACCGGCGCCTTCATCCGCGTCGATGGCGGCGTGCATAACAACAACCGTTCGACGTTCTTCGAAGTGCCCGACCACGAGAACAGCAAGCCCTATATTGGTCTTGCCGACTACCGCAAGCCGAAGGTGTTGGGCGGCTGATCGAGATTTTTCTCAGCGCGGAGCGGCTGCCAGGCCCTTGTAGAGGATGGGGCCGGTAGGGCGCCCAGTCGGCGAGCCGGTGTCCGGTTCCAGCGTGATCTCGTAAAGCTGCTGCGGTCGCGGAACGGGCTGGCCCTCGACGTTCAGTACGGCGCGGCGGGCGCTGTCCAGCAGGCCCAGTGGCACCGGTCCGCGCTCCCGGTCCCACAGCGTCCACACTTGCAGCGCCCGTCCCGGCGGCACCGGGATGTCGGTCAGCGGCACCAGGCGAATGCTGCCGTCGGCATAGGCTTCGACGATGGCGCCCGGCGTCGAATCCTGCGCTTCCAGAACGGCGATGACGACGGGCGCAGGGGCCGGCCGTCCCGACAGAACGACAAGGCCGATGGCGAGAACGAGGCAGGCGGCGGCGCTGGCCAGTCCGCCAAGGCGCCAGAAGCGGAGGCTGTTCCACAATCCCGCACGCTGGCGAAGATCGGGTCGGACTTCCGGCTGCAGCGCATCCAGTGCGGTCTCGATGCGATGCCAAAGTTGCGGCGAAGGCGTGATCGGTTCGGCCGTCGCATCCAGTTCCAACAGGCGCTCGCGCCAATCGGTCACGGCGGCTCGGAAGTCGGCGTCTGCCGATAGGCGCCGCTCGGCCGCCTCGCGATCCCGGGCCTCAAGTACGCCCAGCACGTATTCGCCGGCCATGGCCAGGCTGTCGCTGTCGAGCCGGCTCACGTCAGGCACTCGCGCAGCGCCAGCAGCCCGCGCCTGATCCATGCCTTGACCGTCCCGAGCGGCACGCGCAGGCGGCCGGCGATCTCGCCATGGCTGAAGCCGCCAACATAGGCTAGCAGCAGGCTGTTGCGTCTGTTGTCGTCGAGCCGCTCCAGGCAGCGGCGCAGTGCTGATGCCTCGGTCATGTGGTCCAGCACGTCGATCGACTCGCTTGCCCGCGCATCGACTTCGACGGCGCCGTCATCGCTCAGAATCTCGCGGCGCCCGTCGCGCACGGCGTTGAGCGCCAGGTTGCGCACGATCGCATAGATCCAGCTGCGCGGCGAGCCGAGGGACGGATCGAACGCTACCGCGCCGCGCCAGATTCGCACGAAGGCCTCCTGGACGATCTCCTCCGCCAGATCGCGCCGGCGCAGGATACGATGGGCGACGGCCAGCATGCGCCCCGACTCGTTGTCGAACAGGATCCGGAGCGCTAGCCGGTCGCCACTGGCGCATCGCGCCAGCGCCGCCGCCGTCTCCGCAGCCTGCGTGTCGTCCCGCGGTTCCGGCCGATCCACGATTCTCAATCCTAACCTGTTTGGCTGCGCAGTCTGCAATCTAGCTCCTCCCACTTGTTTAGGCGACCGCGCGTGGGGTCTTCGTCCTGATACCCGCCAGCGCGGCGATCGGATGCACCCGCGCGAGAAATATTCCTGCCTTGCCGGCGCGTCCGTTCGAGGCCGCCCGGGGTTTCATTCCATGGACGGCGACGTACCCGACCGTTCGGAAGTCGACCAACAAGGAAGGAACTCCCCATGACAATTCTCCGCAAACGCGCCGTTGCCGCCGCCCTGGCCGTCGCCGCTTCCGGCGCCTTGGCGGCGCCCGCGACGGCCGCCAGCTTCGTTGGCCTGGTCGGCGGCAACACGCTGGTGATGTTCGACAGCGAAAGCCGCAAGGTGATGAAAACCATGTCTGTCACCGGCGTGCCGAGCCTGCTCGGCATCGACGTAAGGCCGGCCGACGGCTGGCTTTATGGCGTGGCGCCAGACGGCACCGTCGTGACCATCGACACCGCCACCGGCAAGGCGACGGGAAAGACGAAGCTCAAGGCCATGCTGGCGCCAGGCATCAAGCCGACAATCGACTTCAACCCGGCCGCCGACCGGCTGCGCGTCATGGGCAGCGACGGTTCCAACCTGCGCGCCAACGTCGACGACGGCGCTGTCGTCACCGACGGCGCCCTGGCCTTCGCCGAGAAGGACATGCACAAGGGCGAGCGGAGCAACATCGTCGCCGGCGCCTACACCAACTCCTACAAGGGCACAAAGGCGACGACGCTGTACGACATCGACGCCACGATCGGCGGTCTGATCAAGCAGGCGCCGCCCAACGACGGCATCCTCAACGCTGTCGGCAAGCTCGGCCCCAGCATTAGCGGCCCGGTGGCGTTCGACATCGAGTCCGACGGCAAGGATGGCAACGTAGCCTGGCTGGTGCATGGCGGCACGCTGCATACCGTCGATCTGATGACCGGGAAGGCTATGGCGATCGGCGCCATTTCGGGCGTCAACGGCGCCATTTCCGATATCGCCGTCCTGCCGGCGAAATAAGTCCCCGACCGGCGGCAGGGGGCGGCCAGGCGCCGCCCCTCGCAGTCGGCGTCCCCTGCGCAGGCACTTTGCAGGCATCGTCGTTCTGGTGTGACGGCGATAGAATGTGCCCGCCATGAGCCAGGAAACGACCATCATCACCCGCGGCGTGCTGCGCCTGCTGCGCCATCGCGGCATCATGGCGAGCGTCGAGGTGTCGTTGCCCAGCGGACGGCGCGCGGATGTCTTCGGCATCGACGCCGCCGGCATCATCACCCTGGTCGAGATCAAGACGTCGCTGGTCGACCTGCAGCGCGACGCGAAATGGCCGGAATACGCGCCGCATTGCGATCTGTTCTATTTCGCGGTGCCCGGCGATTTCCCGATGGAGCATC
>JBFWZG010000171.1:0-6037 GCA_050185515.1 Reyranellaceae bacterium
GCCATCGTCGTCTTTGCCGGCGCGCTCTGGCTCGTGCGCAGCCAGCGCACCGTCGACGACGTCGCTTACATGAAGGCGATGATCCCGCATCACTCGATCGCCGTGCTGACCAGCAATCGCGCGCGCATCGTCGACCCGCGCGTGCGCGACCTGGCCGACCGCATCATCGAGGCGCAGCTACGCGAGATCGACGAGATGGAATCCCTGATCGCCGACCTCGAAGCCAACCCGCCACCGCCGGACGCGCCGGCACTGAGGCCGGCGGCGGGGCAGTGACGGCACGCGCTCGGGCGCAGCCTCCCAATCGTCATCCCGGGCGAGGCGCAGCCGAGACCCGGGACCCATAACGCCGCCGACAACGCAGCACACCCTTCACCCTGAGCCTGGCGAAGGGTGAAGCCCGCGCATCGCCAACCACCCGTTCCCTCGTCCTGAGGAGGCCGCGACGCGGCCGTCTCGAAGGACCGGGAGCGACGACGCTGCATCAAACGCCATTCCGAGCGCAGCGAGGAATCTTTTTGGCGGCGCGATCAGTACAGGAAACCGGAGAACCGGCGACCGCTCCCTTGGTAAGCCCGGCAGGCTTGCCTGCCGTCGGCGTCCGCGGGCATGATCGCGCATTCGTCCCCGCCGCAGCCGACTGCTCCCGCCCATGCGCCTTTCCTGGAACGAGATCAGAACCCGCGCCGCCGCGTTCGCGCGAGAGTGGCAAGGGCAGGGCTACGAGAAGGGCCAGACCCAGCTTTTCTACCGCGACTTCTTCGAGGTTTTCGGCATGCCGGTGCGCCGGGTCGCCGCTTTCGAGGAGCCGGTAAAGAATCTCGCCGCCAACAGGCGGGGCTTCATCGACCTGTTCTGGAAAGGGGTGTTGCTGGTCGAGCAGAAAAGCATCGGAATGAATCTTGCGAAGGCCAAGCAGCAGGCGCTCGACTACTTCCCCGGCCTCAAGAACGCCGACCTGCCGCGCTACCTCCTCCTGAGCGATTTCCAGAGCTTCGAGCTCTACGATCTCGAGGAGGACGACCACGTCTCCATCGCGCTCGCCGATCTGCCCAGGCACGTCGAGAAATTCGGCTTCATCATCGGCGTCCAGAAGCGCACCTTCAAGGATCAGGACCCCGTCAACGTCAAGGCCTCGGAGCTCGTCGGCAAGCTGCACGACGCACTGGAGGAGGCGGGGTACGTCGGGCACGATCTGGAGCAGTTTCTCGTCCGCATCGTCTTCTGCCTGTTCGCCGACGACACCGGCATTTTCGAACCGCGCGACATTTTCCTCGACTATCTGCTGACCCGAACGCGCGAGGACGGGTCCGATCTCGGGCCGGCGCTGGCGAAACTGTTCGAGGTCCTCGATACCGAGGAAGGCAGGCGGGGGCGGGCGCTCGACGAGGATTTGAACCGCTTTCCGTACGTCAACGGCGATCTGTTCCGCGATCCGCTGCGCATTCCGGACTTCGACTCGGCCATGCGGCAGACTCTGATCGACGCCTGCGAGTTCGACTGGTCGGCGATTTCGCCGGCGATCTTCGGCGCCCTGTTCCAGTCGGTGATGGATAAGGAGGAGCGGCGCAAGCAGGGCGCTCACTACACGACCGAAAAGAACATTCTCAAGGTCATCGAGCCGTTGTTTCTCGACGATCTGCGGGCGGAGTTCCAGCGCCTGAAATCCAGTCGCGGCACGCGCCGCACCGCCGAGCTGCTGGCGTTTCAGGAACGGCTCGGCAGGATGCGCTTCCTCGACCCGGCTTGCGGCTGCGGCAACTTCCTGATTATCGCCTACCGGGAACTGCGGGCGCTGGAAATGGACGTGCTGCGCGAGTTGCGCCCCACGAGACAGCTGGACGCCCTCGCCGAAACGCTGTCGCTCGTCAACGTCGATCAGTTCTACGGGATCGAGATCGGCGAGTTCCCCGCCCGCATTGCTGAAACCGCGTTGTGGATGATGGACCACATCATGAACAACCGGCTGAGCCTCGAATTCGGCCTGACATTCGTCCGCATTCCGCTTAAGAAGTCACCGCGTATCGTTCATGGCGATGCGCTGGAGATCGAATGGGCCACTGTGCTCAAGCCGGGCGATTGTTCCTACGTCTTCGGCAATCCGCCGTTCGTTGGAGCCAAATTGCAATCCGAGGCACAGCGTCTTCAGGTACGGAGAATCGCTGGGCTGGGCAAGAGCGGCGGTACGCTCGATTACGTCTGCGCCTGGTTCATAAAGGCGGGCGAGTACATAAAGAAAGAAACAATTTCGATAGGATTTGTTGCAACCAGCTCGATCACGCAAGGCGAACAGGCTGGGCAACTTTGGCCGATTTTGTTCGATCGTTTGAAACTTGAGATCTCATTTGCCCATCGTACGTTTGCTTGGGGTTCCGACGCGCGTGGCAAAGCCCATGTTCATGTCGTCGTCATTGGCTTAGCCAGATCGAGTGCAGCGCCGAAGCTACGTAGATTGTTTTCGTATGATGATCTCAATGGAGAGCCGCATGAAAGTTCCTGTGCGGCTCTGACGCCCTATCTCTTCGACGCGGGCGGATTGGCCGATCCGCATGTGGTAGTATCGGAAGCGCCACGTCCTTTGAATGGACTGCCCCAGTTGATTATTGGATCGAAGCCTATTGACGGCGGGCATTACATTTTGAGCGATGCGGAGAGGGACGATCTTTTGCGAGATGAGCCGGACGCGGCGCGGTTCCTACGCCCCTTTTTTGGCGCTCAGGATTTCATCAATGGGGTCGGACGTTGGATATTGGCTGTCCAGTCGGCAAGCCCCGACGAACTCAGACGGCTTCCGCTTGTCTCAGAGCGCATCCGTGCAGTCAGAGAGTTTCGGCTGGCGAGCAAGAGCCCTCCAACCCGAAAACTCGCTGAAACTCCCGCCCTCTACCATGTCAATGTTCTGCCAACGAAGCCGTTCTTGATTATTCCTCGGCACTCCTCGGAACGGCGCGATTACGTGCCTTTTGGATATGCGAGCCCCCCGATCATACCCGGCGACTCGGCATTGGTATTGACGGACGCAAGCTTGCGCATATTCGCCATCCTCACCTCCGCCATGCACATGAGCTGGCTGCGTCATATCGGTGGCCGATTGAAGAGCGACTTCCGATACTCCATCGGACTCGTCTACAACACGTTTCCGATGCCGCCGGCCGCGGAAGCCGATCTTGACCGGCTCGAACCGCTGGCGCAGGCGGTGCTCGACGCTCGCGCCACGCATCTAACCGCAACGCTCGCCGATCTATACGATCCCGATTTGATGCCGGCCAATCTGCGCAAAGCGCACCAGGCGCTGGATCGCGCCGTCGACCGGCTCTATCGCCCGTCGGGTTTCGCCTCCGACCGCGAACGGGTCGAGCATCTGTTCGGCCTGTACGAGAAAATGGTCGCGCCGCTTGCCGCGGCGGCGGCGAGGAAGCCGAAGCGCAGCCGCAAGGCCGCCGTTTCCGCTTAGTCGTCCGCCACCCCCAGCGCCTCCTTCAGCGCCGCCTCGAGCTCGGGCATGCCGAAGGGCTTCTGCACCAGCGGGTAGTCGCGCCAGGCGGCGAGGACTCCCATGGCGTTGTAGCCGGTGGCGAAGGCGAAGGGTACCTTCTCGCGCGCCAGCCGTTCGGCGACGGGCAGCACCATCTCGCCGCGCAGATTGACGTCGAGCACGGCGAGATCCGGCATCTGATCCTCGATGGCGCGCAGCGCCTGGCCGACCGAGCCGGCCAGCACCACGTCGTCGCAGCCCATCTCCTGCAACATGCTCTCGGTCAGCATGGCGATGATGGATTCGTCCTCGACCAGCAGCACGCGCAGGCCGCGACAGAATTCGCTGGCTTCCGTCATGCCGCCGCCAGTGTCGCCTGGATCGTGACCTGCAGACCTTCGGGCCGGTAGTCGAAGACGCAGCTTCCGGCGAGATCGTTGGCGGCGGCGCGCTCGACGAAACGCGTGCCGAAACCCTTACGCTGCGGCGCGGCGCATTGCGGCCCGCCGCTTTCGCGCCAGAGCAGTTCGATGCGCCGTTCCGGCAGCATCGACCAGGCGATGTCGATGCCGCCTTCGGGCCGCGACAGGGCGCCGTATTTCGCCGCGTTGGTCGCCAGCTCGTGCAGGATCATGCCCCAGGTCACCGCCTCGCGCGGCCGCAGCATGATTTCGGGGCCGGCGATTTCGATGCGCTTGCGGAACGGTTTCAGCGTCTGCGCCACGACGGTCGCCAGGGACGCTTCCTTCCAGGCGTTGAGCGAGAGCTGGTCGTGCGTGGCGCTGAGCGCCATCAGCCTGCCCTGGAAGACCTGCCGCGCCTCGTCGAGGGTGCGTTCGCCGCGCATGGTCTGGGTCGCCAGCGCCTGCACCGTCGCCAGCGTGTTCTTGACGCGGTGGTTGAGCTCGTCGAACAGGCGCCGCTGCAGCTCCTCCGCCCGCTTGCGCTCGCTGATGTCGCGCGCCACTTTCGAGGCGCCGACGATGCGGCCTTCGCGATCGCGCACCGGCGACACGGTGATCGACAGGTCGACCAGGCTGCCGTCCTTGCGCAGGCGGCGCGTGTCGAAATGCTCGACGCGCTCGCCGCGACGCAGCTTGGCGATGATCTCGACCTCCTCCTGGCGCAGCTCGAGCGGAATGATGGTGGTGATGTGCCGGCCTATCATCTCGTCGGCCGTATAGCCCAGGATGCGGGTGGCGGCGGCGTTCCAGGAGGTGATGATGCCGTCCAGCGTCTTGGACACGATGGCGTCGTCGGACGAGGACACGATCGCCGCCAGCCGCGCCGCCTCGATGCCGGTGCCCTGGCGTTCGGCGATCTCGACCAGCATGTTGACGCCGCCCTGAACCTCGCCGTCCGGCCCCAGCAGCAGGCGCGGATAGGGCAGCACGGCGACGCGGCTGCCGTCGGGCCGCTCGACCACCGCCTCGCTGCCGCGGACCGGCCGGCCCTGGCGCAGCGACTCCGCCATCGGGCAATCCTCGTGCGCCAGCGGGCGGCCGTCGGGCCAGAAGAGTTTCCACGAGCCGCACCAGCGCGTCGCGCCCAGCTCGGGGCGGCGGCCCCACAGCTCTTCGGCGGCGTCGTTGAACCAGGTCAGCCGCCCGTCCGGGTCGGTCATGTAGACGGCGACCGGCAGGGCGCTCAGCAGGGAGGTGTCTGAAGTCTGGATTTCGGTCATTCCGCGTCGTCCCGCGTCCGGACGCGGATATCGTATTCTACAACGACGGACAAAACCCGCAGCAGGGTTTTGGTTCCCGCAACGCTGTTTGGCGGTATTGCGGGACCTGTCGCCGGGCCGCCCGGCATCCTAGAGTAACGCCGCCATGACCGACGCCGCCCTCCGTGACATCGTGCCGTCCGACTCTTTGGCGCTGCTTTCCGTGGCGCAGATGGGGCGGGCGGATGCCGCCGCCATCGCCGCCGGCACCCCGGGCACGGCACTGATGGCGGCCGCCGGCAACGTCGTGTTCGAGGCCATCGTCAACCGCTTCCCGCCGCAGCCGACCCTGGTGCTGGCCGGCCCTGGCAACAATGGCGGCGACGCCTATATCGTGGCCGAGAAGCTGCGGCGCGCCTTCTGGCCGGTGACCGTCGCTGCGCTCGTGCCGGCCTCGGCGCTGAAGGGCGATGCCGCCTGGGCGGCGGCCAAATATGGGGGCGGGTCCGTACTACCAACCTCCGGTAGCAGCCTCGACGGCCACTCCCTGGTGGTCGACGGCATGTTCGGCGCCGGCCTGTCGCGGCCCTTGGACGGCGTGGCGCTGGCGCTGGTGCGGGCCATCAACGAGCGTCGGCTGGCCTGCGTCGCCATCGATATTCCCTTGGGAATTCAAGGCGATAGCGGGCAGATCCTGGGCGAGGCGCCGGCCTGCGCCCTGACCGTCACCTTCTTCCGTCCCAAGCCCGGCCATAAGCTGCTGCCCGGGCGTTCGCTGTGCGGCGAGCTGGTGGTCGGCGATATCGGCATTTCATCCAATATTCTCAAGGAGATAGGGCCGCGCGTCTGGCGCAACGGCCCGGCTTTGTGGTGCCAGGCGCTGCGTCCATCCGGCCCCG
>JBFWZG010000172.1:0-5986 GCA_050185515.1 Reyranellaceae bacterium
CTCAAGGTCAGGTTCTCGGCGATCAGGTCGGAGAGATTGTGCTTCTCCGCCGACAGCATTGCTTCGAGCTGGCGGGCGCGCCGCAGACTGCGCGTATGGAAGACGACCACGGTCAGCAGCCCGGCGAGGCAGGCGGCGCAGGTGGCGGAGGCGATGGCATAGGCTTCCATGGTGGACCCCAAGTCGAACCCCAGGACGAACGGGTCAGTTGCCCGCGCGCATTCTTCAAATGCATCAAATACGCCCGCCGTTTAATCCCAATGGAGTACGTCGTATAGCCCTATCCTGATGGGTGCGGCGGGATGCCGCATGTTTACCTATCGCCAGGGTAATCGCCTGCGGGTCGAATTTCCGCAATTCTCGGCGAATGTTCTTAAATTGTTCCATACGAGGAGAGAATGCCCGAAGCCCAACGTCCGACCCTCTTTTCCGGCCCCCTGAGCATGTTCGGCGCCAAGGCGCAGATCGCGGTGGCTGAGAAGGGAATCGAGATCGAACTGGTCATGGTGCCGTTCGACATGGCCACGCTCTATTCGCCCAAGCATCCCGAGGTGGCGCGGATCAATCCCAAGCGGCAGGTGCCGGTTCTGGTCCACGGCGCGGTCGAGATTTTCGATTCGACCCAGATCTTCGAGTATTTCGAGGATCTGCAACCGGAACCGCCCCTCTGGCCGCGCGACGTCGAGCGGCGGGCGATGGCGCGCCGGCTGGAGCTGGAGTCCGACGAGGTCTTCTTCCCACCGGTGATCAGGCTCATGGGACTGCAGCGTACGCCGCAGGACGAGGCGGCCGTCCACGCCCGGGCCGAGATCGGCCGCTTCTACGACCGGTGGGAGAGCCTGCTGGATAATGGCGGGCCTCATCTGGCGGGCCCCGACTACACCTATGCCGACATAGCCTTCTACATGGCCCAGATCTTCGCCGACCGGATGGGCGGGCCGATGGGCGACCGTCACCGCCATCTGATCGCCTGGCGCGAGCGCCTGGGCGAGCGACCGGCGATCCGCGCCGTCGCCGGCGCCATGGGCCGCTACCTGCTGTCGCAAAAGCGGCCGATACCGGAGTTCCTGCAGCGGCTGATCTAGCCGCTTACTCGCCCGCTTCCGCCAGTGTCTTCTGGGCGTCCATCACCTGCTTGGCGACACGATGGAAACGGCCTTGGGCTGCATTGGCCGCGGCCATCAGTGTCTCGAGCAGCGCCGCGTCGGCGTGGCCGGCATTCTGCGGCAGCGCTTCGGCGATCTGCCGCAGTAGCTGGTCGATCGAGCGCATCGAGGCGATGGCCGCCTGCAGCCTGTCGTGATTGTCTTGCATGCTGTGGAATCCCGGTTCGTTGTGCCGCCGCGGCCTTCAGGCGGTGAGACGGGATCGGCGGCAGCGTACGACGGCGGCGCCGTCGGGGTCCACCGCAGCCAGCGACTACAGGCGATCCTGGGTCAGGCAATGATGCAGCGCGCCGACGGGCGTACCCTCCAGCGTCGCTTCCTGACCCTTGCCGATCAGGGTCAGGGTGCCGTCGGTATAGCGGAAGCCGGAGGCGGCCCGCTGCTGTTTCAGCGTGTAGGTCTTGGTTCCCATCACCAGATCGGCTTCCTCGCCGCCCTTGTAGACGACGGAGAAGGTGCGATCGCTGGCGCAACGGTAGGCCACCGGCTTCGGACCTTCGATCGGAGGCTTTTCGTCGGCGACCGGAGGAATAGCCGCCGGCACGTTCTGGCCAAGTGCGGCCGGGACGATGGCCGGCATGGCCCCCATGACCAGACAGAGCACGAACGCCACAAGAAAACGGAGCATGACGGCCTCCGCAGCGGGATTGCCCCTCTCAAACGCACAGGGCTGCCCTGCCGTTCCCGCCGTTGCCGGCCGTCTGCCAGGCGGGCTTAAGTGCGCCGTCACGCGCCTGACGGGAAATCCATGGCCTTCGATCTGAGCGGCAACAGCCGCGGCATCGCCAGCATGATCGCCAGCATGATGCTGTTCATTTCCAACGACGCGTTGGTCAAGCACGTCAGCGAAAGCCTGCCGACGACGCAGATAATCTTCCTGCGCGGGCTGTCGGCGACGCTGCTGATCGCCACAATGGCCGTGGCGCTGGGCGCCTGGCGCCAGATGCCGAAGGTCGTCGACCGCCGCGTGCTGGCGCGGGCCAGCATCGATTCGCTGGGTACGTTCCTCTACCTGCTGGCGCTGTTCAACATGCCCATCGCCAACGTCACGGCGATCAACCTGTCCGTGCCGCTGATGCTGACCGTGGCCGCAGCCTTCCTGCTGCGCGAGCAGGTCGGCTGGCGGCGCTGGAGCGCCGTGACGGCGGGGTTTATCGGCGTGCTGCTGGTGGTGCAGCCGACGGCTACGGGCTTCAACTGGTTTGCGCTCGTTGCGCTGGTGGCGACCGGCACGCATGCCATGCGCGATCTGATGACCCGTCGCATCGGCGTCGGCATTCCCTCGATCATCGTCACCCTCAGCACCGCCATCGTCGTCACGATTTGCGCCGGTCTCGCCGCGGCGGTCGAGACGTGGCGCCCCCTGGAAACGCGACAGGTGCTGCTGCTGATCGCCGCGTCCGCGTTTCTCTCGGGCGGCTACTATCTGGTGATCGACTGCATGCGCCATGGCGAGCTTTCTGTGGTGGCGCCGTTCCGCTACACCGCCATGCTGTGGGCCTTGCTGCTGGGATACTTCGTCTGGGGCGACGTGCCCAACCTGCTGGCCTGGGCCGGCATCGTGCTGCTGGTGGGCAGCGGGCTCTATGTCCTGCATCGCGAGCGCATTCGCCGGCGACAGGCGGCATTGTCGAGTTGATATCCCCCATCAGGTCGAAAATGGATGCATTCAACCTGCCAATTGCGGCAGGATGATACCGTTGTTCGAGTAAATCCTTCGAGGTCTGACGGCTGGCCAGCGAGCCCGCCAATCCTGCGCGTAGTGCCGAAGCTCTTTTGGGGGGGCCGAGACATGGAGCACGCTGGTTCTTGCACTGGTTCCCGGTCCTGGGGCCCGGCTCGGCGCGTGGGCTGCGTTGCTCTACTGCTTTGGTCCTTTGCCCCGGCTGTTCTTGCGCAGGATGTCGATGCCACAACGATGGCCTTCATCCACGACCTTGCCGCGCCGGATGCCGCCACGCCCGCCGGCGCGGATGCCGCGTCCGTCGAACGCGCCCGCGCTGCGCTGCGAGGCAAGAAGCTGCTTGCCGACCAGCGCGTCTCTACGGTGGAGACCGGCGTCGTCGAGCATTATTCGCGCGCTCTTTTGCTCGGCACCCGTGGCGCCCAGTTCCTGCCCGAAATCGCAGCCGTACGCGATGCCGTACGCAAGCGCGACCGCAGCGGGATCGAGGCCGCCATTGGCGATCTCTACCAGGCGGCGGGGCGCAAGCGGCCGACAGGCGAGAGCATGTCGCGGCTGGTTACGGCTGTTGCCGGCGCCGTCGATGCCGAGGGCCCGGCCGAATCGGTGCGCCGTCGCTTCGATGGCGGCGGCAACTCGATCGAGGTGGCGGACGCTCGACGGGCCGGGCTGTTTACCGTCGATGTGACCACGACCGACTCGGCCGGCCAACCGGTGCGCACCGTGTTCGTCGGCGAGCGCAGTTCCCGCCCCAATCCCAGCGGCAAGGATCTGCAGGATCGCGTCGTGCCGAAATCGGTTTGCACGGTCGACGCGGCGCAGGCCACGGCCATGCGCGACGGGCTGAACGGCGAGTGGAGCGATGGCAGTGGCGGGCGCTGGACCGTGGCCGGCGAGGGCGATCGCATCGTGCTGCGCAATGTCGGCGGCGACGGCACCACGCTCTCCTACGCCGGCAGCTTCCGGCTTGGCCGCATCGAGGGACGTCACGCCATCCGCAGCGCCGGCGACATCGGCGCCGAGTTGCCGCTGTGGGTGCGATCCGGCCTGGCGGGATGGAATCCGGTGCTGTATTTCGTCGTGCGTCTCGATGCCTGTCCCGGCGACGACGCGCTGGTCGGCACCTGGCAGTCGCAGCACGTGACCTATTCGCCGAGCTTCCAGACAATCAGTCGCGTCCACGATCCTTACGAACTGCGCTTGACACTGCGGCGCGATGCGCCGGCACGCGGACTGGCGGCCTTGCCATGATCCGCCATTCCGCCGCCGTACTCGCCGCGTGGCTGGCTGTGGGGCTGGCCATGGTTCCTGGCCAAAGCCAAGCCGACGCGCGAACGGAGTTGGTCGCCGCGCAGCGTGCTTACGTGGCGGCTCGCGAGGCTGAGCAGGCGGCTGCCGGTGCCGCAGACAGGGCGCAAGAGGCGCAGGAAGCGGCGGTGGCGCGTGTCACGGCGGCCGCCGATGCCGAACTCAGGGCTTTGGCGGCGCTGCAGGAGCGCAAGGCCGCGGCCGAACGCGCGGTCATGGCGCTGCTCGAGCGTCGGGCCGAGATCCAGCTGGAAGTGGCGCGAGTTCGCGACGAGGCCGGCGAAGCCCGTCGCGCCTACGACCAGGCGCGGCCGATCTATCTGCTGATTGCTCGAACCCAGCAACTGTCGGATTACCCCGAGTGGAAGGCGATCGAGCGGCGTGCGTCCGACACTATCCGCGAAGCCGAACGCGTCCGTGTCGCCGCACAGCCGCGTCTTGCCGTTATCGACCAGGAGATCGAAACGGCGAAGCAGAAGGTGCTGGCGATCGACGGCCAGTTCGCTCGTCCGGTCACAGGTCCTGACGATGCGGCGATGCGAAGCTGGCTTGAGGCCGCAGTTGCGGTCGGGGCTGCGCGTCGCCGCCTCTCCGAGGCGCAACGTAACCTGACGGCTGCATTCGATCTTTACCTCTCCAAGCTGGCCCCGGCGCGGCCGGCCTATCTCGAAAGCGTCAAGGCGGAAGTAGGGATACTGACGCCCTATAGCGGCGTCTGGCGGCGCAAGAAGGAAAGCAGCGATGAGGATGCTGCCCGCATCGCCGATCTGCGCGCCGTGCGGGACGATCTCGCGGACACGATCAATGAGCGCGACCGTCAGGCCGAGGAGTGGCGGCAGCAGAGGCTGGCCATCGCCGAATCCATGCACGCCACGACGCTGCGCTACGTCGCCGCCGAGGAACGTCGATTCGATGCCCAGTTCAAGAAGATCGGATTCGCAGCCCTGGCGGAGATCTGCGGCACCATCGTCGAGGTGGCGCTGACGGGCGGCGCCGCCACGGTGCTGCGCAAGGCGAGCGAGGTGACGGAGCAGAAAGTCGCGGAAATGGCGGCCCAGAAGCTGCTGCGCCAGTCGGCGCCTTTGACCGACGAGGCGGCCGAGGCGGCGGCCCGGCTGGCGCGCCGCAGCGAGGAAGCCTTTGTGCGTCAGGTAAGGTCTGCCTATGCCGAGGCTGAAAGGCTGGCGGTCGAGGCCGCTGCCCGGCGCGTTCAGCGCACGGGAGAGGCTCTCGACGTCGCCACGATCGACGCGCGGCGGCAGCTGCAGAAGGCGTTGAAGGGGCTGGTCGACACCGACCCGGCCTTGCGGGCGGAAGCCCAGCGCCTGGCGCGCCGCCTGCTGGGCGAGCAGGCGGTGATTGTGCTCGATCCCATTGTCCAGGCTGCGGCTGGCAAGCATGGCGGCGGCGCGATCGCCGATCTGCTTCATGGCGGCGGCGCCGGCAGCGATCCCATACAGCGGCTCGCCGCCGACAGCCCGGCGGCGGCTGCAAACGACGCCGTGGCGGACGTCAAGAGCGTCGTCATGGGCGACCTCTACGAGCAGGGGATCGCGCGCGGCATCAGCTACGCCGTCGACGTCGCGCCGGACGCGGCGCGCGCCGGCCTGAAGGCGGCGCGCGATGCGGCGGCGGCCAATGCCTCACGCTGGCGGCAGGTCGCCTCGGGCTCGAAGGAGTTTCTCAAGGGTGGGGTTAAATGGGCGAACTTCAAGGACGCAATGAAGGGCAGCGCTCGCGGCAACCTCGTCGGGCTGGCGACGACGAGCGCCAAGGCGCTGGTTGTTGCCTATTACGGCGCCGAGGAGCAGGCCGCGGCCGAACTGGC
>JBFWZG010000173.1:0-5929 GCA_050185515.1 Reyranellaceae bacterium
GGCGAAAGCCAGCCGCTGGTGCCGACCGCCGACGGCGTGCGCGAGCCGCAGAACCGCCGCGTCGAGATCCTGCTGTAAGCAGCCTCAAGACCCGGCGCGAAAAAGAGGGCGGTCCCGCAAGGGACCGCCCTTCGCATTTGCCGGGGCGGCGTTCCTCGCCCCGGTAAATGCCGGCCGATCAGGCCGCCAGATGCGAGCCGGCATCGGCGCGATAGCGCATCGCCAGCAGGTTGTTGGGCTTCAGCGCCAGCCGCTCGTTGGCCAGCGCGCGCACCAGGCAGTGGCGGCCGGCGCGGCGCGCCGATTCCAGCAGGGTCAGGTCGATCAGGTCGCGCTGGGCGTTGGAGCCGCCGAAGCGGTGGGCGATCGGCCGCAACCCGCTCAGCGTGTCGATCGCCGCATCGTGCGCGCCACGGCCGAAGGCGTGCAGCGCGCGGGCCAGCGGCAGGCCCACCTCGCGGGTCATGGCGCGGTTGACGCCGCCCTGCTCCTGCGCCCGGTTCATCGCCGCCAGCACCTTGTCGGCCTCGCGCCAGCGCCCGGCGCCGACCATGGCCATGATCGCATGACAGTCGTTGAAGGCGTAGAACCCGTCCTCGGCCATCGGCGCCCAGGCGTCGGCGATCTCGTTCCAGCGCGTGCCGACATCGATGCCGCGCAGGCCGAGGCGCCACAGCATCGCCGAGGCGTCGATCATGTCGAGCGCCACCTGCGAGCGGCCGCCGCGGATCTTCTGGTCGTACAGCGCCAGTACCTGCTGCGTCTCGTCGAGGTCGAGATGGTAGAGCGCCAGATGCCACCAGTTGTGCACGGCGAAGGCGCTGTCCTCCGACCACTCCCTCTCGCGCGCCCGCATCCAGGCGATGCCGTCGCGGCGACGGCCCTGCATCTCCATGACATGCGCCACCGCGTGGTGCGCCCAGCAGTCGCGCGGCTCGATTTCGACCGCCGCGCGGCCGGTATCCTCGGCGCGGGCGAAGTCGTTGTTCTCCTCCAGCCCGAAGCTGTGCATTCCCAGCACCGAGGCGTAGCCCGGCATGTCGTGCCGCCATTCGGGCAGCACGCGGGCCGGCCGGTCGCGCAGGGCGCGCGCATCGCCGCAGTAGAAGTCGAACAGATGCGCCACCTGCAGCGCCAGCACGTCGCGCGGAAACTCGTCGAGAATGCGCTGCAGCCGGCCGCGGGCGACGTCCCAGTTGCCGTCGGCCAGCGCCTGGGCGGCGCCGATATGCGCCTTCTCCCGCGAGTTCGAGTCCAGCCCGGCGGCGACCGCCAGCGACTGGCGGGCGGTATCGACCGCGGCCTTCTCGGTGCCGCACAGATGCAGATAGGCGCGCAGCACATGCGCCATGGTGAAATCCGGCCGCTCGCCGATCGCCAGGTCGACGGCCGCCACCGGATCGCCGGCGCTGCACTGGAAGCGCCACAGGGCGGTTTCGAAATGCGACGTGGCGATCGTGTCGCTGCCACTGATCGCCATGCCGCGTGCGTCGTTGCGAGTCTTCGTCATCTCTGTCCTCCATGCCGGCGCCGATACGCGGCGCCTTCGATGGGCCCTAGTTAAGGGCGGCGGCGAAACCCCGCTGTGAGCGCGTTCACAACCGCGTCCGGCCCGGCCGAGGGGCTGTGAGCCGGATCACAATCGCCGCTCCGGCAAACCTGATTTCGCGGAGTTTCGGGGATTTTCAGCCGCCGCCGGCGGTTGCGCCCTAGTCGCGGGCGGGATCGGCGGCGCGCTTCAGCGCCGCCATGTCGCGCACCACGACCTTGCCCCTGTCGAGCTTGAGCACGTTCTTGTCGGCCCAGGCGTGCAGCTGCTTGTTCACCGCCTCGCGGGTGACGCCCAGCATCTGCGCCAGCTCGCTCTGCGACAGGCGCAGGCCGATCAGCAGCCCGGCCTTGGTCTGCTCGCCATGGGCGATGGCCAGCTCGTGCAGCTTGCGCGCCAGCCGGCCGCGCAGGTCGAGAAAGGCGAAATCGGAGATGGTCTCGGTGTTGCTGCGCATGCGCTCGCACAGCAGCTCGATCAGGTGCTGCGCCAGGTGGCCGTCGGCGCGCAGCACCTCGAGGAAGGGCGAGCGGCCCAGCACCAGCAGCGCGCAGTCGGCCGCCGCCGTCGCCGAGGTGGTGCGCGACAGCCCGTCGAGCAGGGCGATCTCGCCGAACACGTCGCCCGGCTCCATCATGGCCAGCGTCAGCTCCTTGCCGGCCGCGCCGCCGATCCAGATCCGCACCAGGCCGCTGGCGACGGCATAGAGGGCATTGCCGTCGTCGCCCTGGCTGAACAGATGCTGACCGCGCTCCAGGGTGCGCAGCTGCGCCACGCCTGCCAGCCGGTCGACCGCCGCCTCGTCGACGTCGCGGAAAATGAAGCTGCCACGCAACAGCTTGCGCCGTTCCTCTGGTCCCAGCGTCAGCTGCTCCGTCGTCATCGAACTCGCCCGTGTTCCCGTTCGCTTGCCGCCTGTGACGGGCGTCACAGCCCGCGTCGACCGCTCAGGCTACACGCTGTCGCAGCACTTGCCCATAAGGGGCGGGAGCGGTCGCCGGACCGGGCCGCGTCGACAGCGCCGCCGGCGGCGGGCATCATCGCCGGCGTCGCGTCGTGACGGCCGGGCGCCGGAAGTCGAGGAGCAGGACATGGAACGCGAGAATCCTTTCATTGCGCAACTGACGGCAGCCCGCCGTACAGCCCGCCGCCGGCGGCTGCGCCTGGCCCTGGTCGCCGCCGGGCTCGGCCTGCTGCTGGCGCCGCTGGCTGTGGCCGACGCCACCGCGCAGCAGACGCGCAGCTGCGCCGTCGCCGCCTTGCAAGGCGAAGCCGCGCTCGAGCGCGCCGGACAGCGCCAGACCGTGGTCGTCGGCACCATCCTGACCGCCGACGACCGCCTGCTGAGCTTCCGCGAGGCGCGGGTCGAGATCCGCTGCAACGACGGGGTGCGCATCAATATCGGCGCCGATACGCGGCTGGAACTCGCCACACTGGTCGGGCCTCCCCGGACCTCGCGCAGCGTCGTCATGCGCCTGCTGGAAGGCATCGTGCGGGTGGCGCTGCCGGCGGTGCGCTCGTGGCGCCACTTCGAGGTGCAGACCCCCACCGCCGTCGCCTCGGTGCGCTCGACCGACTGGATCGTGCAGACCGCCAAGGACGGCGCCACCGCCGTGTTCGTGGTCGAGGGCCAGGTGCTGGCCGCCGACCGCGCCGGCAGCAAAGGCGCCTTCCTCAATGCCGGCGAGGGCATCGATTTCGCCGCCGACGGCTCGATGGCCGCATCGGTGGTCTGGGGCGAGGCGCGCGTCAAGCGCACGCTGGCCGCCGTCGCGCCGCGCTGACGCATCCAGCGGCGTGACGCGCCCGACCATGGTTCCGCCGGCCGGCGCGCCTCGACCTGAATCCTCGTTGGACGGTCCGCGACGAAGCGCGCTGGGACGCTTTCTCGCCGGCCGCGCCGGCTCGGCGCGGCCTCACCGGGTATGGCTGCTGGCCATCGTGGTCCTGGCCGCCGGGCTGATCTTCCTGCGGCTGGCCGGCGGCGGACCCTTCGCCGCCGCCGAGGGCGTGGCGCTCGATCTGCGCTTCGAACTGCGCGGCACGCGGCCGGCCCCGGCCGAGGTGGCGATCGTTCTGATCGACGACCGCACCATCGCTGCTCTGCGCCGCTTTCCCCTGCCGCGCGCGGCGCTGGCCCAGATCGTCGACCGGCTGCGCCATGCCGGCGCGCGCGTCATCGGCTTCGACCTGCTGCTGACCGATTTCGAGACGCCGTCGGACGGGCTGCGCCTGTCCCCTGGCGATCAGGAACTGTTCGAGGCGCTGCAGCGAACCCCCAACGTGGTGCTCGGCGCCGCCGGCGTTTTCGCCGGCGCGAGCGACCCGACGCCGGAAAACCGCGAAGCCGCCAATCGCGCGGCGCTGCCCGCGCCGGCCGACGAGGCCGAACGCCAAGCGCTGCTCGCCCGCTTGCCGCAGGCCAGCGATCTGCTGGCGCCGCTGCCGCAATTCGCCGTCGTCACCGCCCTCGGCCATGTCAACGTGCCGGTCGATCCCGGCGGCGCGCTGCGTCGCCTGCCGCTGGCGATCCGCTACGACGACACGCTGGTTGCCGGTTTCCCGCTGGCGGCGCTGCTGCGCCATGCCGGGTTCGCGCGCCAGGATCTGCGGCTCGACGCCGACGGCGTCGTGCTGCCCGACGGGCGACGCGTCGCCACCGATGCCGGGCTGGTGCTGGCGCTGAACTACTATGGCGGGCGCGGCCATTTCGATACTGTTTCGGCCATCGACCTGCTCGACGGGCGCATTGGCGCCGAACGGCTGAAGGACCGCATCGTGCTGGTTGGCGCGGCGGCGCTGGGCGTCGGCGACAGTTTCGTCAGCCCGTTCAGCCAGCAGCTGCCCGGCGTCGAGGCGCTGGCGACCGGGCTGGGCAATCTGCTGCAGGGCGATGCGCTGATCCGCGACGATCGCACCCTGGCGGTCGACATCGTCGTCATCCTGCTGCTGTGCTATTTCGGCTGGGTCGGCGCCGGCGTGCGCTCGCTGCCTTTCGCGGCCGGACTGACGCTGGCGATCTGGGCCGCCTGGCTGCTGGCGCTGCAGCAAAGCTTCGTGGCGGGGCTCTGGCTCGACGCCGCCGCGCCGACCTTCGCGCTGCTCGCCGCCGGGCTGCTGTCGCTGACCGGCCGCGTGCAGGCGCAGCGGCGGCTCAGCGCCCGGCTGGCCAGCGAGCGCGAGAACCTCGCCCGCTACCAGTCGCCGATCATGGCCGAGAGTCTGGCGCAGCAGGAGCATCCCGCCTTCGAGGGAAGGCCGCAGAACGCCGGCATATTGTTCGTCGACATTG
This sequence comes from Reyranellaceae bacterium, assembly GCA_050185515.1. GTDB lineage: Bacteria > Pseudomonadota > Alphaproteobacteria > Reyranellales > JAQSWP01 > JAQSWP01. Next base: position 4,842 of record JBFWZG010000173.1, read on the forward strand.
CGGGCTTCACCGGGCGATCCGAGCGCATCGGCCCGCAGGCGACGGTCGATTTCCTGCGCGAGTTCCACGCCAGGCTCGAAGCGGTTGTGCTGGCGCATGGCGGCGTCATCGAGCATTTCATGGGCGACGGCGCCATGGTGATCTTCGGCATTCCCGAACAGCGCGCCGACGATGCCGCGCGGACTTTGGCCTGCGCCCATGCGCTGCTCGACGACATCGAGGCGTGGAACGCCGAACTGCACCAGCGCGGCGGCGAGCCGGTCGGCATCGGCGTCGGCGTGCATTTCGGTCCGGTGGTCATGGCGACGCTGGGCGGCCAGCGGCAGCGCCACGTCACCGCAGCCGGCGACACGGTCAACGTCGCCAGCCGGCTGCAGAGCCTGACCCGCAACTACCCCGATCCGATCGCCGCTTCCGACGAGCTGGTGCGCACGGTGCGCGATATCGGCCGCGACGATCTGGTGCTGGCGCTGAAGCCGCAGCCGCCGCAGCCGATCCGTGGCCGCGACACGCCGATGGTGGTCTGGACCGGGGGCCGTCGCACGACGACGGCGTGAAGACGCACCTAGAGCAGGGTCGCGCCTTCCAGCGCCAGCAGGAAGCTCTTGGTCTCCACCCCGCCACGGCCCGAATAGCCGCCCCAGGACGTGCCGCCGCCGACCACGCGATGGCAGGGAATGACGATGGGAATCGGGTTGGCGCCGCAGGCGCCGCCGACGGCGCGGGCGATGGCGTCGATGTCCTTCGCCATCTCGCCATAGGTGGCGGTGCGGCCGTAGGGGATCCGGCGCATGCGCGTCCACACCGCCTGCTCGAACTCGCTGCCGCGCGGGCGCACCGGCAGGTCGAAATCCTGCGTCAGCTCGCGGGCGAAATAGGCGTCGAGCTGGCGCCTGGTTTCGCGCAGCAACGGCGTCGCCGGCGTTTGCGACGCCGGCGAATTGCTGCGCCAGGAGACGCGCACCAGGGCGCCGTCCTCCTCCTCGATCACCAGCCGGCCGACCGGGCTGTCATAGGCGAAACCGGGCATTCCCAATTCTATCGCCGCATGGCAGAACACGTCACGCCCCAGGCGCGATTTCCGCGCC
>JBFWZG010000174.1:0-3957 GCA_050185515.1 Reyranellaceae bacterium
TAGACGCCGAGATCGCCACCGCGCTCGACGGAGTGTCGAGCCTCGACGACGATCGCATGCTGCGCCGGTTCCTCAACGCCATGACCGCGACCCTGCGCACCAACTATTTCCAGCCGGGCGAGGACGGGCACGCCAAGCCGTGGATCTCCTTCAAGCTCGACAGCCGCCGTATCGACGACCTGCCGCTGCCGCGGCCCATGGTCGAGATCTTCGTCTACAGCGCCCGGGCCGAGGCGATCCATCTGCGCGGCGGCAAGATCGCGCGCGGCGGCATCCGCTGGTCCGACCGGCGCGAGGATTTCCGCACCGAGATTCTTGGCCTGATGAAGGCGCAGATGGTGAAGAACGCCGTCATCGTCCCGGTGGGCTCCAAGGGCGGGTTCATCGTCAAGCGGCCGCCGACGCCGACCGGCGACGCGAAGGCCGACCGCGAGGCGCTGATGGCCGAAGTGGTCGAATGCTACAAGACGCTGATGCGCGGCATGCTCGACATCACCGACAATCTGGTGGCCGGCAGCATCGTGCCGCCGCCATCGGTGGTGCGACTGGACGAGGACGACCCGTACCTCGTCGTCGCCGCCGACAAGGGCACCGCGACCTTCTCCGACATCGCCAATGGCGTGGCGCGCGACTACGGCTTCTGGCTCGACGACGCCTTCGCTTCCGGCGGCTCGGCCGGCTACGACCACAAGGACATGGGCATCACCGCCCGCGGCGCCTGGGAGTGCGTGCGCCGGCATTTCCGCGAGCTGGGCATCGACACCCAGACGACGGCCTTCACCGTCGCCGGCGTCGGCGACATGTCGGGCGACGTGTTCGGCAATGGCATGCTGCGCAGCAACTGCATCCGGCTTGTCGCCGCGTTCGACCACCGCCACATCTTCATCGATCCCGATCCCGACGCGGCGACGAGCTTCGCCGAGCGCCAGCGTCTGTTCGCGCTGCCCCGCTCGAGCTGGGCCGATTACGACAAGTCGCTGATCTCCGAGGGCGGTGGCGTGTTCGAGCGCAGCGCCAAATCAGTGACCTTGACGCCGAAGATCAAGGCGCTGCTCGACATCGCCTCCGACCGGCTGACGCCGGCCGAGCTGATCAAGGCGATCCTGCGCGCCCGCGTCGACCTGCTTTGGTTCGGCGGCATCGGCACCTACGTCAAGTCTTCGGGCGAAAGCCATGCCGAAGTCGGCGACCGCGCCAACGACGCGCTGCGCATCGACGGCGGCGAACTGCGCGCGCGGGTGGTCGGCGAGGGCGCCAATCTCGGCGTCACCCAGCGCGGCCGGGTCGAGGCGGCCATGGCGGCGGTGCGCCTCAACACCGACGCACTCGACAACTCCGCCGGCGTCGACTGTTCGGATCACGAGGTCAACATCAAGATCGCCCTGCGCGACGTGGTCCATTCCGGCGCCCTGCCGATGCCCGAGCGCGACCGGCTGCTCGTCGGGATGACCGACGAGGTGGCCGCGCTGGTGCTGCGCGACAATTACCAGCAGAGCCAGGCGATCAGCGTCGCCGAGGCTCAGGCGGCCGGCATGATCGGCGCGCATGCGCGGCTGATGCGCAATCTGGAGGCCGCAGGCCGGCTGGAGCGCGCCGTCGAATACCTGCCCGACGGCAAGGCGCTGGCCGAACGCCGCGCCGCCGGCCGTGGCCTGACCCGGCCGGAGCTGTGCGTGCTGCTGGCCTACGCCAAGATCGCCCTGCTCGACGATCTGCAGGCTTCCGACCTGCCCGACGATCCGCTGCTGGAAGCCGAGCTGTTCCTCTATTTCCCCAGGCCGCTGGTCGAGGGCTACGCCGATTCGCTGCGCGCCCACCGGCTGCGGCGCGAGATTATCGCCACCAAGGTGGTGAACTCGATGGTCAATCGAGTCGGCATCGCCTTCGTCGACGAGATGCATGACCGGACCGGCTGCGTCAGTCCCGACATCACCCGCGCCTATGCGCTGGTGCGCGACGTGTTCCGCCTGCGCGACCTTTGGGCGGAGATCGAGGCGCTCGACGATCGGCTGGTGGCGGCCGCCCAGATCGACATGCTGATCGTCAGCCAGCGGCTGATCGAGCAGGCGACCTTGTGGCTGCTGCGCAACGTGCGACCGCCGCTCGACGCCCGGCAGACCCAGGCGCGTTTCGCGCCGGGCATGGAACGGCTGGTGGCGAAGCTGCCCGACCTGCTGCCCGAGCCCGACCGCACCGCGCTGGAGGCGCGCAGCGGCACGCTGGGCGGCGACAAGGTACCGGCCGCGCTGGCGCGCAAGGTGGCGGCGCTGGAGTATCTCGGCGTCGGCTTCGAACTGGTGCAGCTGGGCGAGCGCGCGCAGGCCTCGGTCGAGGAGGCGGCGACGGTCTATTTCGCCGCCGGCGACCGCTTCGGCCTGTCCTGGCTTCGCGCCGCGGCCCAGCGCCTGCCGCGCGAGACGCCGTGGCAGGCGGCGGCCATGCAGGCGCTGACCGAGGATCTCCACACCCAGCAAAGCGAGCTTGCCGCCTCGTTGCTGGCGGCGGGCCAGCGCGGGCCGGAACTGCCCGAAGCCTGGGCGGCGCCGCGCCGCACCGCCATGGAGCGGATCGACCGGCTCTTCGCCGACATGCGCGCCCAGGCCACGGTCGATCTCGCCATGCTGACCGTCGCCAGCCGCGAGCTGCGCGGGCTGCTGGCGGGCTGAGAACAAAGCCTGTATTGTCCACCTGCCGGCTGGCATTGCGTCGCCGGCCGACCGCGTGACTGGCGATAGAGGTGGGAGACCACCGGGAAGCGCGGGTTGAACGAGCCGCTCGCCTGGGCATCACCTCGTGACCCAGGAGCGCGCATGGACCGCCAGTTCCATCTTCTGTCGCAGAACGATCCCGCCATTTTCGCCGCCATCGCCGGCGAGGAAGCCCGGCAGGCCGCCGGCATCGAAATGATCCCGTCCGAGAACCACACCTGGCCCGAGGTGCTGGCCTGTCTGGGCTCGGTGCTGACCGACAAATATGCCGAAGGCTATCCCGGACGCCGCTACTACGGCGGCCAGCACTTCACCGACGCGGTCGAGACCATCGCCCGCGATCGCGCCAAGGCGCTGTTCCGCGCCGAGCACGCCAATGTGCAGCCGCTCTCCGGCTCGCCGATGAACCAGGCGGTCTATCTCGCCTGGCTGAAGCCGGGCGACACGGTGCTGGGCATGGATCTCTCGCATGGCGGGCACCTGACCCACGGCGCGCCGGTCTCGCATATGGGAAAGCTGTTCGATTTCGTGCGCTATCGCACGCAACCCGGCGGCAATGGCGGCATCGACTACGAGGAGGTGCGCGATCTGGCGAAGAAGCATCGGCCGAAGCTGGTCCTGTGCGGCTTCTCTTCCTATCCGCGCGATCTCGACTATGCCGCGTTCAAGTCGATCGCCGACGAGGTCGGCGCCCGCACCATGGCCGACGTCTCCCACATAGGCGGCTTGATCGCGGCGGGCGTGAAGGACAATCCGATGGATTTCGGTTTCGACGCCATGACGACGACGGCGCACAAGACGTTGCGCGGTCCGCGCGCCGGGCTGATCCTCTGCAAGTCGGAGCATGCCGCCGGCATCGATTCGTCGGTGTTTCCCGGCCTGCAGGGCGGCCCGCACATGAATGCCGTGGCCGGCACGGCAGTGGCGCTGGCAAAGGCGTCGACTCCCGAGTTCAAGGCCTATGGCGCGGCCGTGCTGCGCAACGCCAAAGCGCTGGCGGCGGCGCTGATGGAGCAGGGCGCGATCCTGGTCACTGGCGGCACCGACAACCACCTGCTGGTGATCGACGCCATCGCCAGCTTCGGCATCGACGGGCGGGTGGCGGAGCGGGCGCTGGACCGCATCGGCATCACCGTCAACAAGCAGGTGGTGCCCGACGACAGGCTGCCGCCGCTGCGGCCGTCGGGCATCAGGCTGGGCACGCCGGCCTGCACCACGCGCGGCATGGACGAGGGCGCGATGCGGCGCG
>JBFWZG010000174.1:4057-5858 GCA_050185515.1 Reyranellaceae bacterium
ATCGGCATCACCGTCAACAAGCAGGTGGTGCCCGACGACAGGCTGCCGCCGCTGCGGCCGTCGGGCATCAGGCTGGGCACGCCGGCCTGCACCACGCGCGGCATGGACGAGGGCGCGATGCGGCGCGTTGCCGGCTGGATCGTGCAGACGCTGCGCGCACCGCAGGACGAGGCGCTGCTGACGCGTCTTGCAAGCGAGGTGAAGGAACTGGCGCGGCTCTATCCGATCCCGGCGCTGTCTAGCTGAGTCCGGTCTGGCGCCTGGCCGCCTGCAGCGTGTTGTGCAGCAGGCAGGCCACCGTCATCGGTCCGACGCCGCCCGGCACCGGGGTGATGGCGCCGGCGCGCGGCGCGGCGCCGGCGAAATCGACGTCGCCGGCCAGCCGCGTCCGGCCGTTGCCCAGATCGATGCGGGTGATCCCGACATCGATTACGGCGGCGCCTTCCTTCACCCAGTCGCCCTTGACGAAATGCTGGCGGCCGATGGCGGCGACCAGGATGTCGGCCTGGCGGCACAGTTCGGGCAGGTTCCTGGTGCGCGAGTGCGCGATGGTCACCGTGCAGTCCTCGCGCAGCAGCAGCGCGGCCATCGGCTTGCCGACCAGGATCGAACGGCCGATCACCAGCGCGTTCTTTCCGGCGAGCGAGCCCAGCCGGTCCTGCAGCAGCATGAGGCAGCCCAGCGGCGTGCAGGGCACGGCGAAGTTCAGCTTCGCGCCGGCGGCGAGCTGCGCCAGCCGGCCGGCATTGAGCGGGTGCAGCCCGTCGACGTCCTTCTCGGGATCGATGGCGGCGACGATGGCGGCGCTGTCGAGATGGGCCGGCAGCGGCATCTGCACCAGAATGCCGTGCACGCGCCTGTCGGCGTTGAGTTCGCGCACCACGGCCAGGAGTTCTCCCTGCGTGGTGCCGCCCGGCAGGATGCGCTCGAAGCTTTCCATGCCCGCCTCGCGGGTCTGCTTGCCCTTGCTGGCGACGTAGACCTGGCTCGCCGGATCGTCGCCCACCAGCACCACCGCCAGCCCGGCTTTCATGCCTGCCGTGGCGGCGAAATTGGCGGCGTCGACGGCGATCTGCGCCCGCAGGCGCTCGGCATGGGCTTTGCCGTCGATGCGTTTCTCGGCGAAGGCGGGTGCGGTGTTCATGTCGGACGATCCAGCGAGTTGATCCAGTCGTTCAGCCGCGTCAGCAAGGCTGCGTCGACCGCCTCCAGCCGCACGACCTTCTTGCGGGCGGTGGCGCCGGAGACCAGCGACAGGCGGGTTCTGGCGATGCCGATGGTCTTGGCCAGCAGCGCCAAAACTTCCCTGTTGGCCTTGCCGTCGTCGGGCGGCGCGTTGACGGCGATCTTCAGCGCCTTGGCCCCGTCGGCGTCGCGGACGATGCCCTCGATCGCCTGGCGGCTCGAGCGCGGGCTGACCCGCACCGCGAACTGTATCGCCCCGTCGCGCGTGGCGCTGAAGAGAGGCCGCATGGCAAGGACGCTAGAGAACGGCCGGCACCAGATTGTCGATGATGAGCTGCTGCAGGAAGATCAGGATCAGGATCAGCACCGCCGGCGTGATGTCGATGCCGCCGATGGTGGGAATGATCCGCCGCAGCGGCCGCAGCAGCGGCTCGGTGATCCGGTAGAGGAAATCGATCACCACGGCGACGAAGCGGTTGCGCGTGTTCAGCACGTTGAAGGCGATCAGCCACGACAGCACCGCCATCGCCACCAGCAGGTAAATGTAGATTTCGATGACGATCAGGAGGACCTTGATGAGGGCCAGCATGTCTGCTCCGTCGCGGCGGGACCGGCT
>JBFWZG010000175.1:0-5830 GCA_050185515.1 Reyranellaceae bacterium
CCGTCGAGGGCGGGCGGCATCCGGTGGTCGAGGCCGCCTTGCGGGCCCGCGGCGACGGCGCCTTCGTCGCCAATGACTGCACGCTTTCGGGCGAGCGGCGGCTTTGGCTGGTGACCGGCCCCACCATGGCCGGCAAATCGACGTTCCTGCGCCAGAACGCGCTGATCGCCGTGCTGGCACAGATCGGCGCCTACGTGCCGGCCCGCGCCGCCCATATCGGCGCGGTCGACCGGCTGTTCAGCCGCGTCGGCGCCGCCGACGATCTGGCGCGCGGCCGCTCGACCTTCATGGTCGAGATGGTCGAGACCGCCGCCATCCTCAATCAGGCCACCGCCCGCAGCCTTGTGATTCTCGACGAGATCGGCCGCGGCACGGCGACATACGACGGGCTGTCGATCGCCTGGTCGACGCTCGAGCATCTGCACGACGTCAACAAGTGCCGCGCGCTGTTCGCCACGCACTATCACGAGCTGGTGGCGCTGGGCGGACGGCTCGACGCGCTGGCGCCGCACACCATGCGGGTCAAGGAATGGCAGGGCGACGTGGTGTTCCTCCACGAGGTGGCGCCCGGCGCCGCCGACCGTTCCTACGGCATCCATGTCGCCAAGCTGGCCGGCCTGCCGCCGGCGGTGATCGCCCGCGCCGAGGAAGTGCTGCGCAGCCTCGAAAGCGGCGAGCAGTCGGGCGCGGCGACGCGTCTGGCGCAGGATCTGCCGCTGTTTGCCGCCGCGCCGCCGCCGCAGCAGGCCTTACCACAACCCCGTTCCGCCGCGCTGGAGGCGCTCGATACGATCCATCCCGACGAGTTGACGCCGAAGGCCGCGCTCGATCTGCTCTACCAGCTCGTAGCCCTGCGGCGCGAAGAGAAGCCGTGAGCCGCCGGACGCCCGAGGCAATCGCGAACGGGCGGCGTTCAGGCGCGGCGCCTCACTTCTCCAGCCCGCGATGGGCCGGCAACGACCAGCCGAAGGCTAGCGCCGCGCCCCTGGTGGCGAAGGCGGCGGCGAAACCGGCGATCAGAGACGGCGTTTCCGGTACGCCGACGAAAACGAGTAGCACGTAAAGCCCGGCGCCGGCCGCCGCGGCGGTGGCGTAGATCTCCTGACGCAGGATCAGCGGCACCTGCGCGCACAGCACGTCGCGCACGATGCCGCCGAACGTCGCCGTCATCACCCCCATCATCACCGCCACCATGGCGCCAGCGCCGTGATCGAGCGCGCGCTCCGCGCCCAGCACGCAGAACAGCGCCATGCCCAGTGCGTCGGCCCACAGGATGGCGCGCTCGCCGCGGGCGATGTGCCGCGCCAGGAAGAATGCTGCGCTCGCCACCGCGACGCAGATCCCGATATTGACCGGCGCGTCGATCCAGAACACCGGCGCGATATCGAGCAGCAGATCGCGCAGGGTGCCGCCGCCGATGCCGGTGACGCTGGCGACCAGGGCGAAACCGAAGATGTCCAGCCGCTGCCGCGCGGCGGCCAGCGCTCCGGTGAGTGCGAATACCGCGACCCCGGTCAGTTCCAGCCAGTGCAGGAAATCGCCGCCCACCCGATCGCTCCCCGTTCATGCGCCGCTCCGGCGAACCGGCCGATTGTGGACCGCCTGCGGCGGCGGGTACAATGGCCGGGCCGGCCACCCATATGAACTTCATGGAAAATCCCTACGAAAAGCTGCGCGAGCGCCGCGCCATCATCCACCGCAAGCCGCTGATCGCCGAGCTCGCGGCGGTGGTCGAGCGCCACCCGGCGGTGCGCGGCGGCGGCGAGCGGGAACGGATCCTGGCCGTGCTGCGCCAGGCGCTGGAGGCCGGCCGCGCCGAAATCCAGCGCCGCTTCGAGGCCGACGGCGACGGAAGGCAGGTGACGCTCGGCATGGCGCATCTGATGGACCAGATCGTCAAGGTGCTGTTCGACGTCGCCAACGAGCAGGTCTATCCGGCGCCCAATCCGACGGCCGCCGAGCAGATCTGCCTGGTGGCGGTGGGCGGCTACGGCCGCGGCGAGCTCTATCCGCAATCCGACCTCGACCTGCTGTTCCTGCGCCCCTACAAGCAGACGCCGCGCGGCGAGCAGGTGGTCGAGTACATGCTCTATACCCTGTGGGATCTGCGGCTGAAGGTCGGGCACGCCACGCGCTCGATCGAGGAATCGATCCGGCTGGCGCAGTCGGACCACACGATCCGCACCGCCCTGCTGGAGAGTCGCTACCTGTGGGGCGTGCCCGAGCTCTATCACCAGTTCAAGCGCGCCTTCGCCCAGGCCTTCCTCAGCGGCGACGGCCGCGACTTCCTCGAGGCCAAGCTGGCCGAGCGCGACGTGCGCCACCGCAAGATGGGCGATTCGCGCTACGTGGTTGAGCCCAACGTCAAGGACGGCAAGGGCGGCCTGCGCGACCTGCAGACCCTCTACTGGATCGCCAAGTATCTCTATCGCGTCGGCACCGTCGCCGAGCTGGTCGACAAGGACGTGCTGACCGCCGAGGAGGCGCGCAAGTTCGATCGCGCCGAGACTTTCCTGCGCAACGTGCGCTGCCACATCCATTTCATCACCGGCCGCGCCGAGGAAAGGCTGAGCTTCGACCTGCAGGCCGAGATCGGCCGACGCATGCACTACACCGACCACGCCGGCACAAGCGGGGTCGAGCGCTTCATGAAGCACTACTATCTTCACGCCAAGACGGTCGGCGACCTGACGCGCATCTTCTGCGCCGCGCTGGACGAGGCGCACAAGCGGAAGCCGCGCTTCGGCCTGTTCCGGCTGGCGACCATCAGGCCCCGCCAACTCGAGGGTTTCATCGTCGACGGCGAGCGGCTGAAGGTGGCGAACGACGACGATTTCGCCCGCGACCCGGTCAAGCTGATCCGCCTGTTCCATGTGGCGCAGGAGAACGGGCTCGACATCCACCCCGCCACCCTGCGGCTGGTGACGCAGAACCTGAAGCTGATCGGCCACGGGCTGCGCGCCAATGCCGAGGCCAACCGGCTGTTCATGGCGATCCTGACGTCGCGCAACGATCCTGAGACCGCGTTGCGGCGGATGAACGAGGCGGGCGTGTTCGGGCGCTTCGTGCCGGATTTCGGCAGGGTCGTGGCGCAGACCCAGCACGACATGTACCACACCTACACGGTGGACGAGCACACCATCCGCGCAATCGGCATCCTCTCGCGCATCGAGCAGGGCGCGCTGAAGGAGGACCATCCGCTGGCCAGCGCCATCGTGCACAAGGTACTGTCGCGAGAGGTGCTCTATCTCGCCGTGCTGCTGCACGACATCGCCAAGGGCCGCGGCGGCGACCACTCGATCCTCGGCGCGGAGGTCGCCGACAATCTTGGCCCCAGGCTGGGCCTGTCGCCGCAGGAGACCGAAACCGTCGCCTGGCTGGTGCGCTGGCATCTCGCCATGTCCTACACCGGCTTCCAGCGCGATCTGCAGGACCCCAAGACGATCAAGGATTTCGCCGAACTCGTGCAGTCGCCCGAACGGCTGCGCCTGCTGCTGGTGCTGACCGTGTGCGACATCCGCGCCGTCGGGCCCAACGTGTGGAACGGCTGGAAGGCAGCGCTGCTGCGTCAGATCTACTACGCCGCCGAGGAAGTGCTGTCGGGCGGCACGCTGGGCGGCGGCCGCGCCGAGCGCGTGCGCCAGGCGCAGGAGGAAACCGCGAAGCTGCTGCCGGACTGGAGCGAGGAGGAGCGCGAGCGCATCTTCGCCGAGGGCTATCCGGCCTACTGGCTGTCGTTCGACGCCGCCACCCATGCCCGCCACGCCGACCTGATGCGCCGCGCCGCGCGCGACGGCTCGCCGCTGATGGTCGAGCATCGCGTCGATGCCGAGCGGGCGGTGACGGAAGTCACCATCTACACGCAGGACATGCCGGGCCTGTTCTGGCGCATCGCGGGCGCCATGGCGCTGACCGGCGCCACCATCGTCGACGCAAAGATCTTCACCATGGCCAACGGCATGGCGCTCGACACCTTCGCGATCCAGGACACCGAGGGCGGCGCCTTCGAGCGTTCCGACAAGCTGGCGCGGTTGTCGGCGCGCATCGAGCAGGCGCTGTCGGGCCGGTTGCGCATCGCCGAGCAGCTCGAGCGCCAGAAGCCGGCCTATCCCACCCGCGCCAGCGTCTTCACCGTGGCGCCCCGCGTTCTGGTCGACAACAACGCCTCGAACACCCACACCGTGGTCGAGGTCAACGGCCGCGACCGGCCGGGCTTCCTCTATCTCGTCACCCGCACGCTGTCCGAGCTCAACCTGCAGATCTCCTCGGCGCACGTCACCACCTACGGCGAGCGCGCCGTCGACGTGTTCTACGTCAAGGATCTGTTCGGCCTGAAGATCGTCCACCCCGACAAGCTGGCGGAGATCAAGACGCGCCTGCAGGACGTGCTGCAGCAGGCCGACGAGAAGGAAGGGCTGGCGGCGGATCCGGCGCCGCCGACGCCCGCGCCGCCGCGCCGCATCGCCCGCCGCCGGCGAGCGGCGGCGGAATAGCCTGCCGCCGATAGCGGTCCGACCGCGCTTCCGACATAATCGCAGGCCAGCATCCGCGCCCGCATCGGACCAGCCTGGCGGTTCATCGTGCCGATCTTCCTCGCAGCGCTCATCGCCCTCATCTTCGTCCAGTCCGCGCTTGCCCAGCTGGCCCAGGGCCAGCCCGCCGCATCGCTGGCCGACGGACGGGTCGGCGCGATCGAATTCCTGACGCCGACGCCGCGCGGCCCCAGCGACCTGGTCAACCGCAATCCCGCCATGCCTCAGGCGACGATTTCCGGCGCCCTGACCCTGCCGTCCGGCGCCGGGCGCGTGCCGGCCGTGGTCATCGCCCATGGCAGCGGCGGCATTCTGCCCGGACGCGAGCACGACTGGGCGGCGCGGCTCAACGCGCTGGGCTACGCCACCTTCGTCCTCGACAGTTTCTCCGGCCGCGGCCTGCGCTCGACCGGCACCGACCAGACGCGGCTCTCCACCATGGCCAACGTCGCCGACGCGCTGGTCGCCCTGAAGCTGTTGGCCGGCCATCCGCGCATCGATCCGCAGCGCATCGCCGTCATGGGGTTCTCGCGCGGCGGCCAGGTGGCGCTCTATACGGCACTGGAGCCGGTCCGGCAGGGCCTGATCGACGGCGAGTTGCGCTTCGCCGCCCATGTCGCGCTCTATCCTTCCTGCAACATTCCCTATCGCGCCGACGCCGTGTCGCCGGCGCCGCTGCTGATGCTGCTGGGCGCGGCCGACGACTACACGCCCGCCCCGCCCTGCTTCGCCTATGCCGAGTGGTTCGCCGCGCAAGGCGCGCGCATCGACGCGAAAGCCTATGACGGCGCCTACCACGATTTCGACATTTCCGAACCGCCGCGCCGCTATCCGCGCCTGCAGAGCGCCCGCAACTGCCGCGCCGAGGTCGAGGTCGGCAAGGGCACGATGCGCCGGCTCGACACCGGCGAGGAGATGGCGGACCAGTCCGTCATCAACGCCTATCTGAAAGCCTGCATGGAATACGGCGCAACCTATGGCGGCGACGCCACGGCGCTGGCGGCGGCGCAGCGCGACGTGGCGGATTTCCTCAGGCGGGCCTTCGGCCGGTGACCCGCTTCCCAAGCGGTCGGCAGACGACTATGAGTGGCATCCGATGAGCCCGTCCGCATGAGCTTCGCCCGCGCCGTCGCCTCCATCGGCGGCTTCACTCTGCTGAGCCGCATAGCCGGCTTCGCGCGCGACGTGGTGATCGCCGCCGTCGCCGGAACCGGCCCGGTGGCCGACGCCTTCTTCATCGCGTTCAAGCTGCCCAACTTCTTCCGTCGCCTGTTCGCCGAGGGCGCCTTCAACCAGGC
>JBFWZG010000176.1:0-5820 GCA_050185515.1 Reyranellaceae bacterium
CACGCCGATCGCCAACCGGGTCGGCGACGAGAACCAGGGCTGGACCGTCGCCAAGTACCTGCTCGAGTTCGAGCGCGGCGGCGATCCCTACTCCGCCGGCCTGCACACCGCCATCGCCTCGCTGCGCGCCATCGCCAAAGCCGAGGCCGCCAGCGCCGGCGGCACGCTGGCCGACGACCCCGCCTTTCTGCAGCGCATCGCCGAGATCGAGATGGACGTCACGGCGCTGGAATACACCGAGAAGCGCATCATGTCGGCGCTGAGCAACGGGCAGAATCCCGGCGCCATGTCGTCGATGATGAAGGTGCGCGGTTCGGAGACCCTGCAGAAGCTGACCGAGGCCGCCGTCGAGGCGATCGGCTACTACGCCCAGCCCTTCGAGCCCGAGGCGCGCATGCCGGGCAGCAACGTCGAGCCGGTGGCCCCCGCCCATGCCGTGACCGCCGTGCCGCAGTACTTCAACCATCGCGCCGCGTCGATCTACGCCGGATCGAACGAAGTCCAGCGCAACATCATGGCCAAGCTGGTTCTGGGGCTCTGACCATGACGATCAACCCGATGAAGCTCGACGGCAATGTCGTCATGGTGACCGGCGCCGGCCAGGGCATCGGCGCGGGCGTCGCCGAACTGGCGGCCTCCCTCGGCGCGAAGATCGTCGCCATCGACGTCAAGCCCGACGGCGTCGAGGCGCTGGCCGGAAAACTCGGAAAGGACCGCGCCATGGCCTGCGTCGGCTCGGTGGCCGATCCCGGCTTCGTGCAGCAGACCGTGGCCGATGCGGTGAAGCGCTTCGGCGCCGTCCACGGCCTGGTCAACAATGCCGGCATCGTGCGCGCGGCGATGATCGACAAGATGTCGGCCGCCACCTGGCAGCAGGTCATCGACGTCAACCTGTCGGGCGTCTTCTACTGCCTTCAGGCGGTCGGCCGCCACATGATCGAGCGCCGCCAGTCGGGCGACAAGTCGCCGGCCCGCATCGTCAACATCTCCTCCGACGCCGGCCGCCGCGGCACGGTCGGCCAGATCAACTACGGCGCCGCCAAATCGGGCGTCATGGGACTGACCATGAGCGCCGCGCGCGAATGGGCGGCGCACGACATCACGGTCAACACGATCTGCTTCGGCGTCGTCGAGACGCCGATGACCGAAACCATCCGCGGCGAGAAGTTCCGCGACCGCTACATGGCGCAGATTCCGATGGGCCGTTTCTCGACCCCGGAGGAGGTGTCGCAGCCGGTCTGCTTCCTGCTGTCGGACGCCGCCTCCTACATCACCGGCCAGCACCTGTCGGTGAATGGCGGCTACACGATTGGCGTCTGACGGCGGGGTGTGACGAGGCATCGGCGAGGCCCCGCCCGGGGTCGGCAAGGGGCCGGCAAAGGGGCGAGCAGACCCCCTGCAGCCATAACTAATATCTATCCGGAGGGAACGGAGTATGGGTCAGGTCAATGGCAAGGTGGCGATCGTCACCGGCGGCGCCTCGGGCATTGGCGCCGCATGCGCCCGGGTTCTGGCGCGCGAAGGCGCCAAGGTCTTGATAACGGACATAGATTCGGCCCAAGGCGAGACTCTGGCGATCGATATCGGCAAGGTCGGCGGTACAGCCGCCTTCGCCCGGCACGACGTCGTATCCGAGGACCAGTGGAAAGCCGTTGTTTCCCAAACGGTTGGCAAATGGGGCCGGCTCGACGTGCTGGTCAACAACGCCGGCGTCGGCCTGGCCGGCTCGATCCTCGACTTCTCCCTCGACGACTGGCGCCGGCAGATGGCGATCAACGTCGACGGGGTTTTTCTCGGGACGAAACAAGCGGTTAAGGCGATGAAGGAGACCGGCGGCGGGTCGATAATCATGATGTCCTCGGTCGCAGGATTCGTCGGCTCGCCGCGGCTGGCCGGCTATTGCGCAACCAAGGGCGCGGTCCGCCTGTTCACCAAGGCCGTGGCTCTGGAATGCGCGCAAAACGATTGGAATATAAGGGTAAATTCGGTTCACCCCGGCATCATCGACACCCCGATCTGGACCAAGATCCCGATGGGCGGGCAGCAATTCAACCAGCCGGCCGGCGCCAACGCCATGGACCCCAACGCGCTGGCCGCCATCGGCGCCCCGATGAAGCGCGCCGGCAAGCCGGAAGATATTGCAAACGCTGTGCTTTTTCTGGCTTCCGATGCCTCGAGCTACATGACCGGGGCGGAGTTGGTGATCGACGGGGGCATCATCGCCCGCTGATCAGCCGGCAGCCTTCTCGCGCAGCATGGCGACGAAGCCCGAGGCGATTTCCTCAGGTTTCGCAAGCCCTTGGCGGTACCAGGTGGGAGCCCAGTTGAGCGCGCCCAGCAGCATCAGCCGCAGCAGCCGGCGATCGACGCCTTTGGCGACCGGCAGCGCGTCGACGAGGCGGGCGAAAATCCGTTCGTAATCATCGCGTTGCGCGATCAGCCTGGCACGAAGCTGCGGCGAGACCCGGCTGAATTCCTGCAGCACCACGGCGGCGAAATCCTCATCGCCGAGCAGCGCGGCGAGATGCGCCCGACATCCGGCCTCCAGCTTAAGCCACGGATCGTCAACGTCTTTCGTCGCCGCCTCGACCGCGGCGATAATCTGTTCCACGCCCCGCCCATGGGTCGCCGCCACCAGTTCCTCCTTGGAGGGGAAATGGTAGTACATCGAGCCCGCCAGCATGCCGACTGCCCCAGCGATGTCGCGCATCGACGTCGCCTCGAAGCCGTGTTCGGCGAACAGCCTGGCGGCGGCCCGCAGCAATTCCTCGCGACGATTGTCGGGACGGATTTCCGCTTTCGCTTCCATGGTTTAATGTAACAAACAAACGATTGTTTGGTAAACAGTCATGTGTTAGTTAATCCAAAAAATCGGGAGGAATCCAGAATGCCGGCACTGGCGCAGAGCGGCTCGCCTTACGTCTTCGACCTCGGCGACCCGGCCACCAACGCCAACCCCTTCCCCGCCTTCGCCAGACTGCGGGCCGAGGACCCCGTCCACTGGTCGCCGGCGATGAAGGCCTGGATCGTCACGCGCTACGACGACGTGCGCCGCATCGCCTTGAACAACCAGCAGATTTCGGCCGACCGGCTGACCCCGTTCTTCAAGGCCAACCCGGAATTCCAGCAGACCAGCGTCACCGACCTGATCCGCTACCTGACGAAGTGGATGGTGTTCCGCGATCCGCCCGACCACACCCGCCTGCGCCGCCTGTTCACCCGCGCCTTCACGCCAACGACGGTCGCCAACCTGTTGCCGAACATCTCGGAAATCGTCGACTTCCTGATCGACAACATGGAAGGCAAATCGCGCAAGGGCGAGACGGTCGACTTCGTGATGGACTTCGCCTACCCGCTGCCGGCCATGGTGATCATGGATCTGCTGGGCGTGCCGCGCGCCGATCTTTACCGCGTGAAAGTTTGGTCCGACGACATCGCGCTGTTCATCGGCACCGCCCAGGTCGCCGACAACAAATACGCCCGCGCCGAAGCCGGCGCGCGGGCCATGTCGGCCTATTTCCGCGACCTGGTGCAGGAGCGCCGCGCGGCGCCGGGGGACGACATCATCACGCAGCTGATCGCGGCCCGCGACGAGAAGGAAGCGCTGAGCGAGGACGAGATCATCGGCACCTGCATCCTCCTTCTCTTTGCCGGCCACGAGACCACGGCCAACCTGATCGGCAACGGCTTCTACTATTCGATGAAGTTCCGCGACCAGTGGGAGCGGCTGCGCGAAAACCACGCGCTGGCCGACAGCGCGGTCGAGGAATGGCTGCGCTACGACGGGCCGAGCGGCGCGCTGGCGCGGGTGGTGGCGCAGACGCATGAATTCGGCGGCAAGGAGATGCGGGCCGGACAGCGCGTCTTCGCCTTCCTCAACTCGGCGAACCGCGATCCCGACCAGTTCGCCGACGCCGAAAGCTTCGACATCGCCCGCAGGGGCAATGCGCACGTCACCTTCGGCCACGGCATCCATTTCTGCCTCGGCGCACCGCTGGCCAGGCTCGAGGCGCAGGTGGCGGCGAAGCTCCTGACGGCGCGCCTGCCGAGGATCGAACTGGCGATCGACGCGCCCGAATGGCACGATTCGCTTATCCTGCGCGGCACCAAGGCGCTGCCGGTCAATCTCAACCTCTAGAACACACGGAGAGCAAAATGCCCCGCGACGTGATCCTGGCCGCCGGCGTGCGCACCGCCTTCGGCGATTTCGGCGGCTCGCTGAAGGACGTGGCGATGACCGATCTCGGCGCCCATGCCGCGAAGGCGTCGCTGGCCAAGTCGGGACTGAAGCCCGAGGACATCGACCACATCGTGTTCGGCAGCACCATGTTTCCCGACCGCGATTCGATGTTCAACGCCCGCGTCGTCGGCATCAAGGCCGGGCTGCCGGAGGAAACCAGCGCGCTGGCCGTGGTGCGAGCCTGCGGCACCGGATTGCAGGCCATCGTCTCGGCCGGGGCGCAGATCCAGACCGGCCACAGCGAGATCTCGCTGGCCGGCGGTGCCGACAGTTTCAGCCGCGTGCCCTTCGTCGTCACCAGCGCGCGCTGGGGCCACAAGCGCGGCCCGCAGGTGCTGGAAGACCAGCTCGACTGGGCCTATCGCTGCCCGTTCAGCCAGGAGCTGATGGGCGAGACGGCGGAGAACCTGGCGGCCGACTACCAGTACGGCCGCGAGGCGATGGACGATTGGGGCCATATGAGCCAGCAGCGCGCCGGCAAGGGCATAGACTCCGGCTTCCTGGCGCGGCAGATCGTTGCCATCGACGTGCCCGACGGCAGGAAGGGCACGCGCAGCTTCGCCGTCGACGAGTTCCCCCGCCCGACCGTGACGCGCGAGAAGCTCTCGACGCTGAAGCCCGCCTTCAAGAAGGACGGCAAGGTGACGGCCGGCAACTCGTCCGGCGTCACCGACGGCGCGGGCTTCATGGTCGTGGCCGACCGCGCAGCGGCGGAAGCCAAGGGCCTGGCGCCGGAAGGCCGCATCGTCGACTGGGCGACGATCGGCGTGCCACCGCGAATCATGGGCGCGGGCCCGGTGCCGGCCATCGCCAAGCTGCTCGAGCGCACCGGCAGGAAAGTGTCCGACATCGACTATTTCGAGATCAACGAGGCCTTCGCCGTGGTCAACCTGCATGCCGAGAAACAGCTCGGCATACCGCGCGACATCACCAATCTCTATGGCGGCGGCATCTCGATCGGCCATCCGCCCGGCGCCACCGGCGTGCGCATGACCATCACCGCCCTGCAGCACCTGAAGGAAACCGGCGGCCGCTACGCCGTGGTCTCCATGTGCCTGGGGGCCGGCCAGGGCATGGCGATGCTGGTGGAGAATCTGCAGCGCTAGAGACACGACGACCGGATGCGGTAGGCTTCGCGCACGGCACATCGGCGCGAAGGAGCAGCGGCATGATCGTCATCCACCATCTGGGCGTCTCGCAGTCCGACCGCATCGTCTGGCTGATGGAGGAGCTCGGCCTGCCCTACGAGCTGAAATGGTACAATCGCGGCCCCGACCGGCTGGCGCCGCCGGAGTATCTGGCGCTGCATCCCGCGGCCACCGCGCCGGTGATCGAGGACGGCAAGGTGGTGCTGAGCGAATCGGCGGCCATCGTGCAGTACATCTGCCATCGCCACGGCGGCGGGCGGCTGACCGTGGCGCCGGAGAGCGAAGACTTTCCCCACTATCTCTACTGGCTGAACTTCAACAACAACATGCTGAGCCTGTTCTTCGCCAAGAACGCGCTGCGCGCCAACGCGCACGGGCCGGAGGCCGAGCGCATCGGCGGCCTGCTGAAGCGGCGCGAGGACGGGTATTTCC